>JAOTYY010000343.1 GCA_029861595.1 Gammaproteobacteria bacterium
GCGAAAGATCTGTCAGTACGCTTCAAGTCCTGGTCCGAGTTCTCTCGCGAACTCGCCCAGTCGTACCGCCACCTGGAACTGCCGACCGACACGATCACTGACACGCACAAATACGAATCCATTAACAAAATTCCATTCTTCCGCGATTTCAGCGAAATTGAGACGTGGGAGATTGTGAGAATCAGTACCTGGCATCGACATCCCGCCGGCAAGGACATCACTACTGAAGGTGAAATCGGCGAAAGTTTCTATCTCATCGTCGAAGGTGAGGCAGAGGTCAAGAAGGCCGGCAAGGTTGTGGACAAGTTGGGCCCAAATGACTGCTTTGGTGAGCTGCTCTACTTCGAGAAAATACGCCAACCTCGTAACACGACGATCACGTCAACGTCAGACATCACTCTGATCAAAATCAAGGCGCACGCCTTGCAGGAATCCACCGACGCACTGCAGAAACAGTTCAACAAATCTTTTCTGCGAATTCTGGTAAGCAGGCTTGCGCAGATCAACGACCGGCGGCCATTGCCGACTTGACACAGCAACACAGCCACCGGTCAGTCGCCCGATTCGGACGGGTCCAACACAAAAGCACCGCGAACATCCCCCTGCTTCAGTCGCATCAGCGCTTCGTTGGCCGCGGCCAGCGGTAGCGTCTCGATTTGCGTTCGCACGCCGGCACGCGCCGCCAGCGCGAAGAACTGCTCGCCATCGGCTCGCGTCAGATTGGCGACCGACAACACCTGTCGTTCACCCCACAAGATGTGATACGGAAACGACGGTATGTCACTCATATGAATGCCGGCGCAGACGACACGCCCGCCCTTGGCAACGGCCCGCAGTGCGGCCGGCACCAGCGCGCCCACCGGTGCAAATATGATGGCGGCGTCCAGCGGCACCGGCGTTGCCTCCGTGGAGTCACCTGCCCAGGTTACCCCCAGCTCGAGTGCGAGACCCTGGCCCGCCCGATCTCCTGGCCGGGTAAAGGCATATACCTTTCGCGACTGGTAGACGGCCAACTGCGCCACGATGTGGGCAGCAGCGCCGAAACCATAGATGCCCAGGCGCATGGCGTCACCGGCCTTGACGAGAGAACGGTAACCAATCAAACCTGCGCACAACAGCGGCGCAGCATGCGCATCATCAAACTCGTCAGGCAGTGGAAAACAGAAACGGGCATCGGCGACGACGAATTCCGCATAACCACCATCAATGTTGAATCCGGTAAAGCGGGCACTGTCGCACAGGTTTTCGCGACCACTCCGGCAATAGTCACAGTGGCCGCAGGTCGACCCTAGCCACGGTACACCGACACGCTGACCTTTCGTGACGCTCTCGACCTCGGGGCCGACCGCCTCGACAACGCCTACGATCTCGTGTCCGGGCACGATGGGCATTTTTCCGCCGTGCAGTTCTCCGTCAACGACGTGCAGATCGGTACGGCACACGCCGCAGGCCTTGACCCTGATCAGAATCTGCTGGGCACTGGGCTCGGGGACCGGGATGTCAGACGCTATCAACACCCCATTTTCTTCGAGCAACTGCATCGCGCGCATTTTCTTCTTCTCCTCCCGGACGTCAGTAAAACTGACTTGGCTACTATGTCATGAAAACAGTTAATCACATTTGAAGCTACACTGAGAGACGCAACAGCAGTTCGTTAACGGATACGAGGAATGTAGTGGCCGACAGGCAAGCCGGTTCCCTCAGTTCGATGCCTCGCGGGATCGAAAACATGCGCTGTGAAAGGTGCGGCGCCAACTTTCATTGCGGCATGGATGACACGGCGCCTTGCTGGTGCGCCACAGACTTCCCGCCCGTCATAAGCGGCACCGCCGGTAGTTCGTGCCTGTGTCCGAGCTGCCTGGAGCAGCTTGTTTCAGCTACCCAGGCCAAGCCCTAACAGGCTGTTGAAAAACGTCGCGAGCGGCCTTCAGCCAAGTGCGCACCGTATCGATCGAACTAGTGCGCAGCAACCGGAGTGTACATAGGGAGTACATGAGGGCGAGAGCGAAATCGGCGCGGCACTGGCGCGCACCGCTTCGATTAAAATCAGTCGCAGCGCCCGGCGACTGCGATCGCCAGGCCGGGCCACCGTAGGCGGGCAAGCACCTTATCGATCAGAACCGGGTACCGATTAAAAGCGGTTGCAAGCCCGGATCAAGGTCGCGCAGTAGGTTTTCAATAGCCTGCTAACTGACCAGCAAAACCGGGATGTCAGACTGGTGTAATACGCTAGTGGCAACCGAGCCGAGTAGAGCGCCCGCCACTGCGCCGCGTCCGTGGGTGCCAATAATGATCAGGCTGCTTGCCTTGTCCTGCGCATAGTCAAGAATGGTTTTCGCGAGTTCACCGACTCCGATATGGTGCTGGTAAGGCACGCCGGCGTCATCGAGAATCGAGCGCGCCTGTGACAACGCGGCCAGCCCTTCGTCACGATAATAACTGTCGAGCTGGCTTTTCGATATGTAGGACTTGACCAGCCCGGACGCAATCGGCAACTGGACGTTGAGCAAGTGCAGTTCAAGCGGTTGCTGATACCAATCGCGCCTGGCAACGAAATACTTTACTGCCCGCAGCGCGTTTTCCGAGCCGTCCACCGCTAACAATATGCTAGGCACGTCTATCCCCCTTGGCTTCGCTGTTCTCATCGGTCGCCAGATCAACAATTGGCTTTGCCGGAAGCGGCCGGCGTGCAGCCGCGAGCTTGCCGACAACAATCACGATCACCGCACCCAGAGCTGGCGCGAGCCAGGACAACCACTGTCGGTAAGGCTCGAGTACGGGTTTAACGACAGGATCGGTAATCGCCATCGATAACGCGATCCAACCCAGCAGCCCGCCACCACCAAGGATTATCAATGGGAACCGATCCATGAGACGCAATATGATTTGACTGGCCCACACCATCAGTGGAATCGACAAAGCGAGGCCGAAAATCAACAAAAACACGCTGTCCCTGGCGGCAGCCGCCACCGCGATAACGTTGTCCAGGCTCATCACAAAGTCGGCAACGATGATGGTACGAATCGCCGTCCAAAGGCTGCCGGCGGCCTCGATCTCGTGTCCTCCTTCGTCGTTCTGCGGAAGTACCAGCTTCAATCCGATCCACATCAGCAATGCAGCACCGACGATTTTCACGTAACTGACCGTCAACAGGGCCACCGCAAAGAACGTCAGAATCACCCGCAAGGCGATCGCACCACCGACACCCCAGAAAATACCGAGCCGGCGCTGCTGTTCTGGAAGATTGCGACAGGCCAGAGCGA
>JAOTYY010000130.1 GCA_029861595.1 Gammaproteobacteria bacterium
GAGCCAATGCTGGGCCGCGGTCAACGCGACCGGCGCTCATCTCGAGGAAATGTGTCGCTGCGTAGTCAATAGATGAGGAATGTTGGAAACAATAAGTAACCCGTTGCAGTACCGCCGCGTAGTTGTCGAGCGCGATGATCCACACGGCGAACAGCACCACCGTGATGACAATCGTTTTCATGCCGAAACCGAGCAGCAGGATCGACACCGGCACCAGCGACGACAACGGCGCGGCCGCGAAATTATTCACCCACATACCGAACAGCCGTTCGCGGTGGGGTTGAGTCCCGTGAGGAAGCCGAGAGCCACGACGAACACGATGGCAAAACACCATGCCCAGGGCGAAGTGGTGCCGAGAATCAGCATGCCTTCGCGAAAATTACCTTTCGGCAGAATGTAATGTCGATCAGCGCGCTGCTGAAATTCTCGCCGGCATCCGGATGGGCTTCATACGCGCGGTCAAGGGCGTGGTAATCGGACAACTGCTGATCTCCGTGGTTGGCATCGGCCAACTGTTCCGCATTTACATCCGCAGTTTCCTGATGAACGAGTTCTGGACGCTGGCGTTGGTCCTGTTCGTGGTCGCGCTCGGCATGGCCGCGGTCATCGGCCTGCTGGAGAAGCGCATCGAATACTACGCTTCGGCGCGCACCGAATAGCAACGAGAGCATGTACTTCGCGATCAAGATCTACGACAAGCCCGACATTTCGGCGCTGCGCGACAAAATCCGCCAGTCGCACCTCGATTACCTGAAGAAATTCGAGGAGCAGACATTGTTCGCCGGCCCTATGATCACCGACGACGGCGAACTGGAACTCGGCAGCCACCGCCTGCTCGACTTTCCCGACCGCGCCAGCGCGGAAGCGCACGTAGCCGCCGAGCCCTACATCCAGGGCGGCGCCCAGATACCTGGCAGTGTGGATCGCTGGGAACCTCACGAACTGACCACCTGGCGCGATTGCCCGCGCACCCGCGGCAACATACATTTTTTGATTCACGCCGAGGATAAACCCGACGGCGGCGAGTTACGGGCATCGTTACAGGACGCACAGGAACGCTATTACGCCGCAACGCCGGTTACCTATATGACTCGCGGTTCGCTGTGCAGCGATGACGGCAAACGGGTACGCGGCGATCTGCTGATGATTGACGTTCCGGATATCGAAACCGCGCACCGTTTCTGGGAGGCTGACCCGCGCAACGCCGGTGGTCTCTACGCCAACGTCGAAGTTTTCCGCTGGCGGTTCGGACGCGTTTTCGATCGTTTTCTCTGAACGTTGAAAGCTATAGCTGACTCTTACCGCCATCGACCACCAGTTCGGCGCCCAGCATGAAGGCCGACGCGTCCGAGGCGAGAAACAACGCCGCGGCCGCAAGCTCGTCCGCCGTGCCTGCCCGGCCAATCGGCACTCGCTCCGAAACTTCCGCCAGCTTGGCCTGAGCCTGTGCTTCGCTCAGTCCGCCGCTGGCGAAAATCGGTGTCGCAGTCGGTCCCGGCGATAGACATAACACCCGCACACCCGCCGGCAGCAGGTCCGCAGAGAGGTTTTTTGCCAACGCCGGACTCACGGCCTTGGACGCCGCGTAGACCGCAAGATTCGGTTGCCCGACCAGGGGTGCAATGGAACCGCTCAGGATAACCACCCCGCCAGTGCACATCAGCGGTGCAAACCGCTGCACGGTAAAGAACTGACCCCGGGCATTGACGGTAAACATGCGGTCAAAATCCGCTTCGGTCCAATCGGGCAGCGGTTTGTAAAAAGCTATCCCCGCGTTGGCGAACAGAACGTCGACAACCTCACAACTCGCGGCAACCTCGTCGGCCAGGCGTTGAATGGCATCGACATCGCTCACATCGCATCCGATGCCAAGGTGTTCCGGGCCCAGGCTGGCAGCAACGTCCGCTGCGTTACTTTCCGAGCGGCCGCAAATCACCACCCGCGCCCCTTGCGCGGCGAACAGCCTGGCGCTGGCGAGTCCTATGCCGCTGGTTCCGCCGGTGATGACGGCAACTTTGCCTTCGAGAACGCCCGCCATAATCAACTCCACTATCTCAGCCTCTGGTCCGCTACCATACGATGCCTGGCCGATCGTTGCCACGGGTGCAACGCGCACCGGGCACTTCTGCGGCTGTCGCGCAAACCGAGCGAAAAATTGACGTTGATATCACGCTAACACCGGGGAGATAAAGCCATGCAGAGGTTGGCAGGAAAAATCGCAATCATTACTGGCGCATCGGCCGGCATCGGTAAAGCCAGCGCAAAACTGTTTGCCAGCGAAGGCGCGGTGCTTGGACTGATCGATATCAATGACGCCGACGGTGAAATGCTGGCCGGGAAAATCAATGCGAGCGGCGGCACCGCCCGCTACGTGCGCGCCGACGTGTCGGTCGCAGCGGAACTGGAAACTGCCATCGAGACGCTGGCTGCCGAATTCGGCGGCATCGACGTACTCTACAACAATGCCGGCGGCGCCACGCCGCGAGACGATCACCTGCTAAACATGCCGCTCGACGAGTTCGACCGCGCGATTGGCTTGAACCTCTTCGGTCCGTTCGCGGGATGCCGCTTCGCGATTCCCCATATGCAAAAACGCGGCGGCGGCTCCATCATCAATACGGCATCGATTCGCGCAATGATCGGGACGTCGGGCGCCGACGGCTACACTGCAGCAAAAGGCGGCATCGTGACGCTTACCCGGGCGCTGGCGTTACAGTGCGCTGACAAAGGGATCCGGGTGAACGCCATTGCGCCCGGTGCCGTTCTCACCGAACGGGTGAAAGCGTTGATGGCACAGGGCAACGACTCCGGCCCCGACGAGAAAATGATGCAGCGCCACCTGCTGGGAGCGGGCGAGCCAGAGCAGGTTGCGCCCGTGGCCCTGTTTTTCGCCAGCGACGACTCCCGCTGGGTAACCGGGCAGATACTGCCAGTGGATGGCGGCGCGAGCGCCTGCTAGGGAATCAATCTCCCGTTCCCCTACGCGACACGGCACGCTTCCAGCCGCGCCGGATCGAAAGGTGTCAGATCCAGGCTGGTGGCACGGCCATCGGCAATCAGCTCTGCCATTGCCAGACCGCTGCCCGGTGCGTTCAACATGCCCCAGCAATTGTGCCCGGTGGCAATGTAGGCGCCGGTTACACCGGGCACCGCGCCCATCACCGGCATTGCGTCCTGACAAATAGGACGGTAACAGGCCTGGCGCCGGGTAATCCTGGCTTCCTTGAGCGCGCTGGATACTCGGCCGGCAATAGCATGCAGATGCTCGCAAGCCTGCTCGTCCACGGTCACATCGTCCGGCGAAACCGGCACCGATTCCTGGTCACCGAATCCGCACAGATACACCTCACCGTCGGCGCGCGGTACCAGTTCAGGACCGTGGTGTTCGCCAGCCCGATCCTCGTAATCCAGAAACAACGTTTCGGCAGCGATGGTGTCCCGCGGCCGCAGGGTGATGCTGTAACCCTTGAGCCCGAATACCGGCGGCAGCGGCAGCCATTGCGCGGCCAGAATGCTCCAGGGCCCCATGGCAATAACCACCGCGTCAGCCGCGACGAACTCGCCATCCACCTGCACGCCGCTCAAGCGCTGCGTCGCAGAGTCAATCGTCAGCGACTCGACGACGCCCGCCTGCAGACTGGTGCCGTTAGCCACAGCCTGATCGAGTAAAGCGTGTGTAAACAACGCGGGGTGCAATTGCGCGGTACTCGTTTCGTCGCCCAGCAACTGATGCACGGCACAATCGCCATCGATCCAGTCCGAGCCGAACGCAAAGGCATCGCGCTTGAACGAACGTTGCACGGATACCGCTGCGGCAAACGTGTTGACGGGCCGATAGCCGTAATCGGCGGGCAACGTTCGCGCCAAGTCTTTGTGGAGATCAAAACTGGTGCGTGCCAGTTCATCCTGCGCCTGCCCGCTGCACCAGTCCCTGGCCAGAAAACCGCCGGACTTGCCGGACGCCGCGTTGGCCACGCCACTGCGTTCGATCACGGTGGCCCCGATCCCCTTCAACGACAGGTAGTATGCGATTGCGCTGCCGATAACGCCCGCGCCGAGGATTACAACTTGCATGGTACCCCCTGTGTGCCCTCGTGCAGCGCAGGGGCTAGGCAATCCGATCGCCGCTTTTGATCCGCGCGGCCCGGTTGTCGACCGCCGGCAGCATGTTCGCCGGATCCCTGGTGACAACGACATCCACCACGCTCGGCCGGCCGGACTCCGCGAGCGCCGTTTCGAGAGCAGACCCCAGTTCACTGGGCTTTTCCACGCGCAGACCCCGGCAATCCATCGCCTCCGCCAGTGACGCGTAATTCGTGTCCCGCAGGTCGCTCGACTGATAGGCACCCTCGCCGTACATCAGGTGCTGCAGCGCCTTCACGTACCCGGAAGCAGCGTTGTTTACCACCACGATGGTCACGGCCAGTTCCATACGGCGGGCTGTTTCCAACTCACCCAGCACCATGTTGAACCCGCCATCACCGGTGAGCGCTACAACCGGAGCGTCGGGCCGGGCGAGCTTTACGCCCATGGCGCCCGGCAGCCCGTAGCCGATGGAAGCGAGGCCGCGATCCGGGACAAAGCTGCGCCCCGGCGTGCGGGTATCGAACAGCAGCCCGCTCCAGTGGGCCGCGAAACCGCCGTCCGCCACCAGGATTCCCGCCGCCGGCAGCAGTCGGTTGATCTCCGTGAGCAGCCGCGCCATGTGCACGGGAGTGTCTTCCGAGTTCAACCGCGCCGATACCGATTCGCGCCACGCCTGCATACGCAGTGGAATCTCGGCGGCGTAGGTCGCGCGGCGCGTGCGCTGCTCGGCTGCGGTATCGGCCATCGCCGCCGCGAGATCCTCGATTCCGGCTCGGGCATCGCCCCATAACTTGATCGCCGGTGTGTATGTGCGGCCCATTTCTTCCGCCACGATGTCGAGATGAATCAGCGTTTTGCCCGGTTCAGGCACCGTGTAACGCTTGGTGGCGATCTCACCGAGCTTGCAGCCCACGTTGAGCAGGCAGTCCGATTCCTCGATCAGGCGGTTGGCGATACGATCATAACGGCCAAACAAGCCGGCATTCAGCGGGCTGGTGCAGGCCACGCCGCCCTTGCCGGTGAGGGTATGCGCCACCGGAATCGAGTAGGCCTCGGCAAAGTCTGTCAGTGCCGCGGCTGCACCCGAGATGTGCACACCGCCGCCACTCAATATCACGGGCCGCTCCGCAACGGTGAGTAACTGCGCGGCGGCAAGGATACTTTCCGCATCGGGACGGCAACGCAGCGCAGGGGCAGCCTCGTGAGCCGGGTCGATCGCGAATTCTTCGCCGTCGAATCCGTGTGTGCCATGCGCAACGTCCTCCGGTACGTCGACGACCACCGGGCCGGGCCGGCCAGACGTGGCGACGGCAAAAGCACGGCGCATGATCTCCGGGATGCGCTGCACGGATTCGATACGCAGGATGTCCTTTACCGCCGGGCGCAGAATCTCCATCTGCTGCGTTTCCTGGGTCATGTTCTTGCCGGCATGCTCACGGTGCGCATCGCCGATGATCGCGACCAGCGGCGAACCGGCGTTCAGCGCCTCCACCAGCCCTGTGACCAGGTTCGTCGCGCCCGGGCCGAGTGTCGCATCCGCCAACCCGACCCGGCCGGACACCTTGGCGTAGGCATCGGCGGCAAACACCGCACAGCGCTCGTCGTTGATCAGGTTATGCCGCAGCCCCAGGCGCCGTGCTGCATCATAGAACGGCAGCAGCTGAAACCCGCCCATGCCGAACATCGGTCCGCCTCCGTGGGCAAGGATCATCCGCACCAGCGCTTCTCCGCCGGTCATCTCGTTGCTCATGTACGCACCCCGGTAATGCTCTCGCGCACGGCTGCGGCGATCATGTCCGAGGTCACGCGCAGTTGATCTTCCAGATTCGGCGCATAGGCAATTTGCGCGCGCGGCGCGCCCAGACGCCGTATCGGGGCTTTCAGCTGACCGTGCAGACGCTCGGCCACCGTGGCCGCGACCTCTGCACCGAATCCCGCGACCGACACCGCCTCGTGGGCGATGATCAACCTTCCGGTGCGCCGTGTGCTTTCGATTACCGCCGTTTTGTCCCACGGCCACAGGCAGCGCAGATCGAGCAGCTCCGCGTCGATGCCCTCGCCCGCCAATGCCTCACAGGCAGCCGACGCTGCGTGCAAAGTGGCCGACCAGCTGACGATCGTGGCGTCGGTGCCCGCCTTCGCCAGCCGTGCCTCACCCAGTTCCACCGGACCGCGGCCGGTATCGACTTCCGCCTCCAGCCCCCAGAGATTCTTGTGCTCCATGTACACGACCGGATCGTCGCAACGGATTGCCGCGGCCAGCAGATCGTGGTTATCCTGCGGTGTCGCGGGGCAGGCCACCACCAGTCCCGGGATATGCGCGTACCAGGTCTCGAGCGACTGCGAATGCTGTCCGGCGGAGGATCGCCACATACCGACCGGCTCGCGCACCACCATCGGTGCGCGGCACTGGCCACCGAACATGAAACGCGCCTTGGCCGCCTGGTTGACGAGTTCGTCGACTGCACAGAGCGCAAAGTCCGAAAAACGCATTTCAACGACCGGCCGGGTCCCGACCAGCGCGGCGCCCAGCGCGGCGCCCATGATGCAGGCTTCCGAAATCGGTGCGTCGGCTACCCGGCGTGGGCCGAATTCTTCCTGCAGCCCCCGGTACTGGCCGAATACGCCACCGCGTCCCAGATCCTCGCCCACGCACCAGACCATCGGGTCGTTGCGCATCGCGCTGGCGAGCGCCTGTTTTCCGGCCTCCAGGTAGGTCATCGCCGTCATCAGTAGGCCTCCGCCGCAGGGCTGCCCACATCCTGTACGTCCTGGAACGCCGCCGATTCGGCGGGCCAGTCCGTATCGCGCGCCGCCTGCAGTGCCTCCCGCATTTCCCTTTGCGCGTCGCGACGCAGTGCTACACACGCGTCCTCCGCGCAACCGGCCAGCAATAAGTGCTCACGTAAGCGCGTAATCGGATCGTTGTCCTGGGCAACCGCCTCTGCTTCGCCGGCCGGGCGGTAGGCAGCCGGATCAGTGGCCGTGTGACCGGTTTGCCGGTAGGTGAGCGCGTGCAGGAACTCCGGCCTGCCGCTGGTGCGCAGCCGCGCGATGATCTCACGCGCGGTATCCGCCAGCGCCAGCGCATCGTTGCCGTCCACCGAGGTGGCCCGCAATCCCAGGCTCTCGGCACGCGCGGCCGGGCCGGGACCAGCGCTGGTGTCCGTGGTACGGGTCAGGGCGGAATACTGATTGTCCTCGCAAACAAACAGCACCGGCAACTCGAACACCGCGGCCCAGTTCAGCCCCTCGAGGAACGGCCCGCGATTGATCGCGCCATCGCCGAAGATGCAGCACACCACCTGATCGCCGCCCTTGAGTCGGATGCCTTGCGCCGCACCGGCAGCGATCACGATGTTCGCCCCCACCACACCGTTGGCGCCGAGCATGCCCACGCTGAAATCGGCAATGTGCATCGAGCCGCCCTTGCCGCCGCAACAGCCGCCGCGCCGGCCGAGCAGCTCACGCATCATGGCCAGCGCATCGGCTCCCTTGGCCAGTGTATGGCCATGGCCACGGTGTGTGGACAGCAGGATGTCATCGTGCCGCAGCGCGCCTACCAGGCCCGCCGCCACCGCTTCCTGACCGATGGATAGGTGAATGGCACCGAGCACCAGTTTTTCTTCTGCGGCAGCCAGCGCCTGTTCTTCGAATGCGCGAATGCGCTCCATCATGGCCAGCAACGCAAGCGCTGCGTCGACGTCGGTATTCGGTGGCGCTTTCATCGGTTCCGGTATCCTTGCTCGACGACTCCCGGCCGCGCGACCAGCGGGAGTCGGTATCGTGTTTCTGTCATCATGGAACCTGCTGGGTACAAGAAAATCAAGCACCGGACAGGGCGCTACCATCGCGAATACTTCCACACCGCTGCCGCTCGACTCGATTACCGATGCCGGAGCGCGGGCGCGCGGTCGGGTCATCGTGTCGGGTTCACACGGTGGATTGTACCCTGCGTATCTGGCGTCGCGGGCCGGGGCCAAGGCGGTGGTTCTCAACGATGCCGGTGGCGGGCTGGAGGCCGCCGGCATTGCGGGTGTTTTGGCGCTCGCAGAAATCGGCATGGCCGCCGCCGCTGCCGCGCACCACAGCTGCCGTATCGGCGATGCCCGGGACGCCCTGGCACACGGTTCGATCAGCGCAGTCAACTCAGTGGCCGAATCGTTCGGCGTGAGAGTCGGCACCACCGTCGCCGACGCCGGTAAACTACTCGGTGCGGCGCCACTGCCGTCGGGCAGTCTGCCAGAGATTGCCGAAACCAGGCGCCTGTCGCAGCTGGACGGCAGCAACGTGGACATAGTGCTCGCCGATTCCGCATCGCTGGTCGTGAAAGAGGACGCGGGGCGTATCGTCATCACGGGTTCGCACGGTGGATTGATCGGCGGCGATCCCACGCGCGCGTTGAAAGCGGCCGCCGCGCTTGGTGTCTTCAACGACGCAGGCTACGGCTGCGGCGCGGCGGGCACCACGCGGCTGCCGGCGCTCGACGAACTTGGCATTGCCGCGGTGGCGGTCGCCCACACATCAGCGCGCATCGGTGACGCCGCATCGGCCTGGGCAACAGGGGTGATTTCCTGCGCCAATCGCACCGCGCACGCAGCGGGTATGAAGATCGGTGAGCCGCTGGCTGCCGCAGTGAGGCGAGTGTGGTGTTAGCCAGGGCGGCCGACACCCCTCATCCGTGAAACAGCCCAACCCTAAACGCCTTGTCGAGAACGGACGAATCGTTACGATAGCGGCCCAATGCGTGCTCGCGTTGCTGTAGTATCCGTGACGAAGCGACCTCACCGGTCTCACCTGCCCGGGCTTCTCGGTGAACTCAACCCGACTGACAGACAATGCAGGAAATCACACAAGTGGAATCCACCATGAGCGAAACCCATGGCTGAACAACGGCTTGGCATCATCATGCACGGGGTCACCGGGCGCATGGGATTAAACCAGCACCTGATCCGTTCGGAGCTGGCTATGCGCGCGGACGCGGCGTCGAACTGGCAAACGGCAATTGGGTGATGCCCGATCCGATCTCGACTGGTGGCGGCGCGATCCCGATGAAGTGATGCGCGTTATGCTGGATCGTGTGGAGACGTATGTTTAAGCGACTGCCCGGCTTCGCGCCGCAACGCTGGTCCGATAACAGATAAAGGAGAATTCGCCAAGTGGATTACAGATGGCTTGGGCAAACGGGCGTGCAGGTATCGCCGCTGTGTTTCGGTACGATGTCGTTTGGCGGCGACGCCGACGCGGAGGAATCGGCGCGCATGTACGCCGCCTGCCGCGACCGCGGCATCAACTTTTTCGACTGCGCGGACGCCTACAGCAAGGGGCGCGCTGAGGAAATCCTCGGCAAATTGATCAAGGGTCACCGCGACGAATTGATCGTCACGTCGAAGTGTTTTAACGCCCGCAGCGGCGACGTCAATGATCAGGGAGGCAACCGGCGGCACATTGCCCAGGCGGTGGACGCCAGTCTCAAGCGCCTGGGTACCGACCGGCTCGACGTTCTGTTCATGCATCGCTGGGACCCGGTCACACCCCTGGAAGACACCCTGCGCGGACTCGAGCGGCTGGTCAGCGACGGCAAGGTCCTCTACCTCGGCGCCAGCAACTACTCGGCCTGGCAGGTGGCCAAAGGCTTAGGCATTGCCGAGCGTCATAACTGGCCGCGTTTCGATGTCATTCAACCCATGTATTCGCTGGTCAAACGTCAGGTCGAGTCCGAGATACTGCCGCTCGCCGAGGCGGAAAACATCGGCGTTATCACCTACAGCCCACTGGGCGGCGGGCTACTGAGTGGCAAGTACAAAAGCAGCACCCGCCCCAACGAAGGCCGCCTGGTCAGCAATCGCACGTACGCGCGCCGTTACAGCGAAGACTGGGTGTTCGACACCGCTGAGCAGTTCACCGAGTTGGCGGCGGCCAGAGGCGTGCATCCTGTCACTCTGGCAGTGGCCTGGGTAGCAGCCAATGAAGCAGTCACCTGCCCGATCATCGGGGCCCGCAACGTCGAGCAGCTCCAGCCGTCACTGGACGCGCTCGAAATCGATATGCCTGGCGAACTCCGCGACGATATTTCCGCGCTGTCGCGGCGCCCTCCCCCCGCCACCGACCGGCTCGAATCCCAGGTCACCGACGACCCACGGTAACCGTGACACCCTGCAAGGAGTTTTTATGACCGCCTACGCAGACGATTCCGAACTCCTCGAACTGCTCGAGACCCGGCTCTACACCGCTGTGGTCGTCGACGTTCTGGATTCACTGGGATTTCGGCGCCAGTTTCTACCGCCCGCGATCTCGGCGCCGGAAAGAAACATGAAACTGGCCGGGCGCACGATGCCGGTTCTGGAAGCCGATATCTACGACACCGGACGTACAGAAGCGGCCCGGCCGCTGGCGAACAAATCCTTCGGCCTGATGCTGGAAGCGCTGGACAACCTGCGCGCCGGGGAAGATTATGTGGCGACCGGCGGCTCACCCAGGCACACCCAGTGGGGTGAGCTGATGAGCACAGCATGGATTTAGACACCGCACTCGCTGAACTCCCGCTGATCGCAATCCTGCGCGGCATGCCGTCAGAACAGGCCGGCGATGTCGGCAAGCTGTTGCTGCAGGCAGGGTTCACGATGGTCGAGGCAACAATGAATTCGCCACAGCCACTGGTCAGCATCCAGCGATTGGCGGAGAGTGTGGGGGACGAGTTGCTGGTGGGCGCCGGCACGGTGCTGAGCGTCGCGGACGTGCGCTCGGCGGCCGACGCGGGTGCACGCCTGATCGTGTCGCCCAACATGAACCCGAAGGTTATTCGCGAGACCCGGCGGCTGGGGCTGGCATCGGTACCGGGTGTGTTTACCCCCAGCGAGGCGTTTGCCGGTATCGACGCCGGCGCCAGCGCCTTGAAACTGTTTCCAGCCGAGGCCCTGCCGCCCGCCGCGATCAAAGCCTGGCAGGCCGTGTTACCGGCGGGGGTACCGCTGCTGGTGACGGGCGGCATTACGCTGAGTAATCTGGGCGATTACGTGAACGCCGGTGCGCATGGCGCCGGTATCGGCTCGGCGCTTTACAATCCCGGCAAACAACTTACCGACACCGGTAACGACGCAACCGCTTTCGTTGACGCATACCGGCAAGCGACCGCCAGCCGCTGACTGATGGCGCTGGATATCGTCTGTCTGGGCGAGCCGCTGGTGGAATTCAACGAGCAAGCCGACGGCAACTATCTCAAGGGTTTCGGCGGCGACGTCTGCAACTGCGCCGTCACCGCGGCGCGCCTCGGCGCCAAAACGGGACTGGTCACGCGGCTGGGCGCAGACAATTTCGGCGCGGCGATTCTTGCCATGCTACGCGATGAAGGCATCGATACATCGCGGATCGCCCGAGACGACGAAGCGCCAACCGGTATCTATTTCGTTACCCACGACGCCAACGGCCACCATTTCGAATACCGCCGGTCCGGCTCCGCGGCCAGCCTGCTCGATGCGAGCAGGATTCCGGGGGACTACATCCGCGATGCGCGGTTGTTGCACGTCTCCGGCATCAGCCAGGCGATCAGCAGTGACGCGGCGGACGCTGTGCAGCATGCAGTCGGACTGGCGCACGACGCGGGACGTCTGGTTTCATACGATACCAACCTGCGTTTGCAGCTGTGGCCAGTGAAGCGGGCACGCTCCGTGATGCATGCGACCATAGCGTCTTGCGACATCCTGTTACCTGGCCTCGACGACGCGATCGCATTGACTGGCAAGCAAAATCCGGAAGCCATCGTTGACTACTATCTCGGACTCGGACCGGCGGTGGTTGCATTGACTCTGGGCGAAGCGGGGGTGCTGGTAGGCACGCCGCACGAGCGGCATCTGGTGCCCGCCATTCCCGCGGTCGTGGTAGATGCCACGGGTGCGGGCGATGCGTTCGACGGCGCGTTTCTAACCGAGTACCTGGCGACCGGCGACGTGCTTCGCGCCGCCACCTTCGCCAACGCCGCCTGCGCATTGGCCGTGCAGGGTTACGGTGCCACCGCCGCAAACCCGCGCCGCGCCGCCGTCATCGAATTGCTCGCCGAATACTCCCGCAGCGGTGACGACCTGAGCGAGTGATCTCCACCGACCTGCTCTGTCCGGAAATGCTGCATA
>JAOTYY010000131.1 GCA_029861595.1 Gammaproteobacteria bacterium
CCCGTCAAGGTCAACTCCCAGTCCCTGCACCATGCAATCCTTGAACGCGCTCAGGTTGTTGTGCGTCTGAAAACCGATCAGATCATACTTCGTCAGATGCTCCAGCATACGCTGCATCACAGGCAAAACCCGCAGCATGTCGAAGGCGGGAAACGGCACGTGCAGAAAAAAGCCGATCCGTTGATCGACACCCTGATCACGGAGCTTGTCGGCCAGCGGTATCAGGTGATAGTCATGCACCCAGATAATGTCGTCGGGTTCCAGCAACGGCACGAGCTTGGCGGCAAACTCCGCGTTGACGCGCTCGTAGGCTTCGTACTGCTCTTGATCATAGTGGTAATAACCGAGCAGGTAGTGAAACAGCGGCCAGAGAATATTATTGGAAAAGCCGTTGTAGTACCCGTCGTGGTCACGCCGGTTCAAGTCGATGGTTGCGTAGGTGATATTACCGCGTTCAATAATGCTTGGACCGCGGGTCTGCGAATCACCGGCGACACGCCCGTCGCAGCCGAACCAGATACCGCCGATCTGTTCCAGCGCCGACAATACGCCGACCGCCAAACCGCCTGCGGCCGGTCCGCCCTGGTCCGGCATCGGCACGCGATTGGAAACAACGATGAGTCGACTCATAATGCTTCCTCCCAGGACTTGCTCAGGCGCATGGCGGTGTTGATGATGCCCACCATGCTGTAGGTCTGCGGGAAATTCCCCCACAGCTCGTGCGTGTCGGGATGTATGTCTTCGGACAGCAGCCCCAGCGAGGTCCGGCAGGCCAGCATCTCCTCGAATAACTCACGCGCTTCCGCGTGCCTGCCTACCGCAGCCAGCGCATCGATGTACCAGAATGTGCAGATGGTGAATGCGGTCTCCGGCATGCCGAAATCATCCGCATCCCCGTAGCGAAGCAGAAACTTGCCGCGCCGCAGCTCGCTTTCTACCGCCGCCATGGTGTGACGGAAACGTTCGTCGTCAGCGGGCAGGAAACGTAACTCCGGCAGCAACAGCAGGCTGGCGTCGAGACTGTTGCCACCGAAACTCGCTACCAGGCGCTGCGATTTCGGATTCCAGGAGTGGTGCAGTATCTCCTTGCGGATGGCGTCCGCGTGCTTTCGCCAGGCACGTTCCCGCTTGGCGATTCCGAGCCGCGCCGCGATCCTGGCCAGCCGATCGCACGCCGCCCAGCACATCACGCTGGAATAAGTGTGCACACGTTCGCGGCCGCGATATTCCCAGATACCGGCGTCGGGCCGGTCGAACACCGCCACCGCCCGCTCACCCAGCTGCTCGAGCCGTTCGAACAATGCCCGATCGCCCTGCTTCGCCAGGCGGGTGTCGAAAAACATCTGCGTCGCGGCCAGCACCACGGCGCCGTACACATCGTTCTGCCGTTGCTTGTACGCCTCGTTGCCCACGTGCACCGGCCCCATGCCGCGATAGCCGCTCAGGCTCGATACCTGACGCTCGATGATGCGGGAAGCGCCGCTGATTCCATAAACAGGCTGGAACGTGTTCTCGCCTGCCTGAGCGACGATGTTGACGGTGTAGCGCAGATACGCCTCCATCGTCTTGGTGGCCCCGAGCCGGTTGAGCGCGTGCACCACAAAGTAGCTGTCACGCAGCCAGCAGTATCGGTAGTCCCAGTTGCGGCCGCTGTCCGGCGCCTCGGGGATCGAGGTCGTCAATGCGGCAACTACGGCTCCGGTGTCCTCGAACGTGCACAACTTGAGGATGATCGCCGCACGTAACACGGCTTCCTGCCACTCGAAGGGCACCGATAGTCCCCGTACCCAGTCGCGCCAGTAGTTGCAGGTTTCTTCGTAAAATGTCCTGCTCGCCGTCGCGGGCGCTTCGTCCAGCGGTTCGTCCGGGCCCAGGATCAGAGTAGCCGGCTCCTCGAGCAGAAAGGGTACTTCTTCGATGATGGCAGTGATTGCCAGATCCGTCGTGAGTCGCAACACCTGATCATCACCGACGTAGCGGATATGATGGCTGCCGTGAGTGAGTTCGGGGCTGCGAGCGCCGTAGTCGAAGGACGGGCGCAGACGGATACGCACCTGCGGGCTGCCGGCCAACGGCTCGATACGGCGCACGATCATCGTCGGGCGGTACATGCGATTGTAGAGTCTGAACCGCGGGGCAAAATCGGTAATCCTGACGGCACCGCCGTGCTCATCGTGGAGGATGGTGTTGACGATGGCGGTGTTCGGCCTGTAATGCTGCTCCGTGCTTTCGCAACCGAGGAGCTCGATATCGAACAGCCCTGATTCCGAGCCGGTGCTGTCATTGCGCATCAACGAGCAGAAAACCGGATCGCCGTCGAAGCGCGGCCAGCAGGACCAGCATATCTGCCCTTTGCCGTCGAGCATGGCGGCTATCTGACAGTTGCCGATGATGGCAAGGTTCAGATCGTGCAAGGTTGTTCCCTCCGGCTTTGCTGCCATGTTCCTAGCCCAGAACGAACTCCCGGCTGTCGCCGCCGCGCAGTTCGTGAATACCGTCGGGCAAGTGCAGCGTAATCGCCTGCGCATGAACGTTTTCGCTCGACACTTTGAGCCGCGCGCGACTGATCTCGAGCATCAACGGGTGACTCCGGTAACGGATACGCAACTTCATCCTGCATAACTGATCCGGCAGGCATGGGTTCATATGCAGCGCGTCGTCGCGTAGTTCGATGCCCGTGTAAGCGCGCTGGACAAGATCCACCACGCCTGCCATAGCGCCCAGATGAATACCTTCGTAAGTGGTACCGGAGCCACCATCGCGGAGGTCTGCTTTGAGTGCCTGCTCGAACAGTGTCCACGATCGCTGCCAGTCGCGCCGCGCGAGCACCCAGGAACTTACTATCCTGCTGAGCGTGGAACCATGCGTGGTCCGCTCCGCATAGTAGTCGATGGTGCGCGGAATGCTGTGCGGATCGAAACGGTAGCCTAGCCCGGTAATCAGGCGTTCGAGTTCCTCGGCAGAAAACAGGTAAAAGAGCATCAGAACATCTGCCTGCTTGGATAGCTTGTACGCGTTGGGCGTATCGCCCTCGGCTTCCAGGATGCGATCCACCCGGCGTATGTCGCCGTATTCTTCCCGGTACGCCGCCCAATCGAACTCGCGCAGATCCTCGTACCCTTCGAACTGCGAGAGAATGCCGTCAGCGTGAAAAACCAGACGCATCTTCGCACCGATGTCACGCCACCGTTGCAGCTCGGCCGAACGCAAATCGAGCAGCTCGCAGAGCTCGCGGCGGCGGTGTTCGGAAAGGCGTTGCAGCACCTGCGACGCGCAATCCAGCACCCAAACGGCCATCAGGTTGGTATAGCTGTTGTTGTTCAGTCCCGGCTCGTCGGCGCCCGGATAGGCTTCGTGATATTCATCTGGGCCCATCACCCCCTTGATCTCGTAGCGATCGAGTTCGGCATTGAAGGTAGTCGCGCTGGCCCAGAAGCGCGCGATCTCGAGAATCACCTCGGCGCCGTGGTACGCCAGGAATTCCGTGTCTTCGGTGGCCTGAAGGTACTGCCAGAGGTTGTAAGCGATCGCCGCATTGACATGGCGCTGCAGATGGCTGTGGTCCGCGATCCAGCGGCCCGAGCGCGGATTGAGGTGCAGCTGCTGGCTTTCCTCTCTGCCATCGCTGCCACTCTGCCAGGGAAACATCGCGCCGCGAAAGCCCGCCGCGCGGGCAGCTCCCCGCGCCGCGGACAGCCGCCGGCAGCGGTATTTCAGCAACGACCGCGTGATCTCGGGAATGCGCAGATTGAGCAGCGGGAATATGAACAACTCGTCCCAGAAAATATGTCCGCGGTAGGCTTCGCCGTGCCAGCCGCGCGCGGGCACGCCGGCATCGAGATCCTCGGTGTGCATCGACACGGTCTGCAGCAAGTGAAATACGTACAGGCGCAGGATCCATGCGATCTGCGCGTCCCGTTCCCGGGAGGCGAACTCGAGCGAGGTGTCGAACCGCAGCCAGAGTTGATTCCAGGCGACCTGGTGACAAGCCAGCAGCTCATCGAAGCTGCCAGCGCTGCTCGCCGCCTGCCTGGCCTGCACCCCACACTCCGAGATTCCGCGGTCCCGTGAGGTGTACATTGCCGCAATCTTCTCCACCGTAATCCTGTCACCCTGCTCCAGCGACGCTGTGAGGTACTGGGCAATATAACCGGGCCGTTGCTCAAACCTCCGTGGTGAAATCAAGAGTTCGCCGTTCTGGCGCACCTTCGTGCGGGCGGCCTGTGCCACGCGCAGCTCGGATTGCGTCGTTTGCACTTTGAGGAACATCTGCTCGTCCGCGCTCACCCGGGCCTCCAGCGGCAACAGGTGGCTGCCGTTCAGCCCACGGTAGCGCGCGACGCCCGAATTCGTTACTTCACCATCGAGCGCGGTGCGGACTTCCACAGTGCCTCGCCAATCCTCAGCGGTCAGCTCGATCTGCAGCGCGCCAATATGCGGGTGACGCATGGAGACCAGGCGCTGTTCTCGTAACCGCACGGTGTGGGTCTGCGCATCGCGAAAGCACACGTCGCGCGACAGCAGGCCCCGTTCGACGTCCAGTTCCTGGCGGTAAGCCAGTATCTCGACGTCGTTCAGGCACAACCAGGCACCGTCGTCGATGCGGAAGCTCAACGCCAGCCAGTTGGGCAGATTGACCAGATCCTCGTTCTCGACCGTGCGGCCGGCAAGCCGCGTTTCCAGCCGATTGTAGCCGCCAGCCAGATAGGTTCCCGGATAGTGAATCCCGTCAGCCCTGGACTCCGCAGCGCAGCCACGGGTTACGAAATAACCATTGCCCAGCGCGCACAGCGCTTCTCGCAGTCCTTCCTCCGCCGGCACGAAGGAGTCGCTTGCAAGTGGCCAGCTCACGCCTGTCCCGCCAGACCGACCAGAACCTCGAGAAAATCGCGCACCTCGCCGGGGTCGGCGAGCCAGTAATCGGCCAACGTCGCCGGCGTGCGCCCGACCAGCAGGCCCAGTCCTGTTCCATGGAGCTCGCGAAACGCATCCTCGTCGGTCTCGTCGTCACCGATATAGATCGCCACCTCGCGCTCGGCGTGCAGAGCCTGCAGCAGCCACATCACCGCCTTACCCTTGTGCCAATCTATGCCGGGCCGGATCTCGAACACTTTCTTACCACGCCGCTTATGCAGGCGCGGGAAACGTATCAGCAGCCGATCGACGGCGGCTTCAATTTCAGCCGCCCTATCCGGCGCAGCAAGGCGATAGTGCACGCTCAACGAAAGATCCTTGTTCTCGACCAGCACACCGTCGATAGCGCCGGACACCTCGCCGATCTCCGCCGCATAGCACTGCACATCTTCCCGGTATTCCTCGCCGAAACGACAGTGCGCAACGCCGCCGGGCCCCTCGATCTCCAGCCCATGGTTGCCAGCGTAGTACAACCCGTCAATGCCAACCAGTGCCCGGACCTCAGCGCAGGCACGCCCGCTGATGATCGCCGTGGTGACCCCGCGACTCAGTCGTGCCACCGTGTTACGCATCTCCGGATCCAGGATAGCCAACTCGGGGCGCGCAACTATCGGTGTCAGTGTGCCGTCGTAGTCGAGAAACACGACCGGCAGATGACGCTGCAGGTGTGCAGCAATTTCATCACGATGATCCAAGGCATTGAGTGACTCATCTATCACTCGCTTTCTCCCAGCAACGGAGTCTCACCGACTGCAGAGTAAACCAAACCAACATGAAGATATAATCCCCTTTCTGGCAGAGTAGGCCCGGGCGCGGCAGCGTCCCGGCATACGATCTTGACGACAGCAGGCAACGCGGCCCCCTGTGACATCGAATCACGAACCGGCGCAGTTGTTCTGCGGATACGAGGCTGTATTGTTTCTACTAGCGGATATCGGTGGAACGCATACGCGGATGTGCCTGTCGCGACCCGACGCGCTGGGCGGCGTGCATGTTTTCGACAACGCCAACTTCACCGACCTCACCGCGCTGACTACCGCTTTTCTCGCTGACGTCGACGCCGCTCCGGCCGAGTTGCACGGTCGTTTCGCAGTGGCTTGCCCGGTCGAAGGTGACCACGTCAGCCTGACCAATCTCGACTGGCACTTCACTATCCCGGCGCTTCGCAACAGCCTGGGATTGAACAGCCTGCAGGTATGCAACGATTTTTCGGCACTGGCACTGGCACTGCCCTGGCTCGACGATTCACACGTGCTGCGGCTCACCAGCGGCACGGCACTCGATCGCTCCACGAAACTGGTGCTTGGTCCCGGCACCGGGCTCGGCGTATCGGCATTGATACCCTCGGGCGACGACTGGATTGCCGTGGCAGGCGAAGGCGGACACGTCAGCTTCGCGCCACAGAACGAGTTCGAGACGCGATTGCTGGAGTCGCTCTGGCAACGCTTCGAGCATGTTTCCGCCGAACGGGTGCTCGCCGGCCCGGGGCTTGCGCTCACCTATCGCGTAATCGGGGAACTCGAACAGGGCACGGGTGCGGAGCTGGCGCCACAGGAGGTCGTCGCGCGAGCGCGCGCTGGCGAATCACGGGCACAACGCACACTGGACATCTATTTCGCGATGCTCGGCAGCGTGGCCGGTGACCTTGCCCTGACCCTCGGCGCGCTTGGCGGTGTGTTTCTCGCTGGCGGTATCCTGCCACGCACCGTGGAGGAACTGAACCGCTCCCGCTACCGTGAAGCGTTTGTTGCTAAGGGGCGTATGCGCGACTACCTGTCGCAGATCCCGAGTTATCTGGTCGTTCATCCGTATCCGGCGTTGCTGGGGTTATTGCATGCCCGCGAGATACCGTGAGCGAAATACGGCCGAACCGGGGTCATCGGCATCTTCTGCGCGGCGCGCAACTCACGGACTGTCACCTCCAACCTGCCGATCCGTAAATCCGTCACGCGCAAGTTCCCTCGCTTCTGCGAATTTCTCTTTCAGAGAAAAGACGACCGTGTTCGCGCGCTCCATCTTTTGAGTGCGCGACGAGCAGTCATGTCGAAGTTCCGGTGGACTTGTACTGATGTATTGAAGCCAAACAAGCGGCTGCGTGAGTATTCGCACGCCGAGCGCAAAGCCGCTTGCTGGAGTGCCATTGCAATTATTGCGCTGCAACGAATCAATGCCGCTGTTGTGTCGCCAACATGAAACAGTTATCTTTTCGTACTCACGTGCCAACAGTCGTGCGTTTTGCGGATTCGGCTGTGAAAATCGGTCACTGATTATCCACGGTGCGGAAGAATGCTCATAGAAGTCAACGAACGAACGCTGATCGGGATAAAGGTGTTCGAGAACGTGGACACGGAGCTACGTGGCGAGATAGCTGCGAAATGTCGCGCCCGTCGCTACTCTGTTCAAGAGCAAATTGTTTCCCAACACGACCAGACTGACGACGTATATTTCATTGTATCCGGGAAGGTTCGAGCGACTCTGTTCTCGGATTCCGGCCGCGAGGTCATTTTCCAGGATCTGAGGTCGGGCGATATGTTCGGTGAGCTTGCAGCGATCGACGCCGAACCTCGTTCGACGAGTGTGATCGCTTTACAGGAAACCGTGCTCGTGACGATGTCCGGTAGCGCGTTTCGCGAGATACTCCAAAGCTACCCCCCGGTGGCGGTGGCCACTATGCGGCGCTTGTCCAGGCTGGTACGCGATCACTGCGAGCGCATCTTTGAGTTCAGCACGCTCGGCGTAAAGAATCGGATTCACGCTGAGCTGCTGCGTCTGGCGCAGGAAAACGCCGGCGCAGACAGCCAGGTGACTATTTCCGATCCCCCAACTCACGAAGAGATAGCAAAACGCATCAGCACGCACCGCGAAGCCGTGACGAGGGAACTGAAAGAACTCGAGCGCAATGGACTGATCAAGTGGGACCGAGCCAGCCATATTATTTTCGATGTCAACAAACTGAAGACCATGGTGGACAGCGTCGTTGGCTCTTGACGACTTCGTGTCCGAAATATCGATGAGCTCTTGCCGCGTGCTACACGCCGCAACTTAGACGCGCCCTCCTCCACGTGAAGGTTCCGTTACGTCAAACAATTGACTTACGCTCGACGGCGTAAGTGATCCAATACTTCGCCGATCGAAACCCATGCGGTAGACTAACGACACGGCGCTGTTCCCCGCCAGGCGACACCAGATTCCTTGGCGCTCCTGGCACACAGTGTGCATTACGCTATGTTCCTACAAAACGGGCGCAATACGATGTTTGAAGACGAAATGCATGAAATGAAACTGCTAAAACGCGGCGTAGACGATTCCGAGGAATGGCTGTGCGCGGAATGCGGTCGACGCATGGTTCTGAAAGTTGACAAGGGCATTGAGCGCATCGTCAAAGTACCCGGTGACGAGCAGGCACGCCATTATGGTGGCAAATTCGGCATCTCGATGAACGCTTCGCTCGCAACCGAAAGCCCAGACTCCGCTGCCAACGCGGAAGGACACATTATCCATTGAGTCCGTCCGGGTCGGCTTGCCAACGATCAGGCAACCAGCAACATGGGAATGTCCAAGAACATGGATTTTCGATTACTGCAGTTTCCGGCTTTGACGAACAAGGAGTAAGTGCCTGGGTGTAGGGCGTCAATCCTGAACGACAGCTCGCGCTTCGCCCTGCCGGCGCAGGCTTGAAATTCATACTGTTCGCGCGTCCCGACACGCTTGAAACTGGCCTCTGCATGATCCACGAAATCACCCTGCTCACAGTTGATGGTTAACTCGAAGGGTGTCCCTGGCAACACGGGCGCACCCGCGACAGTGCCATTCGACAAGCTCTGGCACATCTCCACCCCATGCTGCGGCTGAAGAAGCCTTACTTCCGCTAACTGAGAATGCGTTGCGGCGCATTCTGAACTAGCTTCCTGGGTGGCGCTGTTCCCCTCCCGACCACTCTGGCCAGCGTCCTCGCTTGCTTCGCTGCTTCGAATCAGTCTGGCACTTCGGGCTGCAATTTCTCGCGGCTCTATTTTCCGCTCGACCATTTCAGTCAGAATCTCCCCGCCCGGCGTCGCGGCACTTTGCGAAGCGATCCCAGTGCCGACGTTTTCGCTGAGATACCGATTCATCCACTCTCGCGGCCCAACGGACTCCGCGCCCCACCAGCGCTTCTCCGCTCCGACCTCCGTGTGGCGGGCGTTCGTGCGCAGTTGAGTCTTTCCGTTCAGTGTCTTTGCTTGATATTCAACGACAAAACTGGCGAACGTGGTCCACTCGTCTTCTTCCGCAACACCTGGCATGGTAGGTCGTTCGGTAAATGAAAATCCACTGGGCTCGAGTTCGAAACTATCGTATTCCCTCTCGCACAGGCCTTGAACCTGCTGGTACCACCTGTCGATCTCCGCATCGGAAACCTTGGGCTTCACATCCTTAAGTTCTTCTTGCACCTCCTCCGGCGTGTAGAAAAGAAAGTCAGTTGCCTCATAAACGTTTAGCGTTTCATTCAGAACTCGCTCGCGGCTTTCACCAATACCTTTGAGCGTTTGCAGCGTGCTGCCTTCTTTATTCATTTCTTTCGTCCACTGGCTCGTTAAGTAGAAACACCGGTCGCAGACAGCTGTAGCAAATGCTGCATGCGACCGGTGATTGCCCTGAAGTTATGTGTCGTAGACCTCAAACATGCCTACATCGACAAATCCCGCGATACCCCTGAAGTCGGGTCCCGGAGTAGACACGTGAACTTGCGCGTAAACCGCAAGCTTGTACACACCTACAGGCAAGTTGCTGGGCAAGTTCACGTAGATATCCGATACGGCCGCATTCGAACCATTCATCGTGATCGGAGAGGTACCAGTGGTTTGCGACTCGGCAAGGCCCGTACCGCTACCGATGCGTTCCCAGGCGCAGGTCACGTGAAAATGCCCGTTAGCCATAAGGTTGGTACCCGCGCCGTTGAGCCGGATCGTCGCGTGAACGCCTGGACGATCACCGCGTTCGAAGACGTTGCGGGGCGTGATCCCGTCAGGATCGTGCAAATGTGCGGAAAGATTTCCGTTTACGTTAATCAATTGAGATTCCATCAACTATGCTCCTCTGCGTTAGATAACGTCGTTACGGCTGCACACGGATATAGCGCATGGCAATCACCTACTAACGACAGCGCAAATGGTGTCCCTTTGAAGCACGAGCCGATGTGCGAAATACCACTCAGGCGGACAATAGAACTGTCCGCTCGTACAGAAGACGGCGTCGGAGGACCAGGATGAGGAGAGACGAATGACTGGCAGCGTCGCCGGCCTAGCTTTTCGATCGGTTCGTGGGCATTAGTATGCACCTCGGTAGCCGGGAGGCCCCGCGGGGCGTTTGTGCCTCTCAGGGCGGTAAGAGCGGTTGGTAAGACTTCTTCTCACGGATACTGCCGAGCAAGAGCGCGGACCTCTGGTTCAGACGCACGCGCGTTCCATGAGCCTGGACCGCATGGCACAAGAGACCGTGAGCGCGCGTCAGAGACCGTGGTGTGCAGGAAAACTGCAGACGCCTGCAACGCCCCGCAGCGCGTTACCGCAGGCGGTGGCGCATCGTCATGTCAGCCCGCGAGGTCAGATCCGCACGGGATGTCAGGTCCGCACGGGATGTCAGGTCAGCCCGGGACGTCAGGTCAGCCCGGGACGTCAGGTCCGCGCGCGAGGCAACAACGCCAGCCCCGCTGAAAAGCGGCACGAGCAGCTCGCCTAGAGTTCCGGTGGCGATGTCAACGCGTACGGACATGTCGTCACGGTCGTAAACCCATGCGCGAATATCGCCGGCAAAGACCGAGTCTTTACTCGGCACCCCGGTAGTCCTGTGGGCGGCGGTAACGTCGTGCAGGCGGAAGTCCGGGCCGCCCGGGACCAAATCCTCAGGGAGCACGCCGTCCCCGTGAACCAGAAAGACCGTCGGCCTCGGCAGCAACTGATACCCCCCTTCGTAACTGATGGCATAAATGCGCGCAAGACGCGGTGGAAGATCCCCACTCAGCGCGGCTCGTATCTCATTGTCCGGGTGAATGCTGCCCTGATTGCAATCCCGGTCCTGCTGTGCGGCCGTGGGAACGTCGCCGGTACCGTCGGTAGAGAATCCGGTGAATACTACACCGAAGAGGCAAATGCGTTCGATCGATAATAGATTCGGCATGTCATTGTCCTCCCTCTCTTATAACTCTAATTCTCGACCCTGGGTTTGAATTCTGTCTGAACGTTGATCGTCTGTCCACTTGGCTTGCCGGCGCTGCGTTACTCATGTTTCGGCAGACGCGAGCCTACCACTGCAGTGCCGATATCGCGCCATCGCAGGTTGACAAGAAAATCCTCCCGGTAGCGTCCGCCGCTGAGCGTCTGGTCTGCCGCAAGTAATTCGGCGCCTACGTCATCGTAGTGCAAAAAATCCGGTGACAACCGACTCAAGGTGATCGCCAGACAGCCACCGATGTAGTCGCGGGCAAGCACCAGCGCAGCCTTGAACGCCTCGTGCCGCCCTCGATACGCTTCGGCATAACGCGCCTGGATGGCACCCTCGTCGAGTGCCTCATACGCCACGATGTCGGTGAGGCGCGCGAGTTCATCGTCGATCAGGCCGGCCTGCAACAAGTGGTCCTGATAGACATCCACAAGACTGTCGAATACCGCCCCTACCAGGGGCTGGGCAAGAATGTGCGGGTCCGACCAACCCTCCGAGAACTCCGAGAGCTTGCGCGAGTTACTCGCCACCCGCACCTGCTCGACCTCGGAGAGCTCGCCCAGCCGGTTCAGGTTGTTGGCGACATACAGATTGCCCTCGGAGCTGGCCAACACCCGGTCAATCACCGAGTCGAAATGCAGCGCCGAGATGAGTGCGATCAGGTCACCGGCCGCTTCCTGGAATCCCAGGTACTCACCGGTCATGGTGGCCGCGTCGTAGTCGACCTCGGCGAACACGATGCTGTGTCCGAGCTCGTGCGCGAGCACGTCGAAGTTGAGGCAGTACGGCTGCGCTTCGCCCGCCTGGCTGTCGCCGAAGCCGGTCTCGATGAAGCCGTAGCCCGCCTGCGCATTGTCCCAGTCGATCACCGGAATGAGCTCGAGACGCGGGAAGTGGCCGCGAAACTGCCACTCGATGCGGCGGCCGAAGTAGCATTCCCAGATGTCCAGCACGCGACGTATGCTGCCGTACATGTGCGCCACCACGAATTCGCGTGTATTAACGTCCAGATGGTCAAGGTGACCATCCTCATCGGGTT
>JAOTYY010000344.1 GCA_029861595.1 Gammaproteobacteria bacterium
TAGCACACGCACTACCCCGTGTTGTCCGGCGGCTGCAATGCCGTAACCGAACAGCCGTCCGATCCCTACCGCGTCGGCCCCCAGCGCCATGGCCTTGACGACATCGGTGCCACGATAAAAACCACCGTCGATGGCAATGCTGGTCTTTCCTTTCACTGCTGTGACGATTTCAGGAAGTACTTCGATGCTGCCGCGGCCGTGGTCCAGCTGGCGCCCGCCATGGTTCGAGATGTAGACACCTTCCACCCCATGTTCCACGGCAATAACGGCGTCCTCGGCAGTGGCTATGCCCTTGAGGATCAAAGGGATGTCGTAGGTGTCCTTGATCCGTTTAATATCGTCCCAGGAAAAACGCGACTGGTGTTCCTGGCCTGCGACGCCCCTGCGCGCGGTTGTGACATAGCGCTTGCTCAGGTCGCGTTCGCGGCGGCCGTAGTAGTCGAGATCGACGGTCAGGCAGACGGCGAAATAGCCAGCGTCCATGGCACGTCGTATGTAATCGTCGACATAGTCCTGGTCGCCGCGTACATACAACTGAAATATCTTGGCGCCGTCGGCTGCTTCGGCAGTTGCCTCCAGGCCCGGCGCGCTGCTTGAGCTCAACATGGTCACGCCACCGAATTCAGCGGCGGCACGGGCCGCCGCCGCACCGCCGTCCGGGTTCAGGTCCTGCAGGGAACCGATCGGCGCAAGGAATACCGGAATGCGTATGCGTTCGCCCAGCAACTCGATCGAGCAATCGACTTCGCTGACGTCACGCAGCACGCGCGGCCTGAAGGCCAGGTTGTCGAGCGCCTGGCGATTGCGCTTCAGAGTGGTTTCGGTTTCGGCGCCACCAACCACGTAGTCCCAGGTTTCACGCGACAGATTCTCGTGCGCCGCACGCACGATTTCGTGCAGCAGCAGCAGATCCTGCAAGGATCGACTCATCGTGCCTCCTATGTTTTGACAACACGGTCATGGAATTCTGCCACGTTCCGCAGTTGCTCTGGTGTTGTCATGACGGTCGATGCGAGTTGCATACGGCGGGCCATTGATATACAGAGAAGACTGCGAACGGCTGACAACAGGTTACCATGCTGATTCAGGACATCGCCCAGTATGTCGTCGACGAGCGCACGCGGCCGTTGCCCGCGGAAGTGCTGCATCACGCCAAGCGCGTGGTTGTGGACTGGTTCGCCGCGACCGCACCCGGCGGCCTCGCCATGCCCGCGGTGGGGCTCAAAAAGGTTTATGGCGAGCAACTCGGACACGGTGATGCGCGGCTGTTCCCTACTGGCGAGCGTGCCGCATTGCGCGCCGCGGCGGTGATCAATGCCGCCGCCTCCCATACTGCCGAGCTGGACGACATTTTTCGCGACGCACTGTACCACCCGGGCGTGACCACCATCCCAGCCGCGCTGGCAGTAGCCGAGACAGAGGATGCCAGCGGCGAGCAGCTGCTCCGCGCTATCGTTTCAGGTTACGAAGTGGCGACACGTATTGCGAGAGTGATGGGTCGCGCACATTACCGTTACTGGCACAACACGGCTACCAACGGCAGTTTCGCGTCAGCTGTTGCGGCAGCCTCGCTGCTGGCGCTGGACCGCGTCCAGATCGCCAATGCCATCGGGCTCGCGGGCACTATGGCAGCGGGGTTGCAGCAATCTTTTCGCGCCGACTCGCATGGCAAACCGATGCACGCGGCACACGCTGTCGATTCAGGTTTGCTGTGCGCGCTGTCCGCCGCACAGGGTGTGACCGGCGCACTCGATATCCTGGAAGGAGAAGCCGGGTACGGCGCCGCCATGAGCGAAGACTGCGACTGGCAGCTGGCCACGGCCGGACTTGGCAACGACTACAACATTACCCGCGTTACCAACAAGCGGCACGCCTGTTGTGGCCACGCCTTTGCGGCGATCGACGCGGCGCTGGTATTGCGCTCACAACATGATTTGCGAGCGGAGAATGTTGAGGCTATACGCGTCGGAGGCTATTCGGCGACGCTGGACGTGTGTGGTAAAAATCGGCACGCAACGCCTTTCGAGGGAAAGTTCAGTGTGCCCTATCTGGTGGCAACGGCACTCACCCATGGCGAGGTCGGGCTGAATGCTTTCACTGAGGAGCGTTTGCACCACCCCGATACTGCGACGCTGGCAAAGTCCACCGAGCTGTACCTGGATGCATCCATCGACGCAGAATTTCCCGCCCGGCGCGCCGCGCGTGTGCAGATCGAAACCAGCGACGGCGCATTGCTCGAACGCTACCAGCCGACCCGCCGGGGCGATCCGGACGCACCGCTTGACGATGCTGAGCTGGGCAGCAAGTTCATGAGCACGGTCACACCCGCATGCGGGGAGGCACTTGCCGCAGCGTTGCTGGATGCTTGCTGGCAGCTGGACAGGCTCGATTCGGTGCGCGAGCTGCCGATGGGAGACTTGGGCCCAAGTGATAATCGCGCCCCTCTCACTCCCCTCTCCTCCGAGAAGGTCCAGGGGTGAGGACTCCTCGCTTGGCGTCCCCTTCATCTCTGACCCTTCTCCCCGAGGGGAACAGAGCTATTTTCATTTTGCGTGCCCCGTCCCGGTAACGTGGCGACCGACACCGAAATTGCCACGGCGCTGTTTTGCCCGTCGGCGATAGCACTGGTTGGGGCATCGGGTGACGCGTCGAAAAACACCGCACGCCCCCAGCGCTTTCTGCAGCAACACGGTTATACCGGACGCATAGTGCCGATCAACCGGCACCGTGATGAAGTGCTGGGCCTGAGAGCCTGGCCCACGCTCGCCGACGCTCCAGGTCCGATCGAGCACGCGTTCGTGATGGTACCGGCACCCGCCGTGGCCGATGTGATCCGCGACTGCGCCCGTGCTGGCGTAAAGGTCGTCAGCATCTACAGCGACGGTTTCGCCGAATCTGGCGAGTCAGGTGCTCATCGCCAGCAAGAGGTGCTGGACCTGGCGCGTGAGCATGGCATGCGGATACTGGGGCCGAACAGCATGGGAGTGGTGGACGCGCATTCCAAAACCGCCATCACCGTTAATGCGGCTCTGGAATTGCCGCAACTCACACCGGGATCGCTAAGCGTGATTACGCAAAGCGGTACGGTACTGGGCACCCTGATTTCACGGGGCCAGGCGCGTGGCCAGGGCTTTTCCCGATTGATCTCGGTGGGCAACGAAGCCGACCTCGGCGTGGCGGAAATCGGCGAGTTGCTGGTCGATGACGAGCACACGCGGGCTGTTCTGCTGTACCTGGAA
>JAOTYY010000132.1 GCA_029861595.1 Gammaproteobacteria bacterium
CTCATCGGGTTCGACCGGCGGGTGCGCGGGTCCGCGATAAGGCGGCAGATAAGGATACTCGTAAGGTTCCTGCTTGCGGATCGGATCGACGACGTACATCCGATCGTCGGACGGTCCCGACAGGACACTGCCCGCGCGTGGCGACAACCACACGGTTTCCGGCTCCTGGAAGTGCTCCAGGTACTGCGACTGCGCGAACAGCCGCACGCGTGTACCGGTATGTCGTATCACTATGTCGTCTGCATGAGGCATGTTCTAGTCCTCACCGGCAGCATGTCCCAGCCCGCTTCAGGCCCGGCGACGCGTACGTAGGGGCGACGAGGGGTCTCATCCAGCGCGCACCCCGTCGTTGACAAGCTGAAAACGGTATTCGCGCAGCACGGCTCGCTGGAATGCGGCCGTGCTGGCGAACCCCTGGCGCATGGCGTAGGTGTCGATGTCGCCGGGCAGACCGGTACCGAGGCGTTGCTCGAAGTACCATGTCAGCGCGCGCAGATCCTCGATAGTGTCCGCATAGCCGTGGCGACTATCCTCCGCGGCCAGCAGCGCCTGCCGCTTGGTCCGCCCGCGCGCGGCGAGCCGGACGTAGTCGCCATTGGCACGCAACTCGTCGATGACGTAGCACTCGAGCTGCGCCCGCGTGGCGTGGCCGAGCTTGTTCACCAGCGCTTCGTCTTCCACCAGCTTCTCCCAGGCCTCCCGATCGAGGTCGCGTTCCTCCAGCCACTGGTCGAGATCGCGACCGAAGTGTAACCCGCGCTCGATGCGGAAATCGGTTGCGTGCTGCTTGCGTTCGGCGTCACCGACCTCGACAAGGCCCCGATCCGCCTCGCGGCGTGCGAGCAGGCGCAATAATGCAGCGTATATGAGCGCGTGGTACGTGTGTCCGTCGAGCCGCAACTCATCCAACAACCACTCCTGCGCAGTCCGTTCCGCGTCATTCACGGTCTCATGGTAGCCTGCATCGGACTGCGCGATCGCCGCCTCCCACATGGTGGTGTGCTCGAATGCATAGTCGACGCGTTTCGGGGGCGGGTCTTCCGTTGCCAGATCACGCATGGCAGTGAGCATTTTCAGTGCATCCCGGCGTTTCAGGTCCACGCGGCCGTGCTCGAGCCAGGCGCGCAACGCCGACAGCTGATCGGCGGGAAGCCCCTCCGCAGCACCCCGCTTCAGTATCTCCGGATACCCACGCTTCGGGTAGAACAGCGCTTTCGCAATTCCTTGCAACGCCTCCTGCGTCGTGGCAGCGACAACCCCCTGCGCCTGCGCATCGGCCAGTGTACGGCGAATGTTGACCATTGCCTCGGACGCAGCCAGGAACCCGGTCTCCGGTGGTCCGTGGACCACGGCCACCTCGTCGTCGTCTTCGATAACCCGGTCGCGAAACGCGGTGAACACCTCGCCGACTCCTTGCATGCCGAACTGCTCCAGCTCTGCGGCGCGCAGCGCGCCCATGCTGGCGCTGCCGAACACGTGCACGCCCTCGGCCATCGCCCACAGGATCTCCTTGTGCCAAACCGACGGCACCTGGTGAAAATAGCCGTCGATGATCCCGATCGCGCGCGGTCGCCAACGCGCCACGGCACGATACACATCACCTTGACGAACCGGCGGCAGATAGTTGGCGTCTAGCACCTCGCGCGCCTGCGCGACCGCCAGTGACGGGCCGATGAAGACACACGCCGTCATCGCCTGTCTCGCAGGACAGCTCCGGCTCGCGCACCGGCAACGTAGTCGCTGTGCTCACCCTTATAAACCCCTTCCAGTCCAGGTATGACGACACGCGCCACGGGAATCCGGAACCGCTCCTGGGCAAGATCGACGACAGCTACCTGAGTGACACCCACCGCCTCGAGCCGACCGAGTGTCCATGAGATGTCCTCCCACAACGTGTCGGATTCGAAGCTCGGCACCTCCTCGAAGTTCTGCTCGTGGGCTTGACTGGCCAGCAACTCACGGCAGGCATACGTACGTTCGGCCCGCGCCGCGGCGGAGTAGATCTCGGCGGTAAAGTCGTCGCGTGAGCCCGCAATGTAAGTCGTGCGCGCTTGGGCTGCCTCGGTGAGCGCGCGGAGCAGCGCAACCTCGCGCACCGGATGGCAGCCGGAGCCGAACTCCGGCTCCGTATCGTCCTCCTGCCTGCCCATGACCAGGCAGAAGAAGCAAGCGACGCCGACGTCGGAGGTTACGTTCCAGACCCGCACGTCGATATCCGCACACTCGAAACGCTCGAACAGTGCACGGCAGGAGTGATCGTTCACGCTCGCGAGATTCAACGGTTGCCCGCCTGTGGTTTTCCTCTGCAATCGCCAAAGCGTTATCGCATCGCGCTCGATGACTTCGTAGAGACCGTGGGCAATGGCCTCCAGAATATGGTTCCCCGACGCCAGGCCGTTGGTGTTCGCGGAGAAGCACCCGCTGCCGGTCGGTTGGGGCAGGGTATAGTCGGTGTGCACCAGTTCATGCGGTAACCAGAGCGGCTCGTCGTTCATGAGATTGCGGCCCTCGATCCAGAGGAGCGCACGATCGCTGCGATATCGACTCTCGACCGCGAACGGCAGCTTTGTCACGTCGACCATCGGATGGGCGTGGCGCAACTCGTCGAAAGCGGCGAACTTCAGGGGCAAGGTGATGCGCTCCGCATGGTAAGTCTCCACCGCTTCCATGACGCCGGAGGCTTGCGCCGCTGCAAGTTCCACACCTTTACCCTGGGATACGGAGATGGATCGCGAGTTGGGGCGGCACACCATGACCACCGGGATACCGAGCTTGTCCAGGCCAGTGACATTCGCGATTCGGGTAATGCCCATCGCGCCCAGATGAGGATCGGCCCGAGCCAGTGTGGCGTGCGGGCTCACCGTGCGGTGGGTTCCCAACCGGTACCCCTTGGCACCGGCATCGTCGTCGAAATAAGTTCGCCGTGTCAACATGGGTCTGCTGAATGTGCCCCGGATCGTCTCTTCAGTTCGTCAAGCTGCGCTTTGGCATCGACGAGATCCACGAAATCGAAACCCTCCGTGAACCAGCGGTAGACAGGCGCCAGCAATTCGCTGGCGGCCGCTGTTTTGCCGCTGCGTTGCAGCAGCCGCGAATAGCTCATCGCCGTGCGTAATTCCAGCGATTTCGCCTGTTGGCGGCGGGCGATCTGCAGGCTTTCGATGAAACTGGTTTCGGCCCGTGCTTCGTCGCCATCCTTCCCAACCGCCAGCAGCAACTCGCCCTGGCGCCGCAACAGCTCCGGCTGCCAGTAACGCATCGCCGCCTTGTCCGCCTCCTCGAAGGCGGTGTCGAGCTCGAGCAATCCCTGACTTGCTTGGCCGGTCAGGCCGTAACCTTCCGCCAGCATCTCCAGAAACACCGGCAGATCCTCGCCACTGCCGATTGCGCGATACGCGTCAATGCCTTTGCGCAGGCCGCTGAAACCCTCCTCTAGCCTTCCCAGTCGCATAAGCGCCCAACCACGAAAGATCTCGCCCTTGGCGTTGAACGCGGCAAACTCCTCGTGTTCGCTGAACGCAATCATCCGATTCGCGCACGCGTGGACCTCGGCTGCATCCTGCCGGTAACGATGGAGCATCGACGCGATGTCCATGGCATGTGCCGTGCTGCCTGCATGCGAAAGACTGTGGGCAACAGCGAGCGCTTGCTCGAGATGCGCCACTGCCTGTTCGGGACGGCCGAGCAGCCACGACGACAGCGCGGCTTCGCCATGACCACACACCGCCGGGTCGTGGCCGCCGTAAACGGACGCGTGCGAGCGAAAGTCTCCTGCCTCGTACAATTGCAGCCCGTGCTCGACGTGCTCACAGCATTGCCTGTGGAAGCCGAGATTGAACAAGCTGGCCCATTGGCAATGATGAGCCTGCAGGCGTAAACCCGGATCGCCGAGATTCTCCGCCAGGGCCAGGAGCTTGTCCGCGCGCTCGAGATTGACCGTATAGCTTTTCGACGTGCGCCACTGGCCCCAGTAGGCGGCAAAGTGTTGCGGCGAATCGGGCAACTGCTCGCACAAGGCAACGGCGCGCGTATAGGCCTGCTCCGCTCCCGGGGAACCCGAGCCTTCGATGGCAAATTCAAGGGGGCCGGCCGTGATCAGCAGGGCAAGCTCCTGCTCTTTACGGGCCGGCGTGTCGGGCAGATCTTCCAGCGCGGCAAGCGCATTGGTCAGATGGCTGAGCGCCTCGAGATTTGCCGAGCGTTCGATAGCGCGCTCGCTGGCCAGTTGCCAGTAATGGATGGCTTTATCGGTAAGCTTGGCGCGCGCGCAATGGTGGGCGAGCAGTTCCGGTATTGAACTTTGGGTTTCCTGCAGGCGCCTTTCCATGGCATCCGCTATGCGCATGTGCAACTCAGGCCGCCGGCCGAGCAGCAGACTTTCGTAAGCTTCATCCTGCACAAGCGCGTGCTTGAACGTATAGGTCGCCTTCGGCGGCGTGCCGTCCTCGAAGACAAGCCCCGAATCGACCAGTCGCTGGAGTGCGGCTCCCAGCTCCTTCTGCGGTCGCGATGCGACCTCCGCCAGCAACTCGTAGGAGAACTCCCGGCCGATGGCGCTACCGATCTGCGCCACCCATCTGGCTTCACCCAGCCTGTCGAGGCGCGCCATCAGGGAGGCCTGCAGGGTCGAGGGGATAGCGAGCGCGGGCAGGTTGCCGTACGTTTTTTCCGGTTCCGAGTGTTCTGCCGCCGCGCCGTACTCGAGCACGGTCTTGGTAAGCTCTTCGACGAACAGCGGAATCCCGTCGGCTTTTCGCACAATCTGCTCGGTGAGCGGCAGCGGCATCGAGCTGTTACGTGTTATGTCTTCGACCATCGCCAAACAGCATTCAGCGTCCAGCCGGCTGAGCGAGACGGTAGTCAGGTGTGAGTAGCGCGGCCACGGCTGCTCGAATTCCGGCCGGAAGGTGATGATCAGCAGCACGCGAAGATCCGCCACTCGTTCCACCAGCCGGCCGAGGAGCTCCAGTGAGGTGGGATCTATCCAATGCACATCCTCGAACACCGCCAGTATCGGCTGACGCTCGGAAAGGCCCCGCAGCTGGTCGATTATCGCTTCGAGCGTTCTCTCCTTACGTTGTTCCGGCGTCCCGTCGAGCGGCCGGAATCGGTGAGCGAAGGGCACCGACATCAACGTTGCGAACAACGGCGTCACAGTTTCCAGATCGCAGGTCGAGCGTGCCAGCAGTGCCGATAATTTTTCCAGCTTCGTATTCGCAGGCTCGCCATCCTCGAAATGCGCAGCGCGCTCGAGATGGCGTATGAACGGATACAAGGGGCTATTGGTGTAATAAGGAGAGCACTGGCAGAACAGGCGAATATGGCGGTCTCCGGCCATGCGCTCGCGCAGAGATCGTACGATACGCGACTTGCCGACGCCCGGTTCCCCATCCACCAGAACCACCTGGCCTTTGCCGGCATCGGCGAGCCGCCAGCGGCCGTGCAACAGGGTGAGCTCATCGTTGCGTCCCACGAAAGTCGTGAGATCGGCGGCATGCTGTGCCTCGAAGCGTCCCGGGACTCGCGTCGGCCGCAGCACCGTCCACACCTTCTGGCTCTCCCTGAAACCATCCAAATGACGGTTGCCGAGATCCTGGAAATCGAACGTCTGTGTAAGTAACCGCCGGGTGCTGTCTGCTATGACGACCGTGTCCGCTCCAGCCAATCCCTGGAGTCGCGCCGCGAGGTTCGTCGTCTCGCCCACCGCGGTGCGTTGCTCCGATGCCCCTTCGCCGATGAGGTCACCAACGACGACCGGTCCCGTAGCGATACCCACCCGTACCGCGAGTTCGACATCTTTGTTCTTTCCCACACCGGCGTTCAGTCCATCCATGGCCTCTACCACACCGAGCCCGGCGCGAACCGCCCGCTCGGGCTCGTCCTCGTGGGCCTGGGGATAGCCGAAATAGGCCAGCACGCCATCGCCCACATAGCGAGCGACGTAACCCTCGTAACGCTCGATGGCCGATCGGCAGGCATCCTGGTAGGCACGAATGATGTCTCGCAGGTCTTCGGGGTCGAGCTTCTCGGATAACCTGGTCGATCCCACGAGGTCGCAGAACATCACGGTCAGTTGGCGGCGTTGCGGATCGGCAGGCTCCGTCGAGTCGCTTGGTCCTGACGTGCCACGTGTGGAACTGTCAGCGCGCAACGCCGCTATGGCTTTCAAAAGTTTTTTGCGATGGCCAAGCGTGACCCCGAGCTTTTCCAAATCTGTATCGGTAAGCTCAGTCAGGACTTCTTCGTCGATATCGTTTGCGGCGAAGACGGATGCGTACTGGCTCAAACCCAGTTGCTGCAACCATTGTGCGACGTTGTCCACGTCGCCCTCCATATCCGTTTATTTACTTGTTAGTATCAATCGTAGCGCACAGTCAAACGTATAGGGAGTGCGATACGGAAAACTACGCACCGTCATTACGTGGGTGCAGCGTCGGAATGACACATCCGAACCATATGAGCATCCCAGAGACATAGCAAGAATATCCCACCGACTGCACGTCCTGCAGTTCTGTGTCGGGCGTTAACTGCTTCTTTAGCTCTATAATTGGCCTCCTCAGCTGGGGTGTGGGTATTTGCGCACCTGATCGCGAATCAATGTGGCTGACAACAGTGGCCTGATGGCTAATCCAGTTAAACAAGTGTGCAAATTCCGCGGTCCGTTCCGGAGCACGCCGAGCGAATTGTAAAGCGAGGTACGGTGAAGCACCTGACGTCGGGAAGTGCCCGGAACCAGGCAACGCAGACGCGTTCCGAGCCACACCCGTACCTGGTACTCATGACCGTGTCGGTATGCGTCATGCTTTATTCGATGACGGTTACGGTCGTCAACGTCGCCCTGCCCCAGCTCCAGGGCGCACTCTCGGCAACGCCCGACCAAGTCGCCTGGGTGGTGACCCTGAACGTGGTGGGCACGGCGGTAGTCACGCCAATGACCGGCTGGCTCACGGCGAAACTGGGCCAGAGGTACCTGATGATTGGCGCTATCATTGGCTTCGCGATCGCCTCGTTTCTTTGTGCAACCGCGACCTCGCTCGCACCGATGCTCGCCTACCGCATCGCCCAGGGCGGATTCGGGGCGCCGATCGTGCCTCTTGCGCAGGCCATCATATTGGCAGCCTTCACCGGCGAAAAACGCGCCATGGCTCAAGGCATTTTCGGCATGGCGGTAGTGGCGGGTATGGGAATGGCGCCAGTACTGGGTGGCTACGTCGCCGAATACTACGATTGGCGGGCAATATTTCTGCTGCTGGTGCCATGCAGTTTCGTCGCGCTGCTGCTGACCCTTGCGTTCATCCGGCAGGCCGGCAAGCTCGCCGGATTAAAACTCGACTGGACAGGGTTTGTGTCGCTCGCAATCGGCATCGCCTGCCTGCAACTCATACTCGATCGCGGCGAGCGCTTCGGCTGGTTCGAATCGACCGAAATCATCCTGTACTTCGGTTCGATGGGCATCGCCTTCTACATTTTCGTCGTGCACACCTGGACTGCCGAGCACAGTTTTTTCAACCGCGATCTGCTCAAGGATCGCAACTACATGGTCGGTCTCGCGCTGGTGTGCGTGTACGGCATGTTGAACTTCACGCCGATCACCTTGCTGCCGGCACTGCTGCAGAACCTCAAGGGCTATCCCGATACCCTGATCGGCCTGCTGCTCGCCACGCGCGGTACCGGCATGATTGCCGGCTTCTATATTGCCGGGCGCATGGGCAGGATCGATCCGCGGCTCAGCATGACCCTGGGATTTTCCCTGATCGGATTGAGCGGATTTGCGCTCGCCTTCCTCGAACTGAACGTCTCACCGCAGCACATCGCGTGGGCCGGGCTGCTGCAGGGATTCGGCAGCGGTATCCTGTGGGTCCCCATAACCACGGCTACTTTCTGGTCCCTGTCCCCGCGGCTGTTGCCCGATGGCTCGGCGATGTATCACCTGTTGCGGAATATCGGTCAAAGCGTGTACATCGCGGTGAGTTTTCTGGTGGTCGTGCGCTCCACGCAGATGAACTACGCAGACCTGGTCAGTTACATCAATCCCTTCAACGAGTTGTTCGGTTACCAGCAGATTGCGGGCGCGTGGAATACGGAAAGTGTGCGCAGCCTGGCCGCACTTAGCAGCGAGGTAAGCCGCCAGGCGCGCATGGTCGCCTACAACAACGCGTTTCTACTGTACGGCGTTACCTGCTTCGCCGTCATACCGGTGATCTATCTCTGGCGTAAGCGTGATCCGGCGGCCGAGTGACGACGCACTTATGAATTCACAGGCTCCACCTCGACCAGCGCGTCGAATGCCGCCTGTCCCGCACTGAAGGCAAACGTATCCACGGCAGCGTCTGGGATGACCGGCGCACCGCTGGTCAACCGATTGATGCCGGCCCAGCCGTCGCGCATCCAAACTGCGCCGTCCTGCATTTTCGGTGTAACGTACGCGTGAGCCGTGAATTCACCACGCTGATTGAAAATGCGCACCGCCGCTCCATCGCGGATGCCGCGTGAGGCAGCATCGGCCGGCGACAACCATAGCCACGCGGTGGTGTTACGCTTCCTGAGACTTGGCAGTGCCTGTCCGTGGTCGTAGAAACCGTGGAAATGCGTGAGCGTGCGGCCCTGGCGAAATTGCAGCGGACAGTCCGCGCTGCGGCCGACCGGCTCGAACACCGGCAACGGCGCCAGGCCATGGTCAGCCGCCCGCTGCGAATAGAATTCGACTTTTCCGGAGGGCGTAGCGTAGCGGTGGTCGGGGTAGGCGTGGTGAGAAATGTCCAGCGCGCGCATGCCGCCCGTCGCGCGCATTTTCGCAACGGTCGCATTGCCTGTCGCTGGATGATCCAGCACCGCGTCGAGCAAGCCTTCATCGCCGTCCCATGGAAAAAACCCGCTCACACCCAGGCGTTGGGCGAGGTCGCGCAGCAGTCCACTCAGATTGTGCGTATCCCCTGGCGGGGCCAGCGCCTGCTCCATGAAGTACAAATGGGTATTGGTCATTTTGCAACCCAATTGCTCCAGCCATGCCGTACCAGGTAATACGATGTCTGCGTGTTGGCGAATAGTGTCGTTGCTGAACAGTTCGTGGCATACCACCAGGTCGACGCCGGCCAGGCTTTTCGCCAGCGCTCCGGTATCCGCAAACGACGAGAGCATGTTGGTGCCGGAAAGCAGCAGCGCTTTCACTTTGCCACTCGCAAACGCGTCTACCATAGATGACATCTGGTTGGGGATAACATTTGCGCAGCGGCTACCCTGGTCTGGCAAAACGCTATTGAGCGCCTGACCGTGTGTGCTGGCACCGTGACGGGGTCCGAACCCAGCGCCCGGTTTACCCAGATTACCCGTGAGCGCCGGCAGGCACGCTACTGCGCGCGGCGCCTGCCAGCCGTTCGCGCTTTTGTGCATGGAACTGCCGCCCAGCACAATCATCGCCGGGTCGCTGGTCGCGTATTCGCGGGCCAGCGCGTGGATGGTGTCGGGATCGATCCGGGTGTGCTCACTGGCCCAATCCGGCGTGCAGGTTTGCAGATGTTCGCGCAACGCGTCGTAACCAACGGTGTGTTTATCGACGAACGCACGATCGACCAGCCCTTCCGCGACGATGACCTGCATCATCGCGAGCGCGAGCGCCGCGTCGCTGCCGGGTTTAATGCGAATGCTCTGATCCGCGCGCGCAGTTGCTTCACTGTCGCGGATGTCTATCGTTATAACCCGCGCACCCCGGGCACGGGCAGTTTTGAGGTGGGGCGAGGTGTTCGGCTGGCTGGCGATGTTGGCACCCCACAGAATGATCAGCCGGGCATTGGCCGCCATGTCTTCCTTGGTGTGCACATTGAGCACGCCGGTGAGTCCCAGACCAAAGCCGCCCAGACCCCAGCAGATCATCGCCGGGTGCCACCACTGACAGCCGTACAGGTGCGCAAAACGCCGTGACAACAGACCACCGATGCGTGTGCCGTAGTTGGTCGCCGCATCGCCGTGACCCAGCCAGATGCCGAACTCAGCCGAGTCGATAGCACCTAGCTTGTCCGCGATCAGCGACATTGCTTCGTCCCAGCCGATCTCGCGCCAGTCCTGCGAGCCGCGTTGCTGACGAATCAGCGGATGCAGGATGCGTTGCGGGTTGCCGATGATCTCGCGCGCCGCACGGCCGCGCAGGCACAGGAATCCACGGCTGTCCGGATTGTCGGGATCGCCGGCCACATCGAGCAACTTGTTCCCCGCCACTTTGACCTGCATACCGCACAATGTGGGATGGCAGTTCATGGGGCACATGGTGCGCACGGTTGCAACGGATTCGTCGTTCATCTACTCACTGTCACCGTCGACTGATTGTCCCACACGATAGGCACTCGACCGGCGGGTAGCAACCGAGTAATTCCGTCTCGATCCTTGATTCAGGTCAAATCGGCAAGGGCATTATTTAACATTTCCTTATATTCGAATGTTCTAAAATCAAATAATTGATTCGATAAGAGGACTTCGCCGATGAACCGCAAACTGATAATTGCGTCACTGTTAGTGGCGCCCCTACTCGGTTGTGCAACCGCCCCCGATCAACCGGCGGCAGATACCTACCTGGCCGCCGAAACTGCTGGACAAACCACCGACGTGAAGAACGGATACGACACCGAGGTACTGGACAACGAGTCGGTTCTTCTCTACCAAAGCCCGGGCGTGAGAAGAATGAACAGCGGTTCCAGCGGATCGTACTGAGCACCACGGTAGAGAGAACGGCGCGGCGCTATCGCGTTCGTCCGTCGTCGCCTGCACAATGTTCAGCCTGATTGACTTGTGCCCTGAGAGACGATTCGATGGATTTTCAGCTGGACAACAAAGTAGCGCTGGTCACGGGAGGCAGCCGCGGGATCGGGCGGGCGGCGGCGCTGATGCTGGCCGACCAGGGCATGCACGTCGCGATCTGCGGCCGCACGGAAGAGAGCCTGGAAACAACCGCGACGGACATCCGTGCCCGCGGCGTGCAAGCCTGGGCGTTCCCGGCGGACGTCAGCCGCGTTGCAGACGTCACGGAGCTTGTTGGTCGAGCCGCCACGGCCGCAAACCGCATCGATGTACTTGTGAACAATGCCGTAACGTCCACCAGCGCACCGTTCGATGAATTGACCGACGACGAGTTTCGCTATCACATCGACGTGAAACTCATGGCGTATATCCGCATCGCACGGCTGGTACTTCCGCACATGGCCAGACAGGGAAGCGGACGGATCGTCAACATCGGCGGCATGACCGCCCGGATCGTAGCACCGCTGCGCATGACCAACGGGGTGGTCAACGCTGGCGTTGCTAACTTCACCAAGCAGTTCGCGGGCTACGCCGCACGCCATAACGTGACCGTCAATTGCATTCATCCGGGCTACACCGCAACGGAACGCGTCATGCAGATTTTCGAGCGCGAGGCCAAAGAATCGGACAGTGATGTGGAGACGGTTATCGCCCGGCGCACGGGCGACATTCCACTGGGTAAGCTGGTGCAACCGCAAGACATTGCATCCGCAGCGCTGTTTTTCTGCTCGCCGCTGGCGGGCATGATCACCGGCCAGTGCATCGCTGTCGACGGCGGCTCGGGTGAGGCCGTGAACTACTGAAGTGAACGCGCCGCCGCCAAGAAACATGGCGGCGGCGCAGCGTCTGCAATCAGGAGGACGGTGTGTACAAGATCGGTGAGGGCGCCAGCGACGTGTGGCTGTCCGTGGCGCCGGAGAGACCGAACTTGTACGGATTGGCGCCGAATTTCTGTTCGAGTGCAAGGTCGTTTTTCAGCGCCTCGCGGAGATATTCATACTGCAGCATGTCATCCGTTTTGGCCTCACTGAGATCCAGATTGCCGAGATCCCAGGTGCCGTAGTCGGCGAACTCGTCGTCGGGCGAAAGGAAGGAGTGGGCGTCGACGGGAAACATGATGCCGTTGGAAAGATTGCCGTCGTGCGCCAGCGCGAGGACCGCGCCATTGGTTTTCGCCTCGTAGTTCTCCAGGTACTTGTAGAGATCCAGCGGGTCTATGCTGCCGATCGGCGCCTGCGTCGTGAAAGGCACCACCTGCCGCGCCCGGTCGCCATTGTCCCGGAAGATGACGTTGCGGTGCATGTTCCCGCCGTTCGCGAGCGACGTCCATCCGAAGCCTATCAGCGCCTTGAAGCG
>JAOTYY010000346.1 GCA_029861595.1 Gammaproteobacteria bacterium
GGGTGTCGAGAACGGCCACCGAGCAAGGCAGGTGCCGGCCGAGTCTCTCGACCGCAACTTCCCATACCGCGGCATCGCAAAAAAGCCCCGGAACGAAGACGAGTGTTGCCTGAGTTTCAGCCACCTTCCCCCCCCGACGGATTTATTTTGTCAGCCGCAAACGCAGCAATTCAGATTAAAAAGTGTTGTGCAAATGGAAAGAGTTGTTCTCCCCTTTGGGTACCTTTGCGTAATCCCCTCTCCCTCGAGGGAGAGGGAGAGGGAGAGGGTTAGGGTGAGGGTGTTAAACGATTGATCTGATTCCCCCTGGCCCTCTCCCCAAAGGGGAGAGGGAAGAACTGAATATGCAAAGGTCTCCCGGACGGAGAGGGGAGTTAGTTTTTTGCTCAGCTCACGGTGAAGGTGATGGTATCCAGTGGGGTACCGTCCTCGGCGATGACTTCGACGCGCCATTCGCCGACCCAGTCGGATCTCACTTTTTTACTGCTCCAGGTACGCCAGCTGTCAACGCCAACACGAAGCTGGACTTCGGCCATCAGCTGATCGCCGTAATACCACTTGTGAGTCACCCTGGTATCGTAATCGGCGCCGACAATCCGCGTAAACGCGAACAGCTCACCCACGCTCGACGGGAAGTGTGTCCCGGTGCCGTAAGGCGTACGCTCGGCGACGTAGGTGCCTATCGACGAATCTTGAACGGACAACTGGCGGGCCTGTGCCAGCGACGGCAGACAGAGAACAACAGCCAGAATCGAGCTGATCAACATCTTATTGCCACGCATAAAGGTTTTCTCCTGTGTAGAGGGATACTGAACCACTGTCGCTGCAGGCTGCGCCAGCATCGGTGCTTCTGCAGCGTTGGCCATACCTGTGGTTGCGGGAATCGGGGTCCCGCAGGCGAGGGTAGCGTCTGCTTGGCGGGTATCTTTAACCTGCATGTCGCACGAAGGGTTCGCTTCTCAGGGAAAATCAGGCCGCCTTCGTGCAACATGCGGTTAAGGCCGCTTTGCTCACAGCGGCTCTTGTGCAAATATGCGCCTTGATACGACACGGGGAACAGATGGTGGCTGGTGGCTGGGCCCGCGACGGGGCCGTACAGGATCAGATAGACGCCAGCGTCGACGACGCTGTCGAGCGTGCGCGAAGCCAGCTACCGCGGGGCGAGAGCCTGCGGCGCTGCGAAGACTGCTACACCGACATCCCCGCCGCCCGCCGCGAGGCGATCCCCGGCGTGCGTCTGTGTGTCAGCTGCCAGGCCGAACGGGACGCGCAGCAGGCAAATCACAGCGCCTACAACCGCCGTGCCAGCAAAGACAGCCAGTTGCGCTGACAGTTACGCGAACCGGCCGCGGCGCTAAAATCTTTCCTGCATTCTGCGAATGCTCACCATCTGTTCGGAAGCCGCCAGCAGCGAACCGAGCGTTGTCACGCCCTGCTCTTCGGCCAGTGTCAGCAAGCGCAGGAGAACCTCGGCGGTCACCAGGGCATCGCCGAGCGCGGTATGCCGGGCGGTGACCTCGACGCCGAGGCGCCGGGCAATGCCGTCCAGCGTCTGATCTTGCGCGTTGCGATGCAGATACACCGACACCAGTAGTGTATCCAGCACCGGGTTGTCGAACACCACACCGGCCCGAGCCTGCTCCAGGCGGATGAACTTCATGTCGAACGCACTGTTATGTGCCACCAGCACGGCATTGCCGACGAACTGCCTGAACTGCGGTAACACCGTGACAAGGGGCGGTTCGTCCGCGACCATGTCGTCGGTGATATGGTGAAAACGGATCGAAGCCCTGGGAATCGAGCGTCCCGGGTTGACCAGTTGCTCAAAGGTTTCGCCGCTTAGAATCCTGCCATTGACGATGCGAACACCGCCGATCGAAATGATCTGATCCCCCTGCGAAGGCCGCAGCCCGGTCGTCTCGGTATCGAACACGACGTAGTCGAGACTGGTCAACTCGCGATCGGCGAGCTGACCGAGGGATTGGGCGCGGGTTGTCTGGGCAAAGTCGTAAAACTCCGGCCGCGCGGGCAAAGGCACGCGGCGTTCTTCATCCCGCGTGGGCGGGACCGGCACCGGCAGGCGCAACACAGCGTAACCTTCACGCCGGTGCGACCGGCTCGAGAGTTCGCCACCGTGCGTTTCCACGACGTCCCCGACCGTCTGCACACCGATTGCGTCAGGCAAAGGTTCGCCAGACCATTCATCGACCGTTGCCTGCAACAGCGGCGAGCCGCGCCAGACCAGGTCGAGGTATGCGTGATCGCCGCCCGGCGACAGTTCGATGTCGAACTCGCCGACGCCGGTATGTTCGCGCAGCCGTTGCAGCAGTTGGCAGATTGCAAGCACCAGCGCGTGGCTGTCGACGGTAATCCACGAGGGTAACCCGGTCATCGTAATTTGCACACCGGAATCCGCGGGCAGTCGGTTGGAGACGAGACGCACCAGGTCGGAAGAATAGACCTCACCCATCAGCCAGTCCCGGCCCACGAACGAGCGGCTGTTCTCGCTGAGATGCTCGAGCCGAGCGTTCAACGCAGCGCTTTCCTCGGCGACCACGTTCCCGAGCCGGGCACGGCTCCTGTCATCCAGTTCCGGATTGCTGCTGAGGTTTGCGGCAGCCGCGCGCACGCTTGCCAGCGGTTTGCGCAAATCGTCCAGTATCCGGCGCAGCAACCTGTCGCGCTGACGCAGTGCGTCGATCTGGCGCGTCACGTCGTCGAACGCGAGGACAAACCCGGATTCACTGTGCGCATCCAGCGACACCAGGCGCAGGCGGCACCGGAGCAACGTGCCGCTGGTCACGGTGGAACTGATAAAAGTAGCGTCGCGCTCGCTGTTGACAGCTTGCGTATCGCTGCCGCGTAAATGCTCCAGAGCATGCTCGACGGGCGCCCGCGCACAAAAGTCATACAGCGAGCGTCCCAGACCTACTGTCTCTTCATTCGCGAGAACCTTCAGCGCTGCGGGATTGTAGAGCAGAATGCGCCCAAGCCGATCGCAGACGATCACACCCTCCGTCAATTCCAGCACGACGGTTTCGAGACGGCTTTTTTCGACTTCTGCCTGGGCTGCACCGCGGGCCAGCGCCTGCGAAATTTCACGACGCGCTTTGTGCAACTCGGTTCCCAGATCGAGCAACGCCGCCGGCAATTCGCCGAGCCAGTGATGAGCGGGGAGTTCCAGATCATGCCCTGCATGGGCATGTTGAATGATTCGCATGCTC
>JAOTYY010000345.1 GCA_029861595.1 Gammaproteobacteria bacterium
CGAGAAGTCGCGGAAATCGTCAAGCGCGAGTATGAGCACGGCTTTTACACCGAAGTAGCCGCCGATACCGTACCGCCCGGCTTGAACGAAGACGTTATCCGACTGATTTCCAAGAAGAAAAATGAGCCCGAGTTCATGCTCGACGGGCGCCTCAAAGCCTACCGTCACTGGCTTACCATGCGCGCGCCGGACTGGGCGAAGCTGCAGATCGCGCCGATCGACTATCAGGCCATTTCCTACTATTCAGCACCCAAATCGAAAACCGACGGCCCCAAAAGCCTCGACGAAGTCGATCCCAAGCTGCTGGAAACGTACGAGAAGCTCGGCATCCCGCTGCACGAGCGCGCGGCTCTGGCAGGCGTCGCGGTCGATGCCGTGTTCGACAGCGTGTCGGTGGCCACGACGTTCAAAGACAAGCTGGCCAGAGAAGGCATCGTGTTCTGTTCCTTTTCCGAGGCGGTACAGGAGCATCCAGCGCTGATCGAGCAGTATCTCGGCTCCGTGGTCCCGTTCGGTGACAACTACTTTGCAGCTTTGAATTCCGCCGTGTTCTCGGACGGTTCTTTCGTGTTCATTCCTAAGGGCGTGCGCTGTCCGATGGAGTTGTCAACCTACTTCCGCATCAACGCCGCCAATACCGGGCAGTTCGAACGCACGCTGATCATTGCCGAGGACCACGCGTACGTCAGCTACCTGGAAGGTTGCACGGCGCCCATGCGCGACGAAAACCAGCTACACGCCGCGGTGGTAGAACTGGTGACGCTGGAAGGGGCCGAGATCAAGTACTCGACGGTACAGAACTGGTATCCGGGCGATGAACAGGGGCGCGGCGGCATATACAACTTCGTGACCAAGCGCGGCGATTGCCGCGGCAACGACTCCAAGATCTCCTGGACGCAGGTGGAAACCGGCTCGGCGATAACCTGGAAATACCCTAGCTGTATTCTGCGCGGCGACAACTCGGTAGGGGCGTTTTATTCGGTTGCACTATCGAACCTCTGCCAGCAGGCCGATACTGGCACGAAGATGATCCACATCGGCAAAAACACCCGATCGACCATCGTAGCCAAAGGCATTTCCGCCGGGCGCGGGCAGAACACCTATCGCGGCCTAGTACAGATAGGCCGCGCCGCCGACAATGCGCGCAACTATACGCAGTGCGATTCTCTGCTGATGGGTGACCGCTGCGGCGCGCACACGTTTCCGTATATGGAGGTTAAGAACCCGACGGCAAAAGTGGAGCACGAAGCGTCGACGTCGAAAATTTCCGAAGACCAGATGTTCTACTGCCGCAGCCGCGGGTTGTCCGACGAAGACGCGGTTTCCATGATTGTCAACGGATTCTGCAAAGAAGTTTTCAAGGAACTGCCGATGGAATTCGCTGTCGAGGCACAAAAACTTTTGAGCGTCAGCCTGGAAGGCGCGGTAGGTTAATCTGGATGTTATTTACGAGGTACGATACATGAGTGCTGTGTCAGGCGATGACGATTCGGTCACTATGACCGATACGGCTATCGAACACGTTCGCACACAATTGCGCAAACGCGGCACCGGCAAGGGCCTGCGCCTCGGCGTCACCAAGGTTGGTTGTTCCGGGTACGCCTACGTCGTGGATTTTTTAGACGAGCCAAAGGATGGCGATCGGGAGTTCGCGGTTGCCGAGGACTTTTCGGTGTTCGTCGACGTCAAGAGCTGGCCTTACGTCAAGGGCACACGGCTTGATTTCAAGCAACAGGGCCTGAATGCCGGCTTTGAATTTCACAACCCCAATGCCGCGTCGCTGTGCGGCTGCGGCGAAAGTTTTAACGTGGAGCTGGCTTGATGACTCTGCTCAGCGTTAAGGATCTGCACGTCAGTGTAGATGGCAAAGAAATCCTCAAGGGAATTTCACTGGAAGTCGAGGGCGGCGAAGTGCACGCCGTCATGGGCCCCAACGGATCTGGAAAAAGCACTCTGGCCCACGTACTGGCAGGACGGCCAGGTTATGAGGTGACTGGCGGCAGCGTGTATTACCAGGGTCGCGATCTGCTCGCCATGGAACCCGAAGAACGAGCCTGCGAGGGCGTGTTCCTGGCGTTTCAGTATCCGGTGGAAATACCGGGTGTCAACAACACGTACTTCCTCAAGGCCGCCTTGAACGCGGTACGTAGGCACCGCGGAGAGTCGGAACTGGACGCCATGGATTTCATGCAAATGGCGCGGGAAAAGATTGCGCTGGTGGATATGCCCGACGATCTGTTGAAACGATCAGTCAACGAAGGGTTTTCGGGCGGCGAGAAAAAGCGCAACGAAATATTTCAGATGGCGGTTCTCGAACCACGCCTGGCCCTGCTCGACGAAACCGACTCCGGGCTGGACATCGACGCACTGAAGACGGTCGCACACGGTGTCAATACGCTGCGTTCCCCGGAACGCGCTATCGTCACCGTTACACACTACCAGCGACTGCTCAACTATATCGTGCCGGACAAAGTGCACGTACTTGCCAAAGGCAAAATCATCAAAACCGGTGATCGCTCGCTGGCGCTGAAACTGGAAGAGCACGGTTACGGCTGGATCGAGAAAGAGGCGGCGACTGCATGAGCGCAGTGACGCCGCTCACCGACCACTACGTTGGTGCGTTTTCCGATATCCGCAGACAATTACCCGGCGCGCAGCATGCCTGGCTGGGATCAATTCGGGAAGCAGGCATCGCCGCATTTTCGGAACTCGGTTTTCCGACCCCACGTGACGAACAGTGGAAATACACCAACGTTCGGCAACTCACTAAACACCATTTCGTCAGCGCACCGCGCGGCGCGCGGGGAGTGCTGGACAGTGGCCTGGATCGGGCATGGCTGCCGCAACTGGTTACGCACCGGCTTGCATTCGTGGATGGACACTACACGCCCGAACTGTCTTCGCCTCAGGGCTTGCCGGAGGGCGTGAAACTCGTTCCGCTGTCGCTGGCGTTACAGCAAATGCCTGAGGTTCTCGAACAGCACCTGGCCCGCTATGCCGATGGTAGCGCCAACGGCTTTGCCGCATTGAACGATGCCTTTATGCAGGAAGGCGCCGTGCTGCTACTGGCCGACGGCATCGAACTGCAAAAGCCAGTGCATTTGGTGTTCGTCAGCACTGCGCATACGCAACCCACGTGGCACAATCTGCGCAATCTGCTGGTCGCCGGCGCCAACAGCAGTGCAGCAGTAATCGAAACGTACGTCGGGACCGGCGAATCGGTA
>JAOTYY010000133.1 GCA_029861595.1 Gammaproteobacteria bacterium
AAGCGACGGAACGTGCCGCGGCCGAGCAGGCAGCCAGGGAACGTGCGGCGGAAGAACGAGCAGCGACGGAACGTGCCGCGGCCGAGCAGGCAGCCAGGGAACGTGCGGCGGAAGAACGAGCAGCGACGGAACGTGCCGCGGCCGAGCAGGCAGCCAGGGAACGTGCGGCGGCCGTCGCACGCGCCGCAGCCAAGCGGGAAGCGGCCAGAAAAGCGGCGGCCGCGGAAGCCACCAAACGCCGGGACTCGCAGCTCGCGGCCAGCAGAGCCGCCGCACCCGGCAGATCGGACATCGAAGCGATCAGCGAGTTGATCAACGAATTCGAGCGCGCTTTCGAGAGCCGGGACATGCGCCGACTGGAAAGGACCGCGAACCTGTCGCAGGACAAACGCGAATTGCTTCAGCAGGTTTTTCGCAACTACGCGGTGATTGAGGTGTCGATCAGCGACCTGGCATTGCTCGGCGCGCAGGGATCCGCGTCGGCGAGGATGACCGTGACCAAATTGCTAGACCACGAAGGCAACCGGGTGATACCCGGCGCCTGGAAAGACCAGCAACTGGTGACGCGCAAACAAGTAGGTGAGTGGCAGAAGTTTGACTGGTAGGAGATTCGGCGCGCGGCGGGTATTTTCGTGCCGCCTGCCCGCCAGGATTGGCTATACTGCGAAGTCAGCATGACAAGTTGCCGTTTTCTGCCACGGTAAACTAACAACAGATGCGGGGAAGGATGGCGACACACATACACTACAGCAACCGGGGAGCACTGCTCGGGTTGCTCCTAATCCTACCTGTGGCTTTGCAGGCCGCTACCGTCGACGCTACTGCCCCGGTGGTGCAGCACGACCCGGTCGCCAGTGAGGTCGGCGCGGGGACGCCGCTGACGATTTCAGCGACGGTTACCGATAACGTGGGAGTCGCGAAGGTAACGTTGTTTTACCGCGCGAGGGGCGAGAGCGATTACCAGCGACTCGCCATGAAACGCATCGGTAACACGGACATGTTCATCGCCACGCTGGATACCGATGACGTGCGCGAGCCGGCGTTCGAATACTACATAGAAGCAGGTGACGCGGCCGGCAACATTCTGCTGGTGGGCTACGCCCTGTCACCGCTCATCGTGAGCGTCACTGAGAGCAGATTTGCGGCAACCGAGGAGCCGGCGCCTCCGCCACCCGAAGCTAAATCAGGCGCCAAACGCGCCACCTGGCTGTGGGTGCTGATGGGTGTGGGCGTCGCGGCGCTGGCGGTCGGTGCGGGCGGCGGTGGCGGATCGTCCGACAGTGGCGGTGTCTCGGTCAACGGCCCGCTTCCTCAGTAAGCGCTGACGACGATCATGCAAGTGCCGACAGCATTGAAGTCGACGGCGTTGCTGGCTGCCCTGGCCGGCGTGCTGATGCTGGCAGGTTGCGACGGCGATTCCGAGCCGACTCAGGCGCTGGTGGTTAACATGCCGATGGCTGTGCCCGCACAGTATCCCACTACCGGCACGGTGCTGGCGTGGATGAGGCTTGACGGCGGCAGCCGTATCGCCATGGACGTGAACACCGTGAACGAAACGGTTTCGGGCGTGCTCATCGTGTCTGCCGGTGCCCACACCGTCGAAATCATCGTCGAGTTCGACGATGATTCCCTTGGCATTCTGGAACTCGCCAGAACCATATTGCCGGTTACGGTTGCAGGCGGCACGACCACGGTCAGTTTTGTACAGAACGATTACACCTATGCGAACAACGACAACGATACGTATCCGAACGTGATAGAACTGATTGCTGGATCGGATCCGCTGGACGAAAACAGCTTCCCGGACAACGGAAGCGTGCCCGACAGCGGCAGGTGGAACACGATGGTCTGGAATCGAACCAACTGGCGGTAAACCTACTCTGGTGAGGAACGAGCGTGAGACGACGAATCATAACGACGATAATCAGCGGCATACTTTTCGCGCTGCCCGCGTATGCCGCAGCGCAAAGGATACCGAACACGTTCGTGGCCGGCGAACCGGCGCTGGCCGAGCAAGTGAATGAAAATTTCACCGTGCTGGCGGGTCCCGACACCGGAAGGATTTTTGTGGCGCCTAAAGCGCTCGATGCGAATCTGCAGGCAACCGACCAATTCGTTGGATTGGGAATTGGTCAATCGTTTACCGCCGCGTTTGGTCGACCGAGCGATTACGTCCCGGGTCTTTCGCCCGACATCACTATCAGACCGCTTTTCTCAGGATGTTTGGGGGAGAACATTTTGATCGGGATGATTACCGATTTTCGTAACATTGGCCCTAACGGTAACAACATCGAACCTCGTCAGGAAACGCAAATCACTATGCCCGCAGAAATCACGACGATCCAGGATTCGACCTACACGCGTACCGGCTTAGGCGATGTCAACTACGTAACGGTCGATCGCGCTGTCCTCGCTGGCGGTTGTCAAGTAGCCGTTAATCTGCACGGCATAATCATCGAATATCCGCGCTAAGCCCCTCACCCCTGACTCGTCTCCCTCTCCCGGAGGGAGAGAGGAACAATGCGCCCTCTAACCAGCTCTGCCGCTAGAAGGGGAAATCTTCACTCCCTTCTCCTTGGGGAGAAGGGCTGGGGATGAGGGGATTCAGCCTGACGTTTGCGCCAGCACTTGCTCCACCCACTGCAGACGATCCTGGCCGAAGTGCATCTCACCGCTGACGAACATGGTTGGCGCGCCGAACACACCGCGTTCAACCGCGGCGCTGGTTGCCTCGATGAGTAGTGTTTTGATCTCTGTGGTCTGGACGGCTGCGGCCGCGGCATTCGCGTCGAGATCGGCCTCGGTTAACACGGCCGACAATTCGTTCGCATCGCCGATATCTCTTCTGTTTACCCAGGCTGCCTCAAACAGCGCCTGGTTATAAACATCCAGGCAACCCGCCGATTCAGCCCAGATTGCCCCGCGCATGGCTGCCAGCGTGTTCATGATGAAGTGAGGATTGTGCGCGAAGGGAACACCGTAAGCCTTCGCGTAGCGCGCAATGTCTGCGAACATCCAGTCGCCCTTGGCTTTGATGCGCACCGGCGTGTCGTTTCCCGTCGCTTTAAATACTCCGCCCAGCAATAGGGGTTTACACACCAGCTCGGCATCGTGCTGTTCGCAAATTGCCGGCAGCTGTGTCCAAGCGAGGTATGCGGTGGGGCTGCCGAAATCGTAGTAAAAATCGACTTGTTTGTTCATGTTGATCTCCCGGCAGTTGGATAAACTGGCTCTTACCACGACTCGAGGTAGGTTCGCACATCGGCTTCGAAGGTCCAGGCCGAGCGTGGCTGGGCGTGCAGCTGCCAGTAGATTTCCGCCAACTCGTCCGGCTGCATAACGCCATCATCCGGACGTTCGGCAAACCACTGCGGAAACAGTTCGCGCGTCGCCTCGGTGTCGATAGGTCCGTCGATCACTACGTGAGCCACGTGGATGCCCTGCGGACCGAGCTCCCTCGCCATGCTCTGAGCGAGGGCACGCAACGCATGTTTGCCGCCAGCAAATGCCGCGAACCCATCGCTCCCTCGAAGGCTCGCTGTCGCGCCCGTGAACAAAATGGTACCGGTGCCGCGTGCCAGCATTCGGCGTGCGCACTCACGGCCGACCAGAAATCCCGCCAGGGCACACATCTCCCATACCTTGCGATACACACGCGAGGTCGTCTCGGTGATGCCGAAGCGTACGTTGCCGCCGACATTGAACACCGCGACTGCGAGCGGCCCGATTTCGGTTTCGATTCTATCGAGTAACTCCATGACCTGTGTTTCGTCGCGTGCGTCAGAATGGATCCCGGTTACACGTCCGCCCGCATTGCCGATGGCGGCGCGCAGCTTGTCCAGATCACCGCGCCGGCGTGTCGCAATAACGTGCAGGCCTTCCCGGGCAAACCGCCGGGCAATCGCCGCCCCGAGGTAGTCGCCGGCGCCGACAACCAGGGCCGCGTTTTGTTCTGTCATGAATCGCTCCCGGTGTTGTCTTGTGGTGCGGAGGCCCTCACCCCTGACTCCAGAGAGAGAGAGGGGAGTCGAAGATAGTAGACCCTCTGCCAGGGAGAAGGGGAAAACGATTGCGCAGCGGCGGCACTCAGCCAGCGAGATAAGATGCCAGGTGGGCGCTGAGATCCTCGCGCATCGTCGCCGGCGCCCTCGATAAGACTGGATTTGCAGCGTCTCAAAAACTGCAGCACCTGCGCCCGGGCGATGGGACTCTTGTTACTATTCAATGCGTTCTAATGCAGGGGCTGAGCATGACACCCGAAGTGCGCGAGGGCATCTGGAGACTGGCCGATCCCAAGATCAGTATCACGTCCGTGGCCGCAATGCTGGTAGGCCTGGCACCTGCGATCCGCGCCGACCGGTACTCCTGGACCTGGCTGGCCGTCACCGCGCTGGCATTGTTCTGCATGGAGGTGGCGAAGAACGCGTGGGGCGATGTCATCGACTACGATTCAGGCGCCGATCTGGCGGTGCGCCCGCAGGACAGGACTGCATTCTCGGGCGGCAAACGCGTGATGGTGGATGAACTTCTGACCCGCGCGCAGACCTGGGCCGTGGCCGCAATCTTCGGCGGCGCTGGCGTGCTGCTGGGTGCCGTGATCGTGTTCCTGCGCGAGCCGTACGCTGCCCTGATCGGCGTGCTCGGTGTGGTGCTGGGCTGGTCGTATCACGGGCCGCCGCTGAAGCTGGTTTACCGCGGACTCGGCGAACTCGATGTGGTCATCTGTTACGGACCGCTTATTGTGCTGAGCACTTACCTGATCCAGACCCACGAGTTGAACTGGGCGGTGTTCTGGCTGTCTCTGCCGCTGGGATTGTTCATTGCGGCTTTCCTGTGGGTCAACGAGTTTCCCGACTACGAAGCCGATCGCGGGGCCGGCAAGCGCAATCTGGTGGCGCGCCTGGGCCGGCGTAACGCCAGCCGTGTGCTGCCCTGGATCTATGCGCTGGCTTTCGGATTGATAATGGCATTACCCTGGCTGGCGGCTGTGCCGTTGGCCGCGTGGCTGGGATTCCTGGCATTGCCATTTGCGATATTTGCCTGCTGGCATACCTGGAAACAGCCCGAGGATTTCTACCGGTCGCGTCCGGTTCAACCGGCGGCGTTGCTGGCGTTCAACGCGTACGCGATCGGCGTTGCCGCCGGGGTGATCTGGGGTTGACCGGCAGGCGGGCCGGATACTTGAAACGGGTACTCGATGTCCTGCTGGTGTTGTCCAGTTTGCCTGTCACGCTCCCGCTTATAGGCCTGGTGGCATTGTGGATCGTGCTGGATGGCTCCGGTTCGGTTATTCACGCGCAGGTTCGGGTCGGGCGCGGCGGCCGGGAGTTCCTGATGCACAAGTTTCGAACGCTGTACGCGGACCGCGAAGGCGGTGCCACGGTTACGCCCGAGGGCGACCCGCGGATTACCCGGCCGGGGCAGTTTCTGCGCCGTTGGCGGCTAGATGAGCTGCCGCAACTGTTCGACGTGTTGCGCGGTGTTATGAGCCTGGTCGGCCCGCGACCCGAGCGCCCGCAACACCTGCGCGGGATTCCGGCCGGCGTTCGGCAAACGGTCTACAGCGTGCGGCCGGGGCTCACCGGCCCGGCGGCCATAGACTTCCTCGCGGAGGATGACTACCTGGCGACCGTGGCGGATCCGGTAGACGCTTATTGCCGGATTTTGTTGCCCGAGAAGTTGCGCCTGGAGCGCGAATACGTCGAGCGGCGTTCCGCATTGACCGACCTGAGGATACTTGCACTGACTCTGCCGCGGGTACTTTCGGCGAAGGCGCGCCGTCGCTCGCGCGCGATGATCGAACAGATCGCTGCTGCACACGGAAGCGTAACGACTGTCCGGCGCCGGCGAGGTTAGAATGGGAAACATGAAAAAAGCGGACCTGCAGAAACTGGGCGTTCAGACCCAGGCCATTCACGCGGGCGAATCGCCGGACGCCATCACCGGCGCATCGACGCCCAACCTGGTGATGTCCAGCACGTTCGTGGTCGATGAGGAAGTCAGTTTTTCGGCCCACAACATCAGCGAAACTACCCCGTTTGTCTACACTCGCTGGGCGAACCCGACAACCAGCCAGCTGGAGAGCAAACTGGCCACGCTGGAAGAGGCGGAAGCGTGTGTGGCTTTCTCCTCGGGCATGGCCGCTTCGGCGGCGGTGATGTTCAGTCACCTCGGTCACGGCGATCACATCGTTGCCAGTAATACGAACTACCCGGGCACCGCCGAATTCCTGCGGGACACGCTGCCGCGAATGGGTGTCGAAGTTTCTCCAGTCGACACTTCCCGGATTGCGAGTATCGAGACCGCGATTCGGCCCAACACCAGGATGCTGTGGATCGAGACGCCCTCGAATCCGCTGCTACGCATCAGCGATATCGCAGCGGCGGCGGATCTGGCGCATCGGCATGGTGCGCTGCTTGCGGTCGATTCCACGTTTGCCACTCCGATCGCCACACGACCGCTGAGTCTGGGTGCCGATCTCGTCGTACACTCGCTGACGAAATATATCGGTGGGCACGGCGACGCGATGGGTGGTGCGGTGGCGGGCAGATCAGATCTGATCGGCAGATTGCGTGGTGAAGGCGTCATTCACTACGGCAGCGTGCTCAGCCCCTTCAATGCGTGGCTGATCCTGCGCGGTATGGCGACTTTGCCGCTGCGCATGCGCGCACACGAGGAAAACGCGTCACAGGTGGCGGAATTTCTCGAAGCGCATCCGCGGGTCGAGCGGGTTTTCTATCCGGGTCTGTCTTCGCACCCGCAACACGAACTGGCACAATCGCAGATGCGCAACTTTTCCGGCATGCTGTCTTTTCGGGTCAGAGATCCGCGCCGGCTCGCGGACAAGATGATGCGGGAGCTGGCGGTCATTCATTACGCGGTATCGCTGGGCCACCAGCGCAGTCTTGTCTATCTGCTGGAAACCGAAGACTTGATCGAATCGTCGTACCGGCTCAGCGGCGACGAATTGGGCAAGTACCGGGCAGCGGCCGGCGAGGGTTTGTTTCGGCTGTCAGTCGGGCTCGAAGATGCGGTCGATCTGTGCGCCGATCTCGATGCCGTTTTGTAACCAAGTATCCCGGTGATGTCATGAAGCAGGAATTATTGTTTGAGGTCGACGAGGGTGTTGCGTTGATCACCTTCAACCGGGCCGAAGCGCGCAATGCCTTGACCTTCGGGATGTACCAGCAGTTGGCCGACCACTGCAACGAAGCGAACCGGGACGAAGCGATAAAAGTGTTGATCATTACCGGTGACGGTAACCGTGCGTTCGCCGCCGGTACCGATATCGCTCAGTTTCGCGATTTTCAAAGCGCTGCAGATGGGCTGGCGTACGAGCGGCATATGGATAGTGTGTTGAGCACGCTGGAAACGTGCACTGTGCCAACCATTGCTGCGATAACCGGTGCGTGTACCGGCGGCGGCGCGGCAATCGCCGCCTGCTGTGATCTTCGGATAGCCGACCGGTCGTTGAAGTTCGGCTTTCCGATTGCCCGCACGTTGGGTAACTGTCTGTCCAACGCCAGCCTGCAGCGTTTGATCTGGTTGCTGGGCGCGGGCCGCACGCGCGAAATTATTTTCACTGCACGCCTGATAGAAGCGGACGAAGCGTTGGCAATCGGGCTCGTCTCGGCGCTCCTGGAGACGCCGCAGGAGGTTCTGCCGCAGGCAAGATCGCTGGCGGAGAAAATCAAATCGTTTGCTCCCCTGACTCTAAAGGCGACAAAACAGAGTATGCAACGCCTGCGTGACCAGGGACACGCGGCGGAAGATGAAGACCTGATTGCGCTTTGTTATACCAGCGAGGATTTCCACGAGGGCCTGGATGCGTTTCTGAACAAGCGCAAACCGCAATGGAAGGGGCGTTGATCTTGAGTGCCGACGCGCAGAGACCGTTGCACGGAATGCAAGTCATCGAGCTCGCTCACATCATGGCCGGACCGGTATGCGGCCTGATGCTTGCCGACATGGGCGCGGACGTTGTCAAGGTCGAAAAAATTGCCGGCGGCGACGATTCGCGCAGAATGCTGCCGCCCGATATCAACGGTGAATCGGCCGCTTTCATGATGGTTAATCGCAACAAACGCGGCATAGCCGTCGATTTGAAGAAGCCGGAGGGCAAAGACGTCGTGCGGCGATTGATAGCGAGCGCCGATTGCGTAATCGAGAACTTTCGCCACGACACCATGCGCAAACTCGGCCTGGATTACGAGACGTTGAAGACAATCAACCCGGGATTGATCTATTGCGAGATTTCAGGATTCGGCCGCAGCGGCCCCTACGCACAACGCGGCGGCTTCGATCTCATTGCCCAGGGCATGTCGGGCCTGATGTCGATCACCGGCGAGAGCGCCGATCGACCGCCGGTCAAAGTCGGCGCGCCGATTACCGATATCACGGCCGGGATTCTCGCTGCCATGGGTTGTGCAGCGGCCTATGCCCAGAAACTGCAGACAGGGCAGGGGCAACGCGTGGACACGTCCCTGTTCGAGGCCGGAATCGTGCAGACCTACTGGCAATCGGCTATCGGGTTCGCCACCGGCGATGCACCTGGACCACTGGGTTCAGCACATCCACTCAACGCACCCTATCAGGCATTCCGCACGCAGGACGGCTGGATCACTGTCGGCGCTGCCAATCAAACCAACTGGATACGGCTGCTCGACGTGCTGCAGGCCGATGAACTGGCCGACGATGAACGTTTTCTCGACAACGCCGGCCGCATGGCGAATCTGGATGCTCTGCAGGCGGTGCTCAGCGGGTATTTCGCGCAGCGCACTACGGCGCAGTGGTGCGAAGCGTTTGCGCGGGCCGGGTTGCCGGCAGGCCCGGTTTTGGATATTCAGGAGATGCACCGCGATGAGCACGCGCTGGCCCGGGAAATGATCGTGGAAACCGACCATCCGGTGGCCGGTAAAGTGCAGGGCATTGGCGCACCGGTCAAATTTCACGAATCGGTGCCGCTGGCCAGCCGCCCCGCGCCGATGTTCGGCCAGCACACGCGCGAGGTGCTTGCCGAGCTTGGTATGGACGAAGCTCAAATCCACGAACTTATCGAGGACAAGTGCGTGGCTGCCGGCGGATTCTCCGCCCTTCCTGGCGTATGAACTAGTGATACAATCAGTTGCTGCCCTGCCTTGTGAATCTGCATGCGCGGCGTTTGCAGGAGGCAGGAGTGTTTACTGTAATAACAGCACTGGCCCTTAACCGGTAATCGAGGTGGTGTGGCATGATAAAAAAAATTCTGGTTCCGTTCGACGGCTCGACACACAGCGTCAAGGCTGTCGAACTCGCCAGCGATCTGGCGGCGAAATACGACGCGGAGATCATGCTGCTGCATGTCCTGTTGCGCGGACATATGCCGGAAGGACTGAAGCGCGCGATGGAGGTGGAAGTGGGTCAGGGGGGCGGATCAAGCGTCCATCACCTGGTCAACTATCCACAGGAGATCCTGGCACGCGTGGATGACAAGAAGACGACCCAGCTGTCGGTGGACGAGTTGAATTTCATCGGCGAGAAAATGCTCTCCGGTGTGGTGGAACTTTGTCGCGACAAAGGTGTGAACAGCATCAGCAAGCACATCGACGAGGGAAACCCGGTGGAGATCATTCTCAAGCTTGCCGGCTCGGCCGATGTCGACATGATCGTGATGGGCAGCCGCGGGTTGAGCGAACTCAAGGGCATGCTGCTGGGCAGCGTTTCCTACAAGGTCAACAATCTGTCCAAATGCACTTGTGTGACGGTGAAGTAGGCAGGTTGAACCCGTTCACGCGCTCAGAGTCGGGCGGATAATCCGAGGTCCTTGTCTCCTCAGCTTCCATGCAGACCCTGCAGGTTTCGTGAACATCATTCATTGGCGCGGTCAGCCTGAAAGTTGCCAGAGACTTTGATGAGTCAGATCAATCAAGTTTCGAACCTTCTGCAGAGTCGCAGATGCGCGAGAATGTTAGAGTGCACCCACAAACCATACGTGCCAGTTGCATGGAATACCGCACTGCGTGAACGACACACTTTCATCTGCACAGATTCAGGCGGGGGAGATCGTGCTGCCCTGCACCGAGCTTGACGCTACGTTGCGGTTTTTCACCGATTCGCTAGGTTTCAGAATCGATGCAGTATTTCCGGCCGATGCGCCGGCGGTAGCCAACATCAGCGGCTACGGACTACGCGTACGCCTGCAGGTCGGCGCGGATGGCGCGCTCGGCGCGTTACGGTTGACGTGCCGCGAGCCGGATTCCGTTGCTGCGGGTGAACGGATACTCGACGCGCCTAACGGAACACGCATCGAACTCGTCAGTGCGGAATCCCCAATGGTGTTGCCGCCGCAGCAACAGTCGTTCGTGGTGCACAGAGTCGACGACGACGCTGACTGGGGTGTCGGCCGCGCGGGCATGCTGTACCGTGATCTGATCCCGGATCGCCAGGGCGGCCGTTTCATCGCCTCGCACATCCGTATTCCCGATGGCGGTCCGGTCCCCGATTACGTGCACTTCCACAAAATCCGCTGGCAGATGATCTACTGCTACAAAGGCTGGGTGCGCCTCGTTTATCAGGACCAGGGTGAACCGTTCGTGATGCGGGCCGGGGATTGTGTCCTGCAGCCGCCGGAGATCCGCCACCGTGTGCTGGAGTGCTCGCCGGGCCTGGAGGTCGTGGAAATCGGTTCCCCTGCTGAGCATATGACCTGTGTGGACCACGATCTCGAACTGCCCACCGCGGTGGTCGATCCGCACCGTGACTTCGGCGGGCAGCGTTTCGTGCACCACGTGGCCGCTGCCGCGCAGTGGCGGCCGTGGCGATTGCCGGGATTCGAAGCACGTGATCTCGGCATTGCCGATGCCACCAGCGGTCTCGCGGGCGTGCAGGTCGCGCGTGCGGCGCATGCGACGCAAATGCCGCCGCCGGTGGCCCACGACGGCGAGTTCATGTTTCTTTTCGTGCTGCAGGGCGAACTGTCCCTGCACACCGGAGCGCACGGGACGCAGCGTTTAACGGCTGGTGACGCGTGCGTGATTCCGGCGGGGTTGCCGTACGCGGTTGCATCCGCCGTCAAAAACGCGGAGTTGCTCGACGTGACCTTCCCGCCGGATCGCCCCTGACGGCTGCCATCTGCACCCCGTGCAGATGGCCAGACTGCCAGCGGATCATAGCTTCCGCTGAAAATGCCGGTTATATTTGCGTCAAGCGTCACAGGCAACAAGAACGCATGATCGACAGTTCCTCATTACCGGCAATACTTATTGCGCGCCGTCGAACGCCACGCGGGCCGGCCGGTTTCCCGCGCAGGCATATCCGGCGGTGCGACGTGTGACGATGCTGCGGATCGAAAATCTCAACAAGACGTTCGGCGGGCTGCATGCGGTGCGCGACTGCACGTTCGAAATCGCGGAAGGCACCATCACCGGCCTGATCGGTCCGAACGGTGCCGGTAAAACCACCCTGTTCAATATGATTGCCGGCGAGCACCGACCGACGTCGGGGCGCATCGTTTATCGCGGCGAGGACATCGCCGGGCTGCCGACCCACAAGCTGTTTCACCGCGGCATCGTGCGCACGTTCCAGATTCCCCACGAGTTCGCCAAGATGACGGTGCTCGAGAATCTCATGGTGGTGCCGCCGAATCAGCCTGGTGAGCATATCTTCAACAACTGGTTCGGAGTAGGAGGCGTTAAAAAGCGCGAAGGGGAGGTGCGCGAGCGAGCGCTGGCGGGACTGGAGTTTCTCTCGATATCGCACCTCGCCGATGAGCAGGCCGGCAATCTGTCCGGCGGGCAGAAAAAGCTCCTGGAACTCGGACGTACCATGATGACTGACGCGAAACTGGTGCTGCTCGATGAGCCAGGTGCCGGTGTGAACCCGACCCTGCTACTGAAAATCCGCGAGATGATCGCGAAACTGCGCGAGGAGCGCGGCTATACGTTCTGTGTCATCGAGCACGACATGGATCTGATTGCGAGCTTGTGCCACCCGGTGATCGTGCTTGCGGAAGGCAGCGTGCTCACTGAAGGGCCCATGGACGCAGTACGCAAGAATCCGCAGGTGCTC
>JAOTYY010000347.1 GCA_029861595.1 Gammaproteobacteria bacterium
CGGCAGCGATAGCCGCACGCTTCAGTCAGGGGCGCAACGCGGACACGGTGGAAGTTTCCGTGCATCGCGGCGAGCAGACCACCAGCCTGCATGTGCGGCCCCTGGGGGCCGACGAGATCCAGCTCGCGTGGTACGTCTGAATGCAACACGAACTCGATGCCCGCCGTTTACTTTGCCCGATGCCGGTGATTCGCACCCAGGACCGGATAAAAACCTTGCAGCCGGGCGATGTGCTGACCGTCACCGCAACCGACCCGGGCGCTCTGAGCGACATCCCCACCTGGTGCCGCATCAACGGCCACAGCGTCACGGAAAGCTGGCAGGACGGCGCGGAAATCCATATCCGCATTGTGGTAGGCGACGCTTGAGAGTTCGGCTGCCGCCCGGTTCCACGCACTCCGCCGGACCCTGCCCGTGAATGCAAAACAGCGCCATCAGCTGACGGTACGGGTGACACTGGTCGGCTCGACGGTAGACTTATCGCTCGGGGTAATGAAAATCGTCGGCGGCTGGTTAGCCAATTCGCAGGCGTTGATCGCCGACGGTGTGCATTCGCTTGCAGACCTGACCACCGATATCGGCGTGATATTAGCCTCCAAGCACGCCAGCCGCGCCGCCGATGCCGATCATCCCTATGGCCACGGGCGCATCGAAACGCTGGCTACGATGGCGCTGGCCGTGACCATGATCGCGGTGGCCGCAGGATTATCCTACGATGCGATTCAGCGGCTGATGCACACTGCCGAACTGGTCACGCCGGGCGCCTATGCACTGCTGATCGCGCTGCTTTCCGTAATCGGCAAAGAAGCGGTTTATCGCTACATAATGCGTGCCGCAGTGCGCATAGATTCGGACATGTTGAGGGCCAGTGCGTGGCACAGCCGCACGGACGCTTTGTCGTCGGTGGTGGTGGTTCTGGGCGTTGGTGGTGCGCTGCTGGGTTACCCGTTCCTGGACGCGGTGGCAGCAATTTTCGTGGCGCTGATGATCGCGCATATCGGCCTGCGCCTTGGGTGGAGCAGTGTCCAGGAACTCATCGATGCAGGCCTGTCGGGCGAACATCTGCAAGAGATCAGCCGTCTGATCCGCGACACCGAAGGCGTCACCAACCTCCACATGCTGCGCACCCGCAGTCTGGGTAACAGCGCGATGGCCGACGTGCACATCCAGGTGGCGCCGCGGCTCAGTGTGTCCGAGGGGCATCAGATCAGCGAAGTGGTACGCCGGCGACTGATCGATGAAGTGGGCAGAATCACCGATGTCACGGTGCACACCGACCCGGAAGACGACCTGACAGCGCCGGACACCGCACACCTGCCGACACGCACCCAGGTCGTGGCCGACCTCACCGACATATGGGGCGATGCGGTCGCGCCGCTCGATCTCGACACCCTGCAACTGCACTACCTCGACGGCCAGATCGATGTCGAGCTTACCCAGTCGCTGGCCGAGGGCAGCTCGCTTGCGCACCTGCACGAGCATGAGGCACAGTTACGGGCGCGCGCCCGGCACCTGGCCTATCTGGGGTGCATAGCAATCAAATACCAGATCGCACTATAATCGCGCGCCTGCGCCGACGCTCGCACCGAAACGGTGCAGACGATGCAATGCTTTCACGGCAACTCTCTGATTTTGAACGATTTATTTTACAGTTCGGGTGGCACACTTGCTGCTCACTCGATGGCATAGGTTAAGCGGCCGGCTGGCGGCTGCGCGTGTAACAGGTCTGGAGGAAACATCCAATGTCAGTGTCCGATGTGTTGAACAAGATAAAGGAAGAAGGCGTCAAATTCGTCGATTACCGCTTCACCGATACGCACGGCAAGGAACAGCACGTGACGGTGCCGTCGCACGCGGTCGACGAAGAAATTTTCGAAACGGGAAAAATGTTCGACGGCTCGTCGATCTCCGGCTGGAAGGGCATCAACGAGTCGGACATGATTCTGCTCCCGGAAGCCGAAACGGCAGTGACGGATCCGTTCTCCGATGAGCCCACGTTGAACATCCGCTGTGACGTCATCGAACCCTCGACCATGCAAGGCTACGAGCGTGACCCGCGCTCGCTGGCAAAGCGCGCCGAAGCGTACATGCAGTCCACCGGCATCGCTGACACCGCGTATTTCGGCCCGGAGCCAGAGTTTTTTGTATTCGATCATGTCACCTGGGGTGACAACATCAACAACGCTTTCTACAAGGTGGAATCCGAGGAAGGCGACTGGAACTCAGCCCGCGAATACGAGGAGGGCAACATAGGCCACAGGCCTGCCGTCAAAGGTGGGTATTTCCCGGTCCCGCCCGTTGACTCTCTGCACGACCTGCGCTCGGCCATGTGCCAGACCATGGAAGAGATGGGTCTGGTGACCGAAGTGCATCACCACGAAGTGGGCACCGCCGGACAGTGCGAGATCGGCACGCGCTTCAACACGCTGGTCATCCGCGCCGACCAAATGCAGATACTCAAATACGTGGTGCTCAACGTCGCGCATTCATACGGCAAAACCGCGACTTTCATGCCCAAGCCGCTGGTCGGCGACAACGGCAACGGCATGCACGTGCACCAGTCACTCGCCAGGAACGGTGAGAACTTGTTCGCCGGCGATCTGTACGGCGGGCTTTCCGAAACCGCATTGCACTATATCGGCGGAATAATCAAACACGCGCGTGCCTTGAACGCGTTTACCAATGCTTCCACCAACAGCTACAAGCGTCTGGTGCCGGGGTTCGAAGCGCCCACCCTGCTCGCCTATTCCGCGCGCAACCGTTCCGCTTCGGTGCGCGTACCCTGGGTGTCCAGCCCCAAGCAGCGGCGTATCGAAGTGCGCTTTCCGGATTCCACGGCGAATCCCTATTTCGCGTTTGCTTCGATGTTGCTGGCGGGCCTGGACGGGATCCAGAATCAGATCCACCCGGGCGACGCGATGGACAAGGACCTGTACGACCTGCCGCCGGAGGAGGAGAAGGAAATTGCGACCGTGGCGATCTCGCTGGAGCAAGCCCTGGAAGAGTTGCACAAAGACCGCAACTTCCTGAAAGCCGGCGGCGTGTTCACCGACGACGTGATCAATGCCTATATCGAACTGAAGATGGAAGAAGTTACGCGCCTGCGCATGACGACGCATCCGGTCGAGTTCGATATGTACTACAGCGTTTAAATACTCACCCCCCAGCCCTTCTCCCTGAAAGAGAGAGGGGCTTACTTTCCCAGCTGTTCTA
>JAOTYY010000134.1 GCA_029861595.1 Gammaproteobacteria bacterium
CAATCACAATCCCGTGTGCACACATCCCGACCAAAAGCGGGTGATGCGGGCACTGTCTCGTGACGATCTGTTCATCGCCGGCATAGATGTCGCCATGACCGACAGCATGCGCTATGCGGACATCGTGTTACCAGCGGCGAGCCACTTCGAATATGCGGATATCTACGGTGCTTACGGACACCAATACGTGCAGCGCGCCGCGCCGGTGATCCCGTGCGTCGGCGAAGCGTTGCCCAATACCGAGATTTTTCGTCGCCTGGCGGCGCGCTTCGGTTTCGACGACGAAATCTTCACGCACAGCGACGCACAGTTGATGGATGCGGCTTTCGCTCACGACGATCCACGCCTGGGCGGTCACCGGCCAAGTGAGATTCCACTTGCAGCGGCGTATGCCATGACAGCCGTGGACGGTGCCGAGCTGGTGATGTGCGATACCGTTGCTCCGGCTACTGACTCGGGCAAAGTGGAACTTTTTTCTGCCGATCTGGAACGGCGTTTCGGTTTTGGTGTGCCGCGCTATGTGGCGATGGCGGAATCGCATCGGCTGGTGCTGATCAGCCCTTCCTCGGCCAAACGAACAAATGCCACCTTTGGCGGTTGCGCCGATTCACGCGGCGAGGAACACCTGGAGATAAACCCGCAGGATGCGCAGGTCAGGAACATAAGCGATGGCGATCGGGTGACGGTGTGGAACGATCTCGGACGGGTCGGTTTGCTCGCCAGCATAACCGATGCGGTGAAGCCGGGTGTGGTGTATTCGGCGAAAGGCGCCTGGCTTGCGACAAGTCCTGCCGGACTGACAGTCAACGCGCTGATTTCGGCGGACGTACGCACTGATATCGAGCACGGCGCCTGCTACAACGAAACATTGGTGGATATCGCACCGGTCCCTTGAGCTCGGTGCGGCCGGTTGCTCGTTGGCAGCCAGCGTATGCCGTGCAGAGTCGAATAAAATAATGCAGGCGGTTGTGGCCGGCGCAGGCCTGCACCGAAGGAGAAGGATCGATGTGTTTACCGTTTCCAGTTTCCGGGCCGCGTGTGCGCGCGCGTCCGCTGACCGACGCGTTGCCGTAGCTCATGTCTGCGACTGCCTGGGTAGAATTGCACGCACCCGTGGGCGGCGATGCACCGGTGCTGCGTGCCGGTGGTGATTGGCGGATAGTCAATGCTGGGCAACTGGACAGCGAACTGACACGGCTCGACGTTCCGGGCGACCGGGTGGTCGTGGATATGGCCGCACTGGAGTCACTGGACACCGCCGGAGCCTGGTTGCTGTATCGTACGCTGAAACTGTTCGAGGCGCAGCACAAGAAAATCGCGTTACGCGGCGCCCGTAATGAGCATCATGCAATGCTGCGCGAAGTCGCCGCCAACGACAGTCCCTGCGAGATAGCCCCGCCGCAAGTGAATACCGTGGTACGCGTGGTGCTGGCGGTGGGGCGTGCAACTGTCGATGCGTTGCGTGCTGGTCGCGATTTCGTGATTTTTTTCGGCGCCGCGGTAGTGACTTTTCTGCGCGTCCTGTTGCAGCCGAGGCGGCTGCGCTGGAACTCACTCGTGTACCAGATGGAGCAGGTCGGTTTCAACGCGCTGCCCATTGTGGGTCTGATTGCGTTTCTGATCGGCGTGGTGCTCGCTTATCAGGGCGCGGTACAGTTGCAGCGCCTCGGTGCAGAAGTTTTTGTCGTCGATCTCATTGCGGTCTCGGTGCTGCGCGAGGTGGGCATTCTACTGACGGCCATCGTGGTCGCCGGGCGGTCAGGCAGTGCGTTTACCGCACAGATCGGTTCCATGAAAGCCAACGAGGAAGTCGATGCCTTGCGTACTTTGGGCATGGACCCGATGGATATTCTGGTATTGCCGCGCGTGCTGGCGCTGGTCATTACCTTGCCCATGCTGGCGTTTTTCGCCGATATGATGGGGCTCCTGGGCGGTGGTTTGATGGCGTGGGTGGTGCTCGATATTTCGCCGGCCATGTTCGTAGAACGCCTGCGCCACGCGGTAACCGTGTGGAGTTTTCTGGTTGGCATCATCAAGGCGCCGTTTTTCGCCGTCGTGATTGCGCTGGTTGGGTGTCATGAGGGCTTGCAGGTTACCGGAAGTGCCGAATCGGTCGGCAGCCGTACGACGCGTGCGGTGGTGGAGGCGATATTCCTGGTGATCGTTCTGGATGCGGCGTTCTCGATCTTCTTCAGCGTGGTAGGCGTATGAGTGCGGTGGCAGCTGCCGGCGGACAGGTGATAATTCGCGTGCGCGGTCTGCACACCGTTCTCGGCGGACACACTATTCACCAGAACCTCGACCTGGATGTGCGCCGCGGCGAGGTGCTCGGTGTGGTGGGAGGATCGGGCACGGGAAAGTCGGTGCTGCTCAGAACCATCGTCGGCTTGATCACACCCACAGCCGGCACGGTGCAGGTGTTTGGTCAGGACTTTGCGCAACTGTCCGCGCGTGAGCGGCGTGCTTACGAGATGCGTTGGGGCGTGCTTTTTCAAGACGGCGCTTTGTTCAGCTCGCTGACTGTTGCCCAGAACGTGGAGGTGCCGCTGCGCGAACACCTGCGTCTGCCGCGACGCCTGATGGATGAGATCGCGGGCTTGAAAATCAGCATGGCGGGCCTGCCCGCAAGTTCCGGCGCGAAATTTCCCTCTGAGCTTTCGGGCGGTATGCGTAAACGGGCGGGCCTGGCACGCGCGCTGGCGCTGGATCCGGAGATAGTGTTCCTGGACGAACCCACTGCGGGCCTGGATCCGATCGGTGCGGCCGCGTTCGACGATTTGATTCGCGCTCTGCAGCAGCGACTGGGATTGACCGTGTTCATGGTGACCCATGACCTGGACAGCCTGCACAAGATCTGCGACCGGATAGCGGTGCTGGCCGAAAAAAAAGTCCTGCTCACGGGTGCCATGCATGACATGCTGCGCCACGAGCATCCCTGGGTGCGCGACTATTTTCACGGTCCCAGGGCACGCGCCGCACAGATAGCACCAGTGGAGACGGAGTCTCGGGCGCATGTTTGAGGCGACGCAATTTCCCGTTCCGCCGGACAGTCGTGCGTCCGGCATCGCGAGCGGCGCAAAGGAGCGATAGATGGAGAGCCGCGCCAGTTATCTGCTGATCGGCAGCTTCGTGCTGCTGGTGATTGCCGGTCTGTTCGGGTTCGTCGTTTGGCTGGCGAAAGTGAACATCAATCAGGAGTTCGCCTACTACGACATCTATTTCGATGGCTCGGTTTCCGGCCTGGGATTGGGCGGCGACGTGCGCTACCGTGGTATTCGCGTCGGTAGCGTTACTGCGATCGGCGTCGACAGAAAGGACCCCAGCCGCGTGCACGTTACGATTGAACTGGGTGCCGAGACGCCGATTCGCGAAGGCGATGAAGCTTCCCTGCAGCTGCAGGGTATCACGGGCGTTTCGTTCGTCAACATCGAGGGCGCTGGTCCGCAGAGCCCGTTGCTGAAGGCCGCAAAAGGTGAGACGCGCGCCGTAATTCCGTCAAGGCAATCCGCCATAGAACAGCTCGTCACCGGGGCGCCCGAAGCAATTGCGCGTGCGGTGGTGGTGATGGAACGATTTGCAGAATTGCTGAACGAGGACAATCAGCGGTCGGTCGGTGCCATTCTGGCCGACGTTGCAACGGTAACCGACGCGCTTGCGTCGCGGCAACATCAGATCGTCCGGGTCATCGACGCCGTTGATGCGTTTAGCGCGGAACTCACCACGACGGCGGCGTCGGTGAGTTCGATCGCTGTGAAGATGGACGGCCTCATCGACGACACGCAGCGCACACTGGGTACGTTACGGTCGATGGTGGCCGGAGCCGACGGCGTCATGCGCGACGATGTGGGCGGACTGATAAAGGATCTGCGCGCGACCACGCAAGAGTTGCAGGCGCTGGCGCACGACGCCGGCGAAATCCTGCAGGAAAATCGCGAGCCAATCAACACTTTCGCCAGCGACGGCTTGAGCCAGATGACCAAGTTTCTCACCGAGGCCAGTATCCTGGTGACCAGCATGACGCGTTTGACCGAACGCCTGGAAACCGAAGGCGCACGTTTTCTCATCGGCGCAAAAAAATCGGAATTTCGTGTGGACAAACCATGAAACGTTTATCTGTAACTACGAGGTCCTATGTGCTTCGCAGCGCATTGGTTGTCTGCGCAATCTGCATGGGTGGTTGCGGTGCGCTGATCGAAACCGAACCGCCGCCTGATCTCTACAGCCTTACGCCGAAAAGTACGTTTCCGGAGAGTATGCCGCTGGTTGACTGGCAGTTGGTGATCGAGGAGCCGAGTGCCGCACGCGGATTGGACACTCCGCGCATCGCAGTGCGGCCATCACCCACACAATTGCAGTATGTCGCTGGCAGTCGCTGGACCAGTCGCGCACCGAAAATGGTGCAAACCCTGCTCGTCGAGAGTTTCGAAAATTCCGGTAAGATCGTCGCCGTGGGGCGCCAGGCGATCGGTCTGCGTTCCGACTATAATTTGAAAACTGAACTGCGGGAGTTTCAAGCCGAGTACTACGACGGTGAAAAAATCGGCCTGGTGCGGGTACGCATCAACGCCAAGCTGATCAAGCAGCCCGAGCAGGAGATCATCGCCTCGGAGAATTTCGAACGTGTGGTTCGACCCGAAAACGAAGGAATGCAGGCAATAGTCAACGCCTTCGACCGGGCGCTGGGCTCTGTGATGAAGAAACTGGTCGAGTGGGCCCTGGTAACGCCGGTTTCTTAGCGCGTCACCAACCGGAGTGTGCTCGATGAGCGACTCTGTAATATTGCGCGCACAATCATGAGGAACTTCCTATGCCACGTTTTACACGCCTGTTGATTACCGGTGCTGCCGGAAATCTGGGAACTGAACTGCGCAAGGGTCTGGCGCCACTGGCCACGACGCTGCGTCTCACCGATCGCGCTGAAATGGCGCCGGCGGCTGGTCACGAAGAAGTGGTGCAATGCGAGCTGGGCGATTTCGATGAGGTAATGCGTGTGGTCGAAGGCTGCGACGGCGTGGTGCATTTCGGTGCGGCGCCGGTGGAAAAACCCTGGGCGGAAATTCTCGACTCGTCGATCAAGGGCGGTTACAACGTTTACGAGGCAGCCCGCCGTCACGGTATCAGGCGAGTCGTTTACGCAAGTTCGATTCACGCGGTGGGCTACGTGCGCCGCGAAGAAGGGGCGGATACGGACACCGCGCACCGGCCCGATTCGCTCTACGGCGTGTCGAAATGTTTCGTGGAAGATCTCGCCAAAATGTACTTTCACAAATTCGGCATCGAGTCGGCGTGCCTGCGCATCAACTCGTGCTTTCCCGAACCGGCGGACCGGCGGCACCTGGCTACCTGGATGAGTTTCCGAGATCTGGTGCAGCTGGTGGAACGCTGCCTGCTCGCCGAACGCATCGGCCACACTGTCGTTTACGGCATCTCGGACAATCGCGAAGCGTTTTTCTCCAATCACAAAGTTGTACATCTAGGGTATCGCCCGCAAGAAAGCGCCGAAGACTACCGTGCGGCCGTGGAAGCGAAGACCGCTCCCGGCGATCCCTTCGATCCCGCCGTAGAGTACGTGGGTGGTGTGTTCTGCAACTACGGTCATCCAGACGACGACTAGCTGAATAACCGCAGCTCAGGCACGGTGCTCGTCCAGATATCTGCGTACCCCCTGCAGGCAGTCTGCCAGGATTGGAGTGCCGCGTGCGGGTGTGGACGAACGTGCCGAACCCGGCGCCGCCGGCGGCGACGACAATGCCCGTGGAGCCGGCAACTCTGAGGAAATTTCTTCTGTTCGTGGATCTTCCGTCCGCAAATTCGAGTAATTTTCCGCTTATCTCGGTTGAGGACGTTGGCGGTGAACGCCACGATATGGGACAGTCGCCTCTGGCCAGCACAAAAACGACGACCAAGCCCCGATAATCATGCGCAACGCAGATGTTTCCCTGACCGGTGCGTCCACCGTGCTGGTGGCCGGTTTCCTGTTGCTGTTCGTCACCGGCGGTGCGCGTTTCGTGATCGGCCTGACCCTGAAACCGATGGCCGAAGACCTCGCCTGGGGACGCAGCACTATCGGCCTTGCGGTGGCGGTATTTTCTCTGGTATCGGCGGCCTGCATGTTCATCGCGGGGCGTCTGGCCGATCGCTACAGCCCCCGCCTGGTACTGGGGGCCGGCCTGGCGTCGAGCGCGTTCGGCATTGGCTTCATGGGCCTGGTCGAAGCGCCGTGGCAAGCCCTGGTACTGTATGGCGGCCTGTTTGCGATCGGCAACGGCATCGCGTCGTTAACCCCGATCGGGGTGATGGTGAACCGCTGGTTTCCGCACCGCACGGGGCTTGCGAACGCGGTGGCGATATCGGGCATCGGTGCCGGGCAGCTGGTGATGATCGCCGGTTTCGCGGCGGTGCTGGTCGATATCGGCTGGCAGGCGGTGTACGGCTGGCTGGGCGTCGTGCACGTGCTGTTGATTCCATTGATACTGGTTGCGATGCGTTCGCGGCCCGGCCCTGACAGAGCACAGCAGGCGCCCGCGCAGGGAACACTGATCGAGGCGTTGCGCAGCAGACACTTCGCCCTGCTGGCGGTGGTGTTCGCGATCTGCGGATTCCAGGATTTTTTTGTTGCCACGCACGTGGTCGCGTTTGCCCAGGATCGTGGTGTGGAGACGCTGCTGGCCGGCAACCTCCTGGCGTTCATGGGCTTTACGGGATTACTTGGCGTACTGCTGGCGGGCGCCTGGAGCGATCGTTCCGGACCAGTGTGGGCCACGCTTGCCTGTTTCGTGCTGCGTGTGGGACTGTTCGGGGCGATTCTCAGTGACCAGCAGGTGCCCTCGATCGCGGTATTCGCGTTGTTGTTCGGCACGACGTTCTGGATGACTGCGCCGTTGACCCTGATATTCGTGCGCGACGCGTTTGGTACCGCGCATCTGGGCGCGCTGAGCGGATTGATCGTAATGATTCACCACATGTGCGGAGGCCTCGGCGCGTTGTTAGGTGCGGTGATGTTCGATTCACAAGGACACTACGACACGGTGTTCATTTTGATGCTGGTGCTCGCGGCGCTGGCTGGTGTGCTGACAATGGGGATGCGAAAAACGTCTTCTGGTCGAGGTCCTGGCGTGCGGGGGAGTTAGTGGAGGACTATTTCGATATCGGTTCGTTCTGCCGCGATGTGTCCACAGAATCAACACACGCCAGAACGTGGTTCAACCGCGGCCTGATCTGGTGTTACTCGTTCGCGTTCGAGGAAGCCGCGCGGTGTTTCGCCAGGGCCAGCGACGCAGATGATAACTGCGCGATGGCTTACTGGGGCACGGCTTACGCCCTGGGGCCGTACTACAACAAACAGTGGCACAAATTCGATCCGGTCGATTTGCAAAAGACCCTGGCAGCGTGTTACGCGGCTTTGCAGCAGGCATCGCAGAACATCGAGTACGCGAGCGGTGTCGAGCAGGCTTTGATTAATGCACTTTCGTTTCGTTATCAGGCTGCCGAACCACCCGCGGATTTCGGTATCTGGACCGACGATTACGCGAACTCCATGCGTGACGTCTACCGGGCGTTTCCCGATGACCTGGACGTATGTACGCTGTTTGCCGATGCTATGATGAATCGCACGCCGTGGGCATTGTGGGATCTGCGCAGCGGCGAACCCAGCCCCGGCGCCGATACACTGGAAATTATCGAGGTATTGGAGAAAGCGCTGCAACAGGTTCAGCGCACCGGTGTGGACGATCATCCCGGATTGCTGCACTTGTACATTCACGCGCTGGAAATGTCGCCCCATCCCGAGAAGGCGATGCGTGCCGCGGATCGCCTGCGGGGTCTGGTACCCGACGCCGGCCATTTACGTCACATGCCCACGCATATCGATGCACAATGCGGTAACTACTATGAGGTCGTGGTGTCGAATGACGCAGCGATAGCAGCCGATGAAAAATACGTCGACCAGTGGGGCAAGGTGAACTTTCATGCCCTGTCGCGGGCACACAATTTCCATTTCAAACTGTACGGTGCGATGTTGCTGGGCCAGTATCAGGCGGCTGTCGATGCGTCCAACGGTATGTTGAATACTATTCCCGAAGAGTTGTTGCGCGTACAGAGTCCACCGATGGCTGACTGGCTGGAAGGCTATGTGGCGATGAAAGTCCACGCACCTGTCCGGTTTGGCAGATGGCATGAACTCATCGCCGAACCAATGCCGCATGACAGCGAGCTGTATTGTGCCAGCACCGCTATGCTGCACTATGCCAAGACGCTGGCTCACGCGGTACTCGGCGATATCGAGTCTGCGGAAACGGAAAAGCAATTGTTTACCGAAGCGGTCGCACGGGTACCGGAGACGCGCATGGTGTTCAACAATACGTGCCTGGACATTCTGCGTATCGCCGGGGAAATGGCGAACGGCGAAGTGGAATACCGCAAAGGCAACTTCGACGGGGCGTTCGAGCACCTGCGCCGTGCCGTGCAACACGCGGACGATCTGCCCTATGACGAACCCTGGGGATGGATGCAACCCGCACGGCATGCACTCGGTGCGCTACTGCTGGAGCAGGGGAGGCTGGTGGAGGCCGAAGCAGTGTACCGGGCCGACCTCGGTTTGAACGACACGCTGATTCGTGCCTGCCAGCATCACGGTAATGTGTGGAGTCTGCACGGGTTCCACGAGTGTCTGCGCCGCCAGAATAAACATGCCGAGGCGGACCTGATCGCACCCGGCTTGAAGTTGGCGATGGCGCGTGCGGACGTGCCCATCGAAGCGTCGTGCCTGTGCCGCCTGCGGCGTTCCGCGTGGTGATTTTTTTCGCCTTCCGCCGGGAGAAGGGTTCCACTGTTATTACTCTCTCCCTCCTAGGCAGGGGCTCCACTGTTATTCCCCTCTCCCTCCGGGACAGGGGCTCCGCCATTATTCCCCTCTCCCTCTGGGAGAGGGGCCAGGGGTGAGGGTAATGCGTCGAATCCTGCAGGAACAACTGCTCGCCGAGATCAACGACTGGCATCGCGGCGGTATCATCGACTCGTCAACGCACGAACGGCTGGTGGCACGCTACGCGCCGCGCGACTGGCTCGGCGCGGGACTCAAATGGCTCGGCATGTTTGCGGTTGTGCTACTGGGGGCGGGAGTGCTGTCCGCGATAGCGCTGGCCATGTCCGACTCGCCCATGGCCTGGGCCGTGATGCTGGGCGCGGCTGGCGCGGTTGCGTGGCACGCAGGTGCCCGCATGGCGGCTGATGTGCGGCAACGCCATGCGATCACAGGATCAATTCTGGTGACCGTCGGATTGCTGGCTGGCTACGGCTGTCTGTCTCTGGTCTACGTCGCGTCCGGCGGTGACCGCTACGACGATGCGATACCGGGATTGATGTTGATTACTGCAGCCGGTGCAGTCGCCACGGCTTACCGGTTTGTTTTGCGCTGGCCGTTGTTTCTGGGTCTGTTGCTGCTGTTCCACGGTGTCGGCATCTGGCACGCGTACGTAGGCCATGGCGGGTACTTCGCTCACATCCAGGACGAACGGGTGATGGCCGTCGTCGCGTTGCTGAGCATCGCCCTGGGCTACTGGCACGAATCCCGCCTGGAAGCCGGCACGCTGCGCCGCCACCAGGGATTCGGTTCGCTGTATCTTATTTTCGGGCTGCTGTACTTCAATCTGTCCCTGTGGTTCCTGACCATCCCCAGGCCGACCCTCGCCTGGGTGGCGGTTTTCACGGCAGCGGCGGTTTGTCAGATTGTCGCCGGGGCCAGGTTCAAGGACGCTCGCTTTACCGGCTTCGGTATCGTTTTTCTGAGTATCGATATGTATACGCGGTACTACGAGCATTTCTGGGACCGGATTTCGGCCGGCATGTTTTTCTTACTGGCTGGTGCGGTGGCCGTGGCGGCAGGCACCGTGCTCGAATGGCAGGCGTTGCGTGCCCTGCGTCAGAAGTTGCAATCCTGATGTCACCGGCCCGCTTCAAGCAACTGGTACGGCGTGAGCTGCAGGGTTACCTGCGCGAAAACGCTCTCGACGAGGCGACCTTCGAAAAGCTGATCGGCCGCTATCCCGCGAGTCGCTGGGATTGGCATTCACTGGGGCGCTGGCTGGCGATATTTGGGGCGATCAGCATGGCGGCGGGTGCCACCATATTGGCGAGAGAGTTGTTCGCGCCCACGTTGGAAAAGCTCGCTGTGCTGCTCGCTATCGCGTTGGCCACCAGCGTTTTTTTCGCGCAGCGTCTGAAAGCGAGAAAACTCGAGTGGACCGGGAAAGCGCTGGAGTTGCTCGGCGGATTTACACTTATCGGTTTGACTTTCACGCTCGGCATTATTTACTCGTCCGGCTCCGGAAACTGGCCCGCGTTGTTGTTGATCGACCTGATATTGCTTTTGCTGGCAACTTATCTGCTGAACAATCTTCTGTTGTTGATTCTGTCGCTGGTAGTTTTCTTCAGCTGGTTTGGCGGGTTCACCGGTTACGCATCAGGGTGGGGCGCGTACTGGTTCGGCATGAACTATCCGTTGCGCTTTTTGTGCGCGGCGCTGGCGATGATTGCGCTCAGTCTGGCACATTACAGAGCTGAAGCGGGACTGCTGCAACGTTACCGGGGATTTTTCAAAGTCTGGCTTTCGGGCGGTGTGTTCTTCGCGGAAATGTCGCTGTGGTTGATGTCGCTGTTCGGTAATTTCGGCGACGCCAGTAATTGGAGTTATCGCCCGGGCGTTGCGGTGCTGGTATTTTTCAACCTGCTGTGGGCAGGCGCCAATGCGCTGCTGTTGACCATTGGTGTGCGTTACGACATGCGCATGTTACGTGGCTACGGTGCGACGTTCCTGCTGATCCAGGCCTACACGCTGTATTTCTGGCACATCGCCGGCCACCTGGGCCCGGTGTTGGGCCTGCTGATAGGTGGCGGCAGCATGTTATGGCTGGTGGTGTATCTCGAACAACAACGGCGCGCCGGAAAACGCCCGTGAATTTCGGAGTACGGCCACAGCGCGCCGTCTTTCTTCAGTAACGCGGTACGCTGGGATCGATCTGTTGCGACCAGGCGTCAATGCCACCTACCAGATGGTGCACCTCGGTGTAGCCGAGCAGGCGGAAATGTTCTGCGGCCTGCTGGCTGCGCGGGCCGCTGTGACAGTAGAACACCAGTTTGGTGTCCTTGGGCAGGGACTGAATAAACGCCATGGTTTCCTCGTCCAGCATGCGCGAGCCGTCGATGCTCGCGCGCCTGCGTTCATCTTGCGCGCGCACGTCAAACAAATGCAATGCCTCGCCGGCATCCAGCGCCGCTTTGAGAATTGCCGCGTCCATTTGCACGACCGCCGGCGGCGCGTTCGGATTGTCGATCCTGAACCCCGTGCCCTGCAGGCTCTCGGTCACTTCGACTTTCATGCCCCTGGCTTTCTGCGCCGTGACTACATCCATATAGATATCCACGCCGTTGGCCAGCGATTTAACTTCGTGGCCTTCCACCGGGCCGAGGGCAAAATTGTGCTGCCAGCGCGCGTCGATACTGAGATGGGCGGCCATACCGGGTTGACCGTCCAGTACGTCGCGCATCATCTTTGCGGCCTCGTCGCTGAGGGCGATTTCCGGCGGCGTGCGGTCCGGCGCTTCGGCGCCGAGGGCGGTATGCAGGTCGCCGCTGTTGAACATCTGTTTTACGACGTCGCAACCGCCCATGAATTCCTGGTCGATGTACAGCTGCGGAATCGTCGGCCAGTCAGAATAGACTTTGATACCTTCGCGGATCTGCTGGTCTTCCAGAACATTGACGCTGGCGTAGTCAGGCACCAGGGTGTCCAGAATACCCACGGTGGTTGCGGAGAAACCGCACTGCGGCTGTTGCGGAGTGCCTTTCATGAACAGCACCACGCGGTTGGAGCCGATCAGCGAGTCGATGCGCTGGCGGGTTGCTTCGTCTAGAGACATGTTTTCCTCACGGCGCCACAGCTTGGCGACCTTCAATAAGTTAACCCGGAACGGTATCCCACCCGTTGATGGGACGCAAGCCGGCAGTTTTCGCAACTGCCGCCGCGCTTACAGTGTCACGCT
>JAOTYY010000348.1 GCA_029861595.1 Gammaproteobacteria bacterium
GGCATCGGCTGGCAATCACGCACAAGGTGTGGCGCTCGCTGCCCGCAAGCTCAACTTGAAAGCCGTGATCGTAATGCCCAAGACTACGCCGCAGATAAAAGTGAATGCGGTCAAGTCGTTGGGCGCACGCGCCGTGCTGCACGGTGATACCTATGACGAGGCTTTTACCCATGCACAGCTTCTGGAGCGCGAGCGCGGTTACCCGCTGATCCATCCTTTCGACGATCCCGATACCATTGCCGGTCAGGGGACCGTAGGTATGGAGATCTGCCGCCAGCATCCTGATCCCATCGATGCTATTTTCGTGCCCGTGGGCGGCGGCGGCCTGATCGCCGGCGTGGCGACATTCATCAAGTATCTGCGTCCTGAGGTCCGCGTCTTCGGTGTCGAGCCGGTGGACGCAAACTCGATGCAGGCATCGCTGGAGCGTGGCCGGCGAGTCAAGCTCAAGCAGGTCGGTCTGTTCGCGGACGGGGTCGCGGTGCGTCAGGTCGGACGCGAAACCTTTCCGCTGTGTAAGCGGTACGTAGACGATATGATTCTGGTGTCGGTGGACGAAATCTGCGCGGCGATCAAGGATGTGTTCGACGATACACGCACCATGCTCGAACCTGCCGGCGCACTGGGCGTGGCCGGGCTGAAACGCTACGTCGAAGCGGGCGGCGTGCGCGGGCAGACGCTGATCGCCATCAACAGCGGCGCCAATATCAATTTCGACAGGCTGCGGCACGTGGCGGAGCGCGCCGAGATCGGCGAGCACCGTGAAGCACTGTTTGCGGTAACGATCCCCGAACAGCCGGGCAGCTTCCGCCGCCTCATTCGAGCCTTGGGCCACCGCAGCGTAACCGAGTTCAACTACCGCTATGCCGATACCGAGCTGGCCAGCGTGTTTGTCGGTATCGAAGTGCAGGGACCGGACGAGCGTTCGGCACTGGGCGCCGCTCTGGCGAAAGTCGGTTTCGAGTCGATGGATCTAACCGAAGACGAGGTCGCCAAGCTGCATGTGCGCTACATGATAGGCGGTCGCGCAGTGAATCTCGAAAACGAGCGCTTGTACCGGTTCGAGTTCCCGGAACGCCCCGGCGCTTTGCAGAATTTTCTCACGCGCATGCGCCACGGTTGGAACATCAGCTTGTTCCACTATCGCAACCACGGCTCCGCCTACGGGCGGGTGCTGATGGGCATTCAGGTGCCGGCCGCGGACGACCGCCGTTTCGCCGCTTTTCTGGAGGACGTCGGTTATCCGTATCAGGAGGCGACGGACAATTCGTCCTACCGCGCGTTTCTCAGCTGAGTAATTCGGGGACGGTATACTTATTTCGCATATCGCCCGGATTGTGCGGACACAAGGCTGGCGAAGTGAAATAAGTATACCGTCCCCGAATTACTCCCCGAATTACTCCAACGACAGAATAAACTCCCAGTGCTTGGCGTTGACGGGCATGATAGACAGACGATTGCCTTTGCGAACCAGCGCCAGGTCGGCCAGCTGTTTATGCGATTTCAGCTCGCTGAGGGCGATAACGCGTTTCAGTTTGCGTTTGTATTTGACGTCTACCATGAACCAGCGTGGATCGTCTTTGCTCGATTTTGGATCGTAGTATTTGGATTTGCGGTCCCAGGCGGTGAAATCGGGGTACGCCTCACGGGCGATGGTGACGATGCCGACTATGCCCGGCGTCTCGCAGTTCGAGTGATAGAAAAACACCTGATCGCCTTTGCGCATTTGATCGCGCATCATGTTGCGGGCCTGGTAGTTACGTACCCCGTCCCAGTGATCCGTCTTGCCAGGTTCCGCTTTCAGGTGATCGATACCGTACACCGAAGGTTCGGATTTCATTAGCCAGTATTGCATCAGATGTCGTCCTAGCACACTAAGTTTGCATCGCCGCAGCAGGCCAGTAGGTGCGGGAATCTGTAATGATACAGTCGAGCGCGACGTCCCAAGATTGCATTTCGAGCACGTTCACTTTCTGTATTTCGTGGGCGACGCCGGCGAGAATCTGCGCTCCGCCACCGACGCGATCGGCAAAGCTGCGATCGTAGTAGCCGCCGCCCATGCCGATACGGTTGCAGTACACGTCAAAGGCGACCAGCGGTACCAGCACCAGTTCCAGTGCCGCCGGCAGCAGCAGTTGCTCGGTCTCGACAGCCGGCTCGAGGATGCCGAAACAATTTCTGCGCAACAGCGAATCCGGCGACCAGGGAGCGAAACGCAGTCGCTGGCCGGCGATTACCGGTACATAGCAGGACTTACCGTCATCCAGTGCCTGGTGCATCGCGGGCCCTGGATCCATTTCTCCCGGCATCGCGAGATAGCCCGCGAGGCTGGTTGCGGCCGCATAGCCGGGTAATTCACGGATTCGTTCGACCAGCGCCTGCGCCGCATCAGCCACCTGACGGACGGACAGCGCGGCACGCGCGGCGCGCATCTCGCGCCGAATCGCGTCACGGTCTCGATCGGGATCGGGAGGAAGCATAGGCGGGTGCCCACCACATGTGCCGTTTTGGCCTTAGCTACCTTGAACCAGGGGGTTCAGGTGGGGAGAGTTGTTCGGCATCAGGCTTCCCGCATTTCTAAAGCGGTCATGCTCAACAACCGGCTACAACCATACCCCGGGGTAAATAGTTAGGCTCAAGGAATATTACCCAGCCAATAACGTACACCGCAGTAGGGCACCCTTACTTTTTGCATAGGCCGATGCGCCAGTATGCATATCGACCTGCGCTAACCGTATTCTACTCAACGCCGCCATGCTCACAGTGCCAGGTCTCCCTGCTCGGCCAAAGCGGCGGTCAAATTTTCCTGCAACTCCCGGACGCGTTCGCTGACGGAGGATTCCAGCGCTTTCAACTGCAGCAACTCGTGAGCTACGTTGAGTGCGGTTACGACCGCAATTCTGTCAGTGCCGATCACATTACCGCGATCGCGAATCTCTTTCATGCGCTGGTTCACAAAATCCGCAGCGTGCAGCAATCCGTCCCTCTCGTCATCGGCGCATGCCACTTGGTACTCCTTGTCGAGAATATGCACGCTGACCGGGATCATCTATTCAACTCATTTCCATCGCTTTCAGACGCGTAATCATGGCTTCCACACGGGTACGCGCCAGTTCGTTCTTTTCGATCAGTTTCGCGCGCTCCGTGGTGAGCACCTGCTGCTGCGCGCGCAATGAATCGTTTTCGGCCTTGAGG
>JAOTYY010000135.1 GCA_029861595.1 Gammaproteobacteria bacterium
CAAATCGATCATCCAGGTCGAGAACCGGCCGCCGAGCGGGAATCTCGATGACAAGTTCCTGCGTGCGCTGGACCGGGCGTTGCACGAGGGCCGCGGCTTCGGGGTGGCCGACGAAGCGGTGCTGCAACCGGTGCGCGATGCGCTGCACGTCGAGCTCGACGAAACCTATGTCGTCGGTACGGGTTATGGCCGGGTCCGGTTGCCGTTTCCCAAGGAGCAAATCCGTTCGGAAATCCTCTGCCACGGACTCGGCGCGCACCTGATGTATCCGCAAACGCGTACCGTACTCGACATCGGCGGTCAGGACACCAAGGGCATCCAGGTCGATGGCGACGGCATCGTGGTGAATTTTCAGATGAACGACCGCTGCGCGGCCGGTTGCGGTCGCTACCTTGGCTATATCGCCGACGAGATGAATCTGGGTTTACATGAACTCGGCCCGATGGCCATGCAGTCCAATAAAACGGTGCGCATCAATTCGACCTGCACGGTGTTTGCCGGTGCCGAGCTGCGCGACCGTCTGGCACTCGGCGAGAAGCGTGAAGACATCATGGCCGGCCTGCACCGCGCCATCATCCTGCGCGCGATGTCGATCATCTCCCGCTCCGGGGGCGTCACCGATCAGTTCACCTTCACCGGCGGCGTCGCCAAGAACGAGGCCGCGGTGAGGGAACTGAAGAAGCTCGTCATAGACAACTACGGCGACGTCACGATCAACATCAACCCCGAGTCGATCTACACCGGCGCGCTGGGTGCCGCGGAATTCGCGCGGCGTGCCGTGGAGGCCTGATATGACGATAACAGCAGGAATCGATGTCGGAACCGGCGCCGTCAAAGCGGTCGTGTTTGAGGTTCACGACGGCGAGTCGACGTGGCTCGCCCGATGCAATGAGAAAGTGCGCCAGCGCGACCCGTTCCAGCTGGCCGAATCCGCCTACCAGAGCGCGCTCGAGGAAGCCGGTGTGCGGGCGGACGAGTTGGCTTATATCGCCACCACTGGCGAGGGAGAGAGCATCGGGTTCAGCACCGGGCATTTCTATTCCATGACCACCCATGCGCGCGGCGCTATTTACCTCGAACCGCAAGCGCGGTCGCTGCTGGACATCGGTGCGCTGCACGGGCGCGCCATCAAGATTGACGAACGCGGCAAAGTGTTGAGCTACCGCATGACCAGTCAGTGCGCATCAGGTTCGGGGCAATTTCTGGAGAACATCTCCCGCTACCTCGGCATAGCCCAGGACGAGATCGGACCGCTGTCGAAACAGGCCGATAATCCGGAGACCGTGTCCAGCATCTGTGCGGTACTGGCCGAGACCGATGTGATCAACATGGTTTCACGCGGGATATCCGCGCCCAACATCCTCAAGGGTATACACATCTCGATGGCCGGCCGACTCGCCAAGCTGTTGCGTGTGGTGAAAGCCGACTCGGGTATCACTTTTCTGAGTGGCGGACTGGCACTGGACGAGGGTCTGCGTGACGCGCTGAACGAAGCGCTCGAGCAGCAGAAGCTGTCCCTCGAGGCGCGCAATCACGCCGAATCACCCTACGCGGGCGCCATTGGCGCGGCGTTGTGGGGTGCGTTTCGCCACGAAAAACTGGCGGCTGCGGGCGGTCTCGCCAAAGCCTCGTGAGGCAAGGCGAGCGATTCCCGGGAGGAACAAGCATGGCACTGATGATTACCGAAGACTGCACGGCATGCGATGCCTGCCTGCTGGAATGTCCCAACGAGGCCATTTCCGAAGGCGACCTGATCTACGTGATCGATCCACTGCTGTGCACCGAATGCGTGGGCCATTTCGACGAACCCCAATGCAAGCCGGTATGCGAGCCCGATTGCATCGTTCAGCACCCCGACTTCGTCGAGACGCCGGACGAACTGCAGGCCAAATACGACGACATGCACGGCTGACACGTCAGGGAGTACTGACATGGCGGACAAGTTGAGCCTGGATACCGAGGCGGTGGCGATCAAGCCGCTGGCCGCTGCCGATTTCGAAGCCGTTATCGCGTTGGACCAGCTGTTGTCGCATCACTCGCGACGCGGTTTCTTCGACAAGCGCTGGCAGGCCATGGCTCGCGATCCACAGGCTTTTGTCGCCCTGGGTGCGTACCAGGGAGAGGTCGTGTGCGGCTTCGCGCTGGGCCACGTGCTGCAAGGTGAATTCGGCGGTACCGCACCCGTCGTGGTGCTCGATGCACTGGGCGTTGCGCTCGACGAACAGGCGCAAGGTGTCGGCCATGCGCTGATCGGACGCCTTGTCGACACGGTTCGCGAACTGGGCGGCGGGGAACTCCGCACCCAGGTGGCCTGGGATCAGTCCGGCCTGGCGAGCTTTTTTGCGCGCTGTGGTTTCAGGCTTGCCCCGCGTCTGGTACTCGAACGCGCCACTGGCGAGGCAACATTCTAGAGGAACACGGTAATGAACCTTCAACGTGCACGCGTAGCGGGAAACCGAACGAACGGTGAGGCGGAATCGACACCCGTTGAAATCGACCACAGTTCCCCCACCGGCGATGACCACACGTTACTGGCCCGTGATGCCGTGCCTGTACGCACGCTGAGTCATAACGACTTCGATGCCATCCTTTCGATCGATACGCATGTCACACGCCGCAACCGTGCCGAGTATCTGCGGCGTAAGTTTTCCGAGGCACTGGACGAAGCCGGCATACGGGTATCGCTGGTAGCGGAAATCGACGGCCTGGCGGCCGGCTTCATCATGGCACGTGTCGACTATGGCGAATTCGGACGCACGGCGGCCACGGCCGTGATCGACACCATCGGCGTCGATCCGGCCTGGGAGCATGCTGGAGTCGGGCACGCATTGATGTCACAGCTGCTCGCCAACCTCGAAGCGTTGCGCGTCGACGATGTGCGCACCGAAGTGGATTGGCACTATTTTCGTTTGAACCGCTTTCTGGCTGACTGTGGCTTCACGCCTGCACAACGCGTGGCATTGTCGCTGACGCTCGCCCAGGACCAGTGTCCGTGAATCCGGCTTCGGTTTCCATTGCGCTGGCGGGCAGCGGTGGCGCCGGTGTGCTGACATCGGGCAACGCGCTGCTGGAAGCGGCCGCGCAAGCCGGCTGGTACGCCTACCTGTCACGCTCGGCCGGGCCGCAGATTCGGGGCGGCGAATCCGTGACGATGCTACGTATCTGCAACGACCCGGTAGAGTCGCCGGACGACACGTTCGAGATACTGATGGCGATCGACTGGCGAAATTTCGAACGCTTCGCCGCCGAAATTCCCCTGGCAGACAACGCGCTGGTGCTGGGCGATGCCGACACCGGTCCGCCACCCGGGTTTCTTACCGCTTTGCCCGTGCGCTACCACGAATTACCACTCAAGCGAACCGCCAGCGGCATTGCACAAGGGCGGCCGAACATGCTCGCGCTGGGGGTGCTGGCGGAACTGATCGGGATACCTCTGCAGACAATCACCGACATGTTGAATCGCTTGCTGCAGACTAAAGGTCAGGTTGCGCTGGATGCCGGGGTTAGCTGCGTAACCGCCGGTATGGAACTCGCGCAAAAAAAATTGCCTGCCGTGCAGCGGTTACCTGCACCGGCTCCCCGCTCACCGGGGGAGCGGCTGTTGATAACGGGTAACGAAGCGACGGGGCTTGGTGCCGTACGAGGCGGAGTACGGTTCGTTGCCGCCTATCCGATTACACCTGCAACCGAAATACTCGAGTGGCTGGCACCGAGTGTGGACAAGGCAGGGGGTACGCTAGTCCAGGCCGAGGACGAACTCGCGTCAATCAATCAAATCATTGGGGCATCGTTTGGAGGCACCCCCGCGTTGACAGCTACTTCAGGACCCGGCATGGCGCTGATGCTGGAATCGATCGGACTGGCAGTGGCCGCAGAGATTCCGATCGTCGTCGTCGATGTGATGCGCAACGGTCCTTCCACGGGCATTCCCACCAAGTCCGAACAAGCCGATCTCGGCATGGCGCTTTACGGGCTGCATGGCGATGCGCCGCACCTGGTGCTGGCGCCTACCTCGGTCGCTGATTGCCTGTTCACCACGCAGTGGGCGGTGCACCTTGCCGAAGCGCTGCAGGTACCGGCGATCGTGCTGTCCGATCAATCGTTGGGACAATCGCGCGCGGTTATCGAACGGCCGGCGGATCTGACCTTCATGGCGCGACGCGAAACGCCGGCCAGCGTCAGCGATGGTTACCAGCGCTACGCTTTGACCGCTTCGGGCGTATCGCCCATGGCGATTCCCGGCATGGCCGGCGGCCAGTACACCGCCGACGGATTGGAGCACAGTCCTGTCGGCACACCGTCAGGGAGTGCTGCCGACCACGCGGAACAACTGCACAAACGCCAGCAAAAACTCAGCGGGTTCAACTATGGCAGGCACTGGGCTGATATCGAGGGCAAGGGCGATACGGCGGTGATCACCTGGGGCTCGACAACAGGACCAGTACGCGAAGCGTTGGCCCGCCGAAAGGCGGCGGGACACACCACGCGCCTGATCGCTGTACGGCTGCTGGCACCCGCGCAACCGGCTTCTCTGGGCGATGCGCTCGCAGGCGTAGAGAGGGTGCTGATCGTGGAGCAGTGTCACGGCCAGCAGTTCTACCGCTATCTTCGCGCGCACTATGAGCTTCCCGGAGAGGTCAGGACGTTTTGCAAGCCCGGCCCACTGCCGATACGCCCGTGCGATGTGTTGACGCAAATCGAGGACTGGCTTTGAGCGTGGACACCGAAGGCACAACTGCGGCACTGGCCGCCCGGGACTACAAATCCTCGGTCAAGCCCGTCTGGTGCCCGGGCTGCGGCGATTTCAGTGTGTTGTCAGCTTTAACCAAGGCACTGGCGGAAATGCAGCTGCCGCCCGAGCAGGTGGCGGTTATCTCGGGTATCGGCTGCTCGTCACGAATCCCGGCCTACCTGAACACTTACGGTTTTCACGGCGTGCACGGGCGCGCGTTACCGCTGGGTGTAGGTCTCAAGGTAGCGCGGCCGGAGTTGACGGTGCTGGTCAGCGGCGGCGACGGCGACGGGTTCTCGATCGGTGGAAACCACTTTCTGCACGCCTGCCGGCGCAACGTCGACATCACCTATATCGTGATGGATAATCAGGTGTACGGCATGACCAAGGGCCAGGCGTCACCCACCACGGCGCCCGATTGGTCGCTCAGCAAACTGACGCCGGAAGGTCCGGGTATCAACCCGTTCTACCCGCTGGTCATCGCGCTAGCTTCCGGGGCCAATTTCATTGCGCGCGCATCTACCAGCGATCCCAACGGCACCGCGCGGATGCTGGTCGAGGCGATCCGCCACCCTGGATTTTCGTTCGTACAGATACTCAGCCCGTGCGTGACGTTCCAGCCCGAACAACGCGACTGGAAAAAGCTGGTGCGCCCGGCGCCGGTAGCGGCCACCTCGGATCCGGCCAAGGCCGCGCGCCGGCTGATGACAGACGACAACCTGTTTGTCGGCATTCTCTATCAAGGATCCCGTGAACCCTTCCAGCCACGCCTGGAGAACCGGCTGGAACATCCGACGGAACTCGAGGAACAATTCGCGGTATGAGCGCAGATCGAAGCAAGCCACCGGCAGGTGGCGCAGACTACACGGTTGACGAGTTGCTCGCGCACTCGCTGGCGATCGAAGCAGAGGCCGAGGAACGCTACACGATGCTCGCCGAGCAGATGGAAGTGCATAACAACGACGAAGTGGCAAAACTGTTCCGTCGGCTGGCCGAGATTGAGGGTAAGCATGTTGCCAAGGTGCAGGCTCTTTCCGGCGATACGCCGATCCCGCACATCGCACCGTGGGATCTGCGCTGGCAGGGGCAGTCCAGTCCCGAGGCGCCGGAGTTCGACGACCTGCACTATCTGATGACCCCGCACCATGCGCTGGAACTGGCGCTGCAGGGGGAATGTTATGCCGCGGAGTTTTTCGCGGACATCGCAGCGAGTGCCAGTGATGCAACGGTGCGACAGATGGCGGAAGAGCTGGCGCAGGAAGAACGCGAGCACGTGGCGCTGGTGGAGAAATGGCTGGCCCGTTACCCGAAGCCGGATCGCAACTGGGCAGACGATCAGGACCCGCCCGGTCAGGAATAGGTGCGCTTGTGAACGTCCTGCAGCCAAAAGACTGGATCGAACCCGTTGGCTACGTCAACGGTGTTCACGCACCCCCGGGCCGCCTGGTGTTCATTGCCGGTCAGGTCGGCTGGAACGCGCAACAGGAATTTCCCGGCGACGATCTGGTCGCGCAGTTCGAGCAGGCTTTGTGCAACGTGCTGGCGGTACTCGCCGAGGCCGGCGGCGAGCCGCGGCACATCTGCCGTATAACCGCCTATTGCTCGGACAAACCTGCGTATCTCGCCGCGCGCCCCGAACTTGGCCGCGTATGGCGGCGGTTGATGGGCCGGCACTATCCAGCGATGAGCATGATTTTCGTTGCTGCCCTGCTCGACGAACCAGGGAAAATTGAACTCGAGGCCACCGCCGTGGTTCCATAGGTGTGTGCGGGAACTGACGATAAAGTCTCCCCGATCGCCTTTTGTAACGGCGCAGTAGCTTGCGTGTATCATTGACACGGACTGATTGCTGAACAGGGGGCGGCCGTGGACATCACACACAGAGTCGAGCGACTGCTGGGTCAGATGTACGAAACGCCGCAGTATACGTCGCAAGGTGCCGTTCTGTTTGTCGACCTAGAGCAGCGCGAGACACGCAAAGCCTATCTACCCGCAAAGGTGTTGCGTACGTTTCTCGGTGGCCGAGGAGCAAACATGTTCCTGCTCTACAATCTGCTGCAGGAAGATCTCGATGCACTGGACCCGCAGATTCCCCTGATCTTCGGTGCCGGGGTGCTCACCAGCCTGGTGCCCGGTGCTCCGCGCGGCAACGTCACCAGTATCTCACCCGACAGCGACGCGTTTCTGGATTCGAATGCGGGCGACTATTTCCCTGGTTACCTGCGCCGTCACGGCTACGACCACCTGGTTCTGTACGGGTGCAGCAGCGACTGGACGCTGCTGCGGATAAGCGAGGAGGGCATGACGTTCCACGACGCCAATCCCTACGTGGGACTGGACAACATCGACGTCACCGAAGCCATAGAACGCGATTTCGACTGCGTCGAGCGTCGCAGCATGGCGATGGCGCGCATCACCAGCGCCGGTGAGAACCAGGTGTTGTGCAGCGGCATCATGGCAGGCCCCAAAGCCATCTGGTCGCGCGGCGGTTCGGGCGCCAAGATGGGATCGCTCAAACTCAAGGCCGTACTCATCCAGGGCGCGCCGCCGGAACCCGAGCACGGTGTCGATTACAAACGTTACAACAAAGGCATCGGTAAGAAGATTCTCGCCACCAGTGTCATCAAGCACGCTCTGAAAACGGTCGGCACACCGTTCCTGTACAAGCCGAGCCGGGTGCTCGGCGCCATGGGGACGAAGAACAACCAGGAGACGACTTGGTCGGAGACGCTCGATGCGGACAACATCGATCCCTACCGGCCCGGCATGGACGGCTGTTACAAGTGCCCCGTGCATTGCCGAGCGCGCAACGATATGACGCCCGAAGGCAAAGGCGGCTGGGGCGCGAAAGCGCTCGACGGACTGCGTGGCAACGCGAGCTATGGCAAGAAAGCAGCGGAGACTTCACAGACGCATGACAAAACCTATCGCGGCATCAACGGCGACGGCGTGTTCGACCGGTACGACAAGGGCGATGGGCCGGAATACGTCACGCTCGGAAAGTTCGGTCCCAATATCGGCATCGAGCGGGCGGAGCACGTGTTGCGGTTCAACAACATCCTCAACGATCTTGGCCTGGACTCGGCAAGCACCGGCAGTGCTATCGCCTGGGCAATGGAACTGTATCAGCGTGGCCTGATTACCGATGTCGATACCGGTGGACTGGCGCTTACCTGGGGCAACCAGCCGGTTATCGAGAAACTGCTGTTCATGACCGCGGCGCGCGAAGGCTTCGGCGACACGATTGCCGATTCGGCGCGTGCGGTGGATCGCGGCAAATATCCCGAGCAGGCGCTCGATTATCGAATGGCCGTGAAAGGGTTGTTTCAATCCGATCCGCATGACTCGCGCATCCTCAAGGCTTTTGCCCTCGGACTCGCCGTGGCGACCCGCGGCATGGATCATCTGCGCAACCGCGTAACGTTGGAAATCAACGCCCGCATCAACGACGATGCCGAATTCAAGACCTCGCTCTACGGCGGTGCGGTCGCCGCCGAGCCGAACAGCTACGACGGCAAGGAAATCGCGGTGCGGCGTTGTGAAAATATCTACGCTGTCGGCGACTCGGTAGGCATGTGCCGATTCAACACCAAGCTGTTCAATTCGCCCACGCTTCCCGATTACGCTGACTTCGCCGTACAGCTGGGCGATCTCACCGGGCTCGAGTTCTCGTCCGCGGAACTCGACGAAATAGGACGCAACATCACCGGCCTGGAGCGCATGATCAATTTCCGCCTCGGCCTGCGCGCGCGCGACGATACGCTGCCGAAGCGCTGGTTCGAGGAAGAGAACCCGACCGGTCCGTTTCGCGGCGAGCGCATCGACCGACAGGAATTCGAACGACTCAAAGCACGTTTCTACGAACTAACCGGGCTCAACAGCGAAGGTACGCCGGCGCTCGAATGGCACACCAGATTGTCGCGCACCGTGACCGGTTTCGCGCTCAACGTGGAACTGCCCGAGAGCATTCCAGGCGCACCCGAGGGTGCGGTTGTCATCGATGAGCCGGTGGCGAACGTGGTCGAACTACGCGAAGCGTTGCGCCGCAAGCTGCCGGAAACCGAGGAACATCTCGACGAGCAACTGTTCAATCTCGTGGTCAATGACGAGATGGTGCTCTCCGGAGAGGCCGATACTGCGTTGCATGATGGCGACCGGGTGGCGGTGGTGCCTATTATCGCCGGAGGCTGACTGGTGAGGTCTCGACCGTGATGAACCTGGCGGCGGCGCTGTTCGCGAACGCGCGGCAAAAGAAGTTCATCGATATTCCCGCCTTGCTCTACCACGACGAGAGTATTTCCTATGCGGCACTGGACCGTCTGAGTAACCAGGCAGCTAATCTGCTCGACAACCTTGATGTGCATTCGGGAGAGCGGGTGCTCATACTGCTGCGCGACACACCTGAGTTGATCGCGTTGTTTCTGGGAGCGGTGAAAGCCGGCGTGGTACCAGTCGTGCTCTCCACCCGCATCTCGCGGGAGGACGTCGGTCACGCGTTGGGCGACAGCGAGGCAGTGGCGATATTCGTCGAGGCCGATCTTGCCTCGTTGACCGAAGACGCGGGCGGGAGCGGCACGTCCGTGCACGAACGGAGCGAATTCGTCGCACGGCTGAACAGAGCCGATGAAACATTCGAACCAATATTGCGTGAACGCGACGATACCGCCTTCTGGGTGTGCTCTTCGGGCTCGACCAGCCGCCCGAAGAGCGTGGTACACACACACGGTGGCGTTACCGCTGCTAACGGCTTTCATCGGGAACAGTTACTATTACACGCCGGCACCCGGATTCACTGCACATCCAAGCTGTCGTTCGCGTATCCACTCAGCAACACGTTTCTCGGCGCCATGGACGTAGGCGCCAGCGTTGTTCTGTACCCGGACTGGCACGATCCCGAGTCGTTGCTGCAAACCATCGAGCACCATTCGCCCGAAGTCGTATTCAGTACGCCTACGCTTTACCGGCGCGTATTACACGCCGCAACAGACGGCAAACGCGATCTGCTCGGTAAAGTAAGGGCCTGGGTATCCGCAGGCGAACACCTCTCGGAGGGTGTCAACGATGCCTGGCGTGCCTTCACCGGCAACGACATTCTGGATTGTTACGGCACGTCGGAGACCTTGTTTCTGATTACCGCGACACCGCTTGACGCCCGCCGGCCGGACTCGGCGGGGCGTGCCGTACCAGGCGCCGAATTGCAGTTGCGCGGTCCCGGCGGTGATGCGCTGCCTCCTGGCAAAATCGGCGAGTTGTATGTGCGCCACCCGTTCCTCGCAAACGGGTATGCAAACAATCCCGAACTGACTGAACAACGTTTCAGTGGTGGCTGGTTCGCGACAGGCGATCTTTTTTTGTATGACACGGACGGTTTCTGGTATTTCCGGGGTCGTGAGGACAGCCGTATCAAGATTGCCGGGCAGTGGGTGCACCTGCAGGACGTCGAAAACGCGGTATCCGAGGATCGCAGCGTCAAAGAGGTTGCCGCGGTAAGTGCGCCAGACGAGGACGGTCTCTCGAGGATTGCTCTGTTCGTGGTGTGCGAGCCGGGCGCGCCGCAGACACAAGTAGCCGACAACGTTCACCAGCGATTGCTACAGTTGCCAACCCACAAACGTCCACGCTGGCTGCAGTTCGCAGACGCATTACCTCGCACCAACACCGGCAAGATCAAACGTCATGAACTGCGCCCTCTGGTCGCGATGCACGCAGATCAGGATTCGGTCAACTCGGCCGATTGACTGCGCATCACGTGTCGTGAACATCTTACCAATCGATCTTCTTACAAAGCCTTCTGGCGGAGGATAGCCCATGCGCAGACAACCGCCCGCGAAAAACGAACTCGAAGCGATCGAAACGGCGAGCTGTGATGAATTGACGGCTTTACAGACCGAGCGCATCAAATGGACGCTTGGCTATGCGTACGACAATGTTGCCGCCTATCGCGAGAAGTTCGAAAAAGCCGGTGTGCACCCCGACGATTTCCACCAATTGGCAGACCTCGCGAACTTTCCTTTCACCACCAAAGACGATTTGCGCGAAGCTTATCCCTTTGGCATGTTTGCCGTGCCTCGTGAGCAACTGGTGCGCATACACGCTTCCAGCGGCACCACGGGGAAGCCAACGGTGGTCGGCTACACCCGCGGGGACCTCGACACATGGACGGCACTGATAGCGCGCAGCCTTCGCGCAGCCGGCGCGCGTGCCGGCGATATTGTCCATAACGCGTTCGGCTACGGTTTATTCACCGGCGGCCTCGGTGTGCACTACGGTGCCGAAGCACTCGGCTGCACAACGGTCCCCGTCTCTGGTGGACTGACACAACGCCAGGTACAACTGATCGAGGATTTCGGCCCAGTCATCATCGCGGTGACACCGTCATACCTGCTGGCAATCGCCGATGAGTTCGATCGCCAGGGCCTCGATTCGCGCAAAACCTCGCTCAGAATCGGCTTCCACGGCGCGGAACCCTGGACCGAAGCCATGCGCGAACAAATCGAGGAGCGCTTCGATATCGACGCGCTGAACCACTATGGCCTGTCGGAAATTCAGGGACCCGGCGTGGCAACCGAATGCATAGAGACGAAAGACGGGCTGACGCTGTGGGAAGATCACTTCTACCCGGAAATCATCGATCCCGATACCGCTGCGATACTCCCGGACGAACAGATCGGCGAACTGGTGCTGACCACGCTGACCAAGGAAGGGTTGCCGATGATCCGTTATCGCACGCGCGATCTCACCAGATTGCTGCCACCGACAGCCCGCAGCATGCGCCGCATCGACCGCATTACCGGGCGCAGCGACGACATGCTGATCATCCACGGCGTCAATGTGTTCCCCACCACTATTGAGGCGCTGATTCTGGAGCACGACACACTGTCCCCCCACTACGTTCTGGAACGGCGCACCCGGAACCATCTGGATGAGCTGACCGTGGTGGTTGAGGCGTGCGCGGAGCTTTCGGCATCTGGAGAAGCAGCCATGGTAACAGCCGGCGATGCGTTGCAGCAGCACATAAAGGCCATGATCGGTATCAACACCATGGTCAAGGTAGTGCTCAAAGGTAGTGTGGAGCGCTCCGTTGGGAAGGCGAAGCGGGTCATCGACCTGCGTCAGTAGCTATGCCGACCCGGCATCCGGCCTATCAGATTGTGTCTAATTACAATCGGGCGAGAATGTCTCAATTCGAACCAATACTGGCAGTTGCA
>JAOTYY010000136.1 GCA_029861595.1 Gammaproteobacteria bacterium
AGCGATCGTGGCAAGCCTGCGCGAGGTCTGCAAACTCCGTGGCGAAGTGATCCTCACTGCCCCGGGGAGCCTGGCCAACGACGGTAAAATCATCGACGACGTGCGCAGCTACGAGTAACAAAAAAAGGGACGCACTTATTTATTCGGTTACAAATAAATAAGTGCGTCCCCTTTTTGCGTTTACGTCTGAATCAGTACATGTGCATGCCGCCGTTGATGTCGATGGTCGAACCGGTGATGAACGTGGCGTTGTCGTCGACCAGGAACATCACGCCGCGCGCGATGTCCTCGGCGTGGCCGAGCCGGCCGACGGGAATGGTTCTGATGATTTTCGCCAGCACGTCTTCCGGCACCGCACGCACCATATCCGTATCGACGTAACCGGGTGCGATGGCGTTGACCGTAATGCCTTTCGCAGCCCCTTCCTTGGCCAGCGCTTTGGTGAACCCGTGGATACCCGATTTGGCCGCCGCGTAATTGACCTGCCCGTATTGCCCGGCCTGCCCGTTTACCGAACCGATATTGACGATGCGCCCGAAGCCGCGCTCGCGCATGCCTTCGATGACCGCACGGCAGCAGTTGAAGCACGATGACAGATTGGTTTGCAGGACCGCGTTCCAGTTGGCGAAATCCATGCGGTGCATGACACCGTCGCGGGTGATGCCCGCGTTGTTCACCAGGATTTCGACAGGTCCCAGGTCGGATTCGATACCTGCAATACCGGCCCGTACCGCTTCGTAGTCCGAGACATCGAACTTGAAGGTGGGAATGCCGGTGCGCTCGGTGAATGCCTGAGCGGCTGCGTCGTTGCCGGCGTAATTCGCGGCCACGCCGTAGCCAGCCTCTTTCAGAGCGACGCTGATGGCTTCACCGATGCCGCGTGTACCGCCCGTTACCAGTGCTACTCGACCCATTTGCTTGTCCTCGCGATGTCCGGTTAGTGAATGCTTTCGAACAATGCGGCAATGCCCTGGCCGCCGCCGATGCACATGGTGACCAGAGCGTACTGGCTGCCGGTACGCTGCATTTCAAACAAAGCCTTGGTGGTCACAATGCTGCCGGTGGCGCCGATGGGGTGACCCAGGGAAATGCCGCTGCCGTTGGGATTGGTCTTGTCCATCGGCAGGCCGAGGTCGCGGCACACGGCGAGTGCCTGCGCCGCGAACGCTTCATTGACTTCGAAAACGCCGATGTCCTCCAGCTTCACACCGGTCTTCTCCAGCAGTTTGCGCACGGCGGGCACCGGACCGATGCCCATGTATTTCGGCTCCACGCCGGCGTGGGTGTAGCCTACCATGCGGGCCATGGGCTTCAGCCCCTTGCGCTCCGCAGCCTGCGCTTCCATCATCACTATGGCCGACGCCGCGTCGTTGATTCCGGAGGCGTTGCCGGCCGTAACCGAACCTTCTTTGTTGAATACCGGGCGTAACTTCGCCATGCCTTCCAGCGTCGCGTCGCGCCGCACGTGTTCGTCGGTGTCGAATACCTGAGTGCCTTTGCGCGTTTTGATTTCCACTGGCACGATCTGGTCCTTGAACAAACCGTTATCGATGGCGCTGGCAGCGCGCCGATGACTTTCCACGGCAAGGGCGTCCTGATCTTCGCGCGTTATCTGCCACTTCTCCGCGATGTTTTCGGCGGTGATGCCCATGTGGCAGTCGTCGAACGGGTCGGTGAGCGCCCCCACCATGGCATCCACTACCTGCCCGGCATTCATGCGTTGTCCCCAGCGCATGCTTGGCAGCCAGTACTGTCCGCGGCTCATGTTTTCGGCACCGCCGGCCACCACGGCGTCTGCGTCACCCATTTTGATCACCTGCGCCCCGGAGACGATAGCCTGCAAACCGCTGCCGCACAGGCGGTTCAACGTGAAGGCCGGGGTCTCGTTGGGCAGTCCGCCCTGTATCGCGGCAACGCGGCTCAGGTACATGTCGCGCGTGTCGGTGTGCACGACGTTGCCGAATACGCAATGGCCGATATCTTCGGCTGCGACGCCTGCGCGGCTAACGGCCTCGCGCACCACCAGCGCGGCCAGATCGACGGTCGGTTGGTCTTTGAGGGTGCCGCCATAGGTTCCCACGGGGGTGCGGACGGCGCTTAGAACGACGACATCACGTTCGGACATGCTTTCCTCCAGCGTGTGTGTTGCAATGCAACATCAGATGGTTTTGATTTTGTAAGGCGAATTTACAAATACTAAACGATAATATGTTGCACTGCAACATATGAGCGGATAAGTCGTGACAGGGCGGCCACAGGGCCCTGGCGCCCCTGCAACGTGGACCGCATCACACTGTCGACGTAACAGGTTCACCCGGCTGACTGCAACTCTGTCACTGCGACTGGACCGCCATTACGGCAAGCTTACCGTTACCGGCCAACGGCCGGCATCCAGGCACCAACCCGGAGAGTTTCATGACCAACGAGATACTCAACACGACCTTGTTGTTTGCGGCCTGTCTCCTCTACGTGGCCATCACCAGCAGTCTGGCGACCGTCGGCATGTAAGTAGAAGACCTGTGAGAGGGCGTTACCCCGGCCGGGCAGGTTTGCTAGAGTCATGGGCATCGCAATGCCGATCCGTCCGGTTGACGGATTCTCGAGTCGACGGCGTTGCACCTGCAACCGGAGAATTTAAGGAGTTGTCCCGTGCACACTATCGAAACCGTGGAAGTTCTGGGCAATCCCATGGAGGTGTTCGTGTTCGCGCCTCAGGGCGGCGGCCCGCACCCCGGAATTGTTCTCGCACAGCACATTCCCGTGGGCCACACGGGTATCGAAAATGACGAGTTTACGCTGGCGGCCGGCGAACGCTTCGCCGCCGACGGCTACGTCGTTGCTGCCCCGTTCATCTTCCACTGGTGGCCCAAGGACGCCGATATTCAGGTAAAGCGCGACGAGAGCCGTGACGACTGGATGGCGGCCGACATGCGCGCCGCGTTCGATGTGCTGCGAGCGCGGGAGGACGTTGATAGCGAGCGCATTGGTGTCGTGGGACACTGCTGGGGCGGGCGCGTCGCCTGGATCGCCGCCTGTCGCATTCCCGAGCTGGCCGCCTGCGCGACGTTCTATGGCGGCAACGTCAAGGTCGCGAAAGGCGATGGCTCCGCGCCCATCGACGAGGCACACAGGATTCGCTGCCCGGTGGTGGGCTTTTTCGGCAACGACGATCAGAATCCCTCACCGGCCGATGTCGATGATTACAGTGCGGCACTCACCAAGGCGGGCGTGGAACACGTCTTTCATCGCTATGACGGCGCGGGGCACGCGTTCCAGAATTTTCCGGCGCCGGAGCGTTACCGGGAAGCGCAAAGCGAGGACGCGTGGCAGAAAGTCCTGGAGTTTCTTGCCGAAAAGCTGAAGTGAGGCGTGGCGCGCTATGGCCTGCAATTTTTACGAAGGATTCGCTTGTCGGTGGACGCGCTACATGCTGCGCCGGTATTGGCCGCCTACTTCGAACAGGGCGTCGGTGATCTGTCCCAGTGAGCAATAGCGAACCGCGTTCACCAGTTCCGCAAACACATTGCGATTCTCCATTGCCGCGAGTTGTACGCGATGCAGTGCATCTATGGCATTGTCCGCGTGTTGCCTGTGAAACTGTCGCAGGCGGGCCAGCTGGCTTTGTTTCTCGTCTTCGGTTGAACGCGCCAGTTCGATTTCCCGGGTTTCTTCCGAACGGGGACCGAGAAACGTGTTGACGCCAACGATCGGCAACGAACCATCGTGCTTGCGATGCTCGTAGTACAGTGATTCGTCCTGAATTTTCCCTCGCTGGTAACCGGTTTCCATGGCGCCCAGCACGCCGCCGCGTTCGGCCAGGCGTTCGAACTCGGTGAGCACCGCTTCCTCCACCAGTTCGGTCAGCTCGTCGATGATGAAAGCCCCCTGATTCGGGTTTTCATTGTTCGCCAGCCCCCACTCGCGGTTGATTATCAGCTGGATCGCCATCGCGCGGCGTACCGACTCCTCGGTGGGTGTGGTGATAGCCTCGTCGTAAGCGTTGGTATGCAGACTGTTGCAGTTGTCGTAGACGGCGATCAGCGCCTGCAATGTCGTGCGGATGTCGTTGAAGCTCATTTCCTGCGCATGCAAGGAGCGCCCGGACGTCTGTATATGGTATTTCAGTTTCTGGCTGCGCTCGTTGGCCCCGTACTTATTTCTCATCGCGGTCGCCCAGATACGGCGGGCCACACGGCCCATCACCGTGTATTCCGGATCCATGCCGTTGGAGAAGAAGAACGACAGGTTGGGCGCGAAGTCGTCGACGTGCATGCCGCGCGCGAGATAGGCTTCGACGTAAGTAAATCCGTTGGCCAGCGTCAATGCCAGCTGCGTGATCGGGTTGGCACCCGCTTCGGCGATGTGATAGCCGGAAATCGACACCGAATAGAAATTGCGGATGTCGTGCTGGACGAAATACTCCTGGATGTCGCCCATCATGCGCAGCGAAAACTCGGTAGAAAAAATACAGGTGTTCTGCCCCTGATCCTCCTTGAGGATATCCGCCTGCACTGTGCCGCGTACGTTCTGCAGCGCCCAGGCGCGGATTTTCTCCATTTCCTCGTCGGTAGGCGGGCGGTTGTTGTCGTTTTCGAACTTGCGCATCTGCTGATCGACGGCGGTATTGAGAAACATCGCCAGCAGAGTCGGCGCGGGACCGTTGATGGTCATCGACACCGAAGTCCCTGCGGCACACAGATCGAAGCCGTCGTAGAGCGCCCGCATGTCGTCCAGCGTGGCGATGGAGACGCCGGAGTTGCCGACTTTGCCATAAATGTCGGGCCGTTCGTGCGGATCGAACCCGTACAGGGTTACCGAATCGAAAGCCGTGGACAGGCGTTTTGCCGCTGAGTGCTCCGACAGCTTCTTGAAGCGGCGATTGGTACGGAAGGCATCGCCCTCACCGGCGAACATGCGGGTCGGATCCTCGCCTTCACGCTTGAACGCGAACACGCCAGCGGTATACGGAAAACTGCCAGGAACGTTTTCCAGCAGCAGCCACTTGAGAATCTCGCCCTCGTCCTCGAACGCGGGCAACGCGACTTTCGAGATCAGGGTGCCCGATAAAGTCCGTTGTTTGATCTGGGTGCGAATTTCTCGATCCCTGATTTTCACCACGTACTCGTCGCCGGCATAGCTGCGCTGGATCGCGGGCCAGATGTCGAGCAGTTTTTTCGCGCGCCCCTCGAGTTGTGCGTCGCGCCGTGCGATCAACGGATCGAGCGAATCGCTGTCGACGCCGCTCTCATCCAGCATTCTTTTGCTGGCGCGAAGCTGCTGACGTTCACGGGCTATTGCGGCTTGTGCATACGCCGCCGTTTTGTAGGCGCGCACCGTTTCCGCGATTTCGGCGAGATACCGTATACGGCTCGCCGGGATGATGCTGGAGCGCTCGCTGGAGCGATGCGTGGAAACGCGCGGCAGTTTACCCGGTGATTGCGCCAGTCCATGCTTGCGCAGCGCCTCGCCCAGTGCCTGATACAGCGCGGTTACGCCGTCGTCGTTGAAGTGCGCGGCGATAGTACCGAACACCGGCATCTCCTCGGTGCTTTGTGCAAACGCTTCACGATTGCGTTGCACCTGCTTGGCCACGTCGCGCAACGCATCTTCACCACCTTTGCGGTCGAACTTGTTGATGGCGATGACGTCTGCGTAGTCGAGCATGTCGATTTTTTCCAACTGGCTGGCCGCGCCAAACTCCGGGGTCATGACGTACAGTGACGTATCGACGTGCGTCACTATGCCGGCATCGCCCTGGCCGATGCCCGGCGTTTCCACGACCACCAGATCGAAACCGGCCAGTTTGCAGGCGTCGATGATGTGTGGCAGCGCGGTGGGAATTTCGCCGTCGTTGCCGCGGGTCGCCAGCGAGCGCAGATACACGCCCGGGTGCTCGATCGCGTTCATGCGGATCCGATCGCCGAGCAGCGCGCCCCCGGTTCTACGGCGCGTGGGATCGATCGCCAGAATGGCGATGCGCAGGCTGTCGGCATAATCGAGCCGCAACCGCCGGATCAATTCATCCGTCAGGGATGATTTTCCCGACCCGCCCGTGCCGGTGATGCCGAGCACGGGAACGGCTGGTTGCTGCGTAACCCGCTTGCGCAGTGCTTGCGCCAGCGGATTGTCGGTGCCGGTGTTTTCCAGATGCGTGATGGCGCGCGCCAGGGTGCGCCAATCGTCTTGCGGCAGCGCGTCGATGTCGACACCGGGCCCCGCGCCCGGGTCTACGTCGCAGCAGCGCAGCATGTCGTCGATCATGCCCTGCAGTCCGAGTTGCTGACCATCGGCCGGCGAATAGATCCGGGTCACCCCGTAGTCGTGCAGTTCGGCGATTTCCTGCGGAATGATGACGCCGCCGCCGCCGCCGAAGACTTTGATGTCGGCGCCGTCGCGTTCGCGCAACATGTCAATCATGTATTTGAAATACTCGACGTGGCCGCCCTGGTAGGAGCTTACAGCGATTCCCTGCACGTCCTCTTGCAACGCCGCGGTAACGATCTCGTGTACCGAGCGATTGTGCCCCAGGTGAATCACTTCCGCGCCGGAAGCCTGCAGGATGCGGCGCATGATATTGATCGACGCATCGTGCCCGTCAAACAGGCTGGCGGCGGTCACCAGGCGCACGTTGTGCTGTAATGCCGGTTTCGCATCGATAGCGGTGATGGTGGCGGACATGCTGCACTCCGGTCCGGGACGTTGCCGCGGCGGTTTCGGCACATGTGCCGGTCGCCGCGACGCGTCGGTCAAGGTTGCTAAGACCGGCATTTTAAGTGACGATTATGCATTTACGTTTACGTAAACGTCAATCTGTGCCGTTTGTCCGGCCCGATGCGTGCAACGCTGACTGGAGAGCGAGGATTGAGGTCCGTGCCCGACTCGATTGCCCCGAACCTGCCGTATTGCTACTCGCGGCGCGTGCAATGGGGCGACGCCGACCCTGCGCTGATGGCGTATACGGTGCGGTTTCTGGACTTCGCGATGGATGCAGTGGACAGTTGGTTCCGCGACGTCGTCGGCTTCGACTGGTACCGCATGAACACCGAGCACGGGATGGCTGCGCCGGCTGTTCACGTGTCAATGGATTTCCGCGAACCGTTGCGCCCGGGCGATCTGCTGACGCTCGCGGTGTATGTGGATCACATCGGCAGGTCGTCGCTCGGTTTGCGGTTCGAAGGCTGGCTCGAAGGCGGCACGCCGGTTTACGCGGGTAAACTGGTGCACACTTTCGTGGACCGGCAGAGTATGCGCAGCACGCCCATTCCGGCATTGTTTCGCGAACCCATCGAACGCTATGCTGAGGCGTGCGACGCGAGAATCGAAAAATGACCAGAGAGTTGTTTGCCACCCTGATGAACGAAGTAGCCGATGTGATCGGCGGCCGCGCCGTGGATACGAATCTGGGCGAGCACCTGAATCGTACGTTGCCTGCCGAAGGCGACACGTTTCGACGCATCGAGGAAGCTTGTCATGCCGGCGTGGATGCCGGCTGGATGTGCAAACACGAGGCCGGCGGCATTCGTTACGGACGGGTGTTACGGCCGGATGCCGTACAGGGGCTGAGTGTGGACGTGGTGTACATGAACGACGTACGCGGACCCCGCCACAAACATCCGAAAGGCGAGATCGACATGATCATGCCGATCGACAGCGCCGCATGCTTCGACGGGCATGGACGGGGATGGTGCGTATACGCGCCCGGCAGCGAACACTACCCGACAGTCACCGGGGGAGCTGCGCTGGTGTTGTATCTGCTGCCGGAAGGGGACATCGAATTCACGTGACCAGACAGCTAGCCTGATGATGCGCAAAGGCGGACTCGCGACGCCGTGTTGCAATAATCGCGCAGCGCGTTGAGGGGTTGAAGAAATTTTGATCGCGGCGGCTTGTGCCGCAGGCCAGCCGCGCCAACTCAATAATCTGCAGGAGGGCGCCATGCCGGCAACCGCGAAAGTCGACTACTCCACGGATCCCGCAACGATCGAAATACCCCGTGACTACAACGCTGCCGTTGAGTTTATCGATGTGCACGCGAGTGCCGGGCGCAGCGGCAAGACCGCTTTCATAGACGACGCCGGCGCCTACACTTATGCGGAGCTGGCACAGCGGGTAAATCGAGCGGGCAACGCTTTGCAAGCGCTGGGTGCCGAACTGGAGACCCGGGTCATGCTGTGCATGCTGGATACAGTGGATATGTCGGCCGTGTTCTGGGGCGTAATCAAAGCTGGCGCCGTTGCGATCCCCGTCAACACCTTGTTGACTCCGCAGGACTACGAATACATCGTAAAGGACAGCCGCGCGCGCATTCTCGTCGTCAGCGCTGCGCTTTACGATACGCTGGCGCCGGTCATTGCCGAGGCGCCGCACCTCAAAGAGATCGTCATCGCCGGTGGCAGCCGCGACGGCCATCAGTCGCTCGAAGACCTGATGGCGAGTGCCGGCGACACGCTCATGCCTGCCGACACCACCGCCGACGATGTTGCATTCTGGCTTTACACTTCCGGGTCCACCGGCACGCCCAAGGGTTCCATGCACTTGCACAGCGATCTCGTGTGCACCGCTGTGCATTACGGCAAGGGTGTGCTGGGTATTCGTGAGGACGACGTGGTGTTTTCCGCGGCAAAAATGTTTTTCGCATACGGTCTCGGTAATACGCTGACTTTTCCGCTATATGTCGGCGCCACGGCAGCAGTGATTGCGGGGCGGCCCACACCTGACAGCGTGCTGGGTGCGTTGCAGAAACACCAGGCGAGTATTTTTTACGGCGTGCCGACGTTGTATGCAGCCATTCTCGCCGACGAAAAAAACGACCGCGAGCGTGTGTCGCAACGCCTGCGTTTGTGCGTATCAGCCGGCGAGGCCTTGCCTGGCGACGTGGGCACTCGCTGGCAGGAAAAGTTCGGTGCGGAAATAATCGATGGGCTGGGCAGTACCGAGATGCTGCATATTTTTCTCAGCAATGTCCCCGGCGACGTGCACTACGGTACGTCGGGGCGTGCGGTACCTGGCTACCGGCTGCGGGTGGTCGACGAAGACGATCAGCCGGTAGCGCCGGGAGAAATAGGCGAATTGCTGGTCGACGGGCGGTCTGCGGCGGTGGCTTACTGGAACCAGCGTGACAAGAGTCTGCATACATTTATGGGCCGGTGGACGCGCACGGGCGACAAGTACACGGTCAGCGAGGATGGGCTGTACACCTACTGTGGACGCACGGACGACATGCTGAAGGTAAGCGGCAACTGGGTGTCGCCGTTCGAAGTCGAGTCGGCGTTGATCGCGCACGACAAGGTGCTGGAAGTCGGCGTCGTCGGTGCACAGGACGAGGCGGGGCTGATAAAGCCAAAAGCTTTCGTCGTGCTGCACGAGCCCGGTGATGCCGGGGCAGCGACCGCCACTGAGTTGCAGGCGTTCGTGAAGCAGAGCCTCGCGCCTTACAAGTATCCGCGCTGGATAGAGTTCGTCGACGCGTTGCCCAAAACGGCCACCGGCAAGGTGCAACGGTTCAAGCTGCGTGCGCGTTCGCCGGACTGACGGTAACTGCTGGCTGTGACCGGGCGGCTGGGCGGCCAGCGGGAGAACGGGTTTCTGGCCGTCGTCGGGCGGCGCTTGGAATACAGCTGGGTGCCGCCACACCGCGAGGACTTGCCGACGCTGGTACTGTTGCACGAAGGGCTAGGCTGTGTGGCGATGTGGCGCGACTTTCCCGAACGGCTGGCCGATCAAACCGGAGCTGGCGTCTTCACTTACAGCCGCGCCGGCTATGGCGCGTCACAGGCGGCCGAGCTTCCGCGCCCCGAGCGCTACATGCATGACGAAGCGCTCGAGGTGCTGCCGAAACTGCTGGCGCTGGCCGGCATCCGGCGCAGCGTACTGGTCGGCCACAGCGACGGCGCGTCGATTGCCTTGATCTACGCGGGCGGTAGTGGGCGCGACGACGTCGAGGGGCTGGTGGCGATCGCCCCGCATGTATTCAACGAGCAACTCAGCATCGAGAGCATTCAGAATGCGAGGACACTTTACGAAACGACCGATTTGCGCGCGAAACTCGCGCGCTACCACGGCACGCAGGTCGACGCGGCATTCCGGGGCTGGAACGATGTCTGGTTGCGGAAAGAATTCCGACACTGGAATATCGAGGAGTACCTCGATGCGATCCGGGTGCCGGTTCTACTGGTGCAGGGTGAGCAGGATCAATTCGGTACGCTCTTGCAGCTGCAGTCGATCGAACGACGCGTCGGCGGTTCATGCCGCACACTTCTGTTGCCCGAGTGCGGCCATTCGCCACACCGCGATCAACCGCAGTCGACGCAGCGGGCCGTCGCCGCGTTCGTCGCCGAGGTCGCCGCATAGTCGGTGGTTTTTTGTGAACACGTCGAGCGCTGGTGAATTACGTTTACGTAAAGGTCAATGTTATACTGGCTTACAGTTTTTACACGTAGACCTCATGGATTCGCGGACTTATACGATCTCGGAGCTTTCCAAGGAATTCGGCATCACCACTCGTACGATCCGGTACTACGAGGATCAAGGGCTGATAAGTCCCGGCCGCCACGGTCGGCATCGGATCTACTCACGTCGCGATCGCACCCGGCTCAAACTGATCCTGCGCGGCAAGCGACTCGGCCTGCCGTTGCGCGATATCGGTGACATCATCGACATGTACAACACTGACCGCGGCGAAGCCGGGCAGCTGAAACACTTGTGTACCCGCATCAAGCAGGATCGTGCAATGCTGCTACAGCAGCGTGCCGAGATCGACACCATGTTGCGAGAGATGGACGTTATCGAGGCCCAATGCCGCAGCGCGCTGGCGCAACTGGAGACTGCTTAAGCGCATGCGTAAGGCTCACGGCTCGCGAGGTTGATCGATGCAACAGGTCTACGACATCGTGTTCACCGGTCGGCTGCGGCCCGGCACTGATCCGGAACAGGTACTCGATTCGTTCGGCAAGCGGTTCGACGTAGGACCCGACACGGCCCGCGCGATGCTGCATGCGGAACAGGAAATCGTCATCAGGAAAAGCGTACCGGCGAACCAGGCGTACAAGTTCAAGGAAGTGCTGGAATCGTTCGGCATGGAAGTGCGGCTGCAAGCCCTGCATGAGCATCTTGAAAGCGAAGAACCGTCGCTGGAACTGGTGCCCAAGGGTGGCGCAGCCGCGCCTGATGAACCTGCCGAGGAAAAGGGGTCGATGCATCTGCACCGGACCGGGGTCGAATGCCCGAAATGCGGGACCCGGCAACCGGCGGCCAGGGCCTGCGTAAAGTGCGGGGTGATATTCGCCAAGTACTATGAGCACGCGGCCAAGCCGTCGAGCGGTGGCGAAAGTGCCAGGATTGCCAGGGCGCGCGAAGCGGCGCGCAAAACCGCAGCACGGCGCCGCAACTCCACCCTGATAAATGTCGTTCTGGCAATAGCGGTACTTTGCATCGTGGGTGGGTTGAGCTACGTCTACTACTCCGGGCATCAGTTTTAGCGCGCCGCGGCGCTGGCCGCAGGAGAATGCTCATGTTCGAGCCTCGCAACGAGCGCTTCGCCGAGCGTGTGCGCGCCAGCTTCGAGCGCCAGAATTTCATGCATACGATCGGTGCGCAGGTGACCGCCGTGGAACCGGGGTTCGTCGAGATCCGACTCGCGTACGCCCCCGCACTGTGCCAGCAGCACGGCTTTTTTCACGGTGGTGTGATCGGCACGCTGGCCGATAACGCCGCCGGTTACGCCGCGTTCAGTCTGATGAGCGAACACGACTCGGTGCTCACGGTGGAATACAAAATGAACTTTGTGGCGCCCGGCCGTGGCGAGGCGCTGGTTGCGCGGGGCCAGGTCCTGCGGCCGGGACGGACACTGACGGTCTGTGAGGCCAAAGTCTATGCCCGCGGCGGCAATGACGAACGTTTGTG
>JAOTYY010000349.1 GCA_029861595.1 Gammaproteobacteria bacterium
GATCTGGATCACACCGTTGAGTCACGTGGCGATGGCACTCATCACGTGAACATGGTTTCGGGTCGCCAGGAACGTCATGTGTGTATCTCGCGGCAAGCTGACTGGTGGCGCGTGGAACTGCCCCTGGGCGCCGGTGATGTGTTCGCGCCCGCCGAGCCGCAACGGACTGCGGTGGGGTTGTTCTTGCTGCGTGCAAGTGCGGCGATCCGATTCGTGCGGCCATTTGCTGATAAGCCGCGGGAGGATACCGCCGCAGTACTCGGCTTTGTTGCCCACCTGCCGTTGCAGCCGGCGCTCGCCCAGGTCGAGCATGCGCTCGGCTCGCTGGTGACCGCGGTGCAGCGATTCGAGATCGATATTGAGTCTCTGGCCACCGAGGCAATTCTGTCTCATGCGTTTGTGGCCATAGCCGGCGGTGCGAGCAGCGTCGCCAATCCACCTACCTATGAACTGTGAACGGTAAAAACCGAGGAAACACAATGAGTGCATATGCTGAAACCCTGGATATCCATGTACGAGACGTAGCGAATCAGCGCCCCAGCAAGGCGCGCGGTCTGCGCGCGGAGTTGTCCATTGGCGACCTGGTACAACGGCTGCGGGCAAAGATGAATTTGCCCGAGGTCGACGCCACCGGTCAGCCTCACGTCTATCACGCTTACCTGCAACGGGAGGCGCGGCACCTGCACGCCACCGAGACCGTGGGTGATGTGCTGCAGACGGACGACGAAATCATCCTGCAACCCGACGTACAAGCCGGGTAGGCCTGGCGAGATGGAGATATCCGTGCCCTACCGGTTTGTAGCCGAGGTCTTGAATGCCAGCGGCGCCAGGATAGGCGACTATCCGCTGACGGGCGTGGACTTCGAACCGGCCGTGCAGTGCGCGCACCTGCAGGAGCTGCGCGAACTGGTCGAGCGTGGAGAAGATTCGCTTACCGCGGCGCCGGCGCCGGCTCGCATTGAGCCGGTGCCGTGCCCGGAACGCGGCACTCCCTACATCGGCGGAATCGAGGTGCTGTTCCCGGGCCGGGATCATGGTCGTGAGTTTCCGAAAACGCTGTTTCATAGTGATGTGGTGCGCGGTTCGGGCGAACTCGTGCGCGCCGGAACGCTGCGTGATGGGGAGACCTTCGCCTATCGCATTTGTGCGTTTCCGGTGGAAACCGTTGCAGTCGAGGCGGACTTTGAGCTCGAGCCCACCGTAATGGCTATGGCTGTCGCTGCCGGCGAACTGTCGCTGGAACGTCGGGCGCCTGGCAGCGGTTGGGACGATGCGGACCTCCCGGTTGTGATCGCGCAGCCGGTGCTCGACGAGGCTGCAAGCCTGGCGTCGCGGGCCGGCGAGCTGGAGACCGGCGGGCTGTTGCTCGGCCGCGTGGTCGTGAATGCCCAGCCCAGGTATCTGTCTGTGGAGATCACTGCGCTGATCACGGCACCTGGAGCCATCGGCACGCAGACCAGCCTGCGGCTCGGTCCGGAAAGCTTTGCTGCCGTGGAGAGGACTCTGGCGTTGCGCGACCGTTCGGAGGAGATGGTGGGCTGGTGGCACAGCCACCCGCACTTCTGCAGCAAGTGCCCGGCCGCGGAGCAGCGAAACTGCGTTTACGCGAAACCCTTCTTCAGCCAGGCCGATAGCGATGTGCACCGCACGCTGTTTCCCCAGGCGCATTCCCAGGCGTTGTTGATCAGCGATCTCGGGGCGCAGGGCCAGAGCATCGACCTGTTCGGTTGGCGTCAGGGTTCGATCCAGGCCCGCGGCTTTTACGAGGGCGGGGCCGCCGGCACCACCCAACTACCAACCATCGCGTCGCCGGCCGAAGGATTGGGCGTCGATTAAGGAGGACATGCCACTATGACTTTTGAGTTGAAAGAGGCCGAAACGGTCGAGCGCGTGGGTCGAAAGCGGGAGTTGATTCCGCTCCTGCGCATGGTGTGCGACGTGGGCGAGGATGCTCCCAGCGCCGATGACAAGCTGCAGCTCATCAATGGGCTGCCGACGGAGCATCAGCCGGACGTGATGGAGTCGTTGGTGCGGAGCCTGTCAGATGCGGGCAAGGCCATGCACCAGCTGAACGCCGTTAACAAGGAGCTACACGCTTCGGTGGTCCAGCTGACGCGGCACCCGTGGCACGTGGCCACGTTTCGGTCGTGGGAAGAGATCGGCGGACGGCGGGATGCCAGAGTGTTCTGCGCCGGCGAGGATCGGCTGGTGGGCGTGGCGCCCGATGTCGATTCATCCCTGCTTGGCGCCGGAGCCAGCGTATTTCTCTCGGCCGAACGCAACGTGGTGCTGTCCAGCGCAACCCGGCACTCCTTTGAGCCTGGGCGGGTGGGTAAGGTGTGCGACGTGCATGGCGATCATGGCGTGATCGTGCGCGAGCAGGATCAGGAGATCACGCTTGGCCGCGCTCACTGGCTATCGGACGCCACCATCAAGTCCGGGGATCAGATCGTCTGGTGCCCGAAAACGTTCATCGTGCTCGAGGTGATGCAATCGTCCAGCGTGCCCGGGGTGGAGGAGCTCGCGCGGCAGGTAGACGATGCGCCGCCGCGCTTCGCGGGCTACGAAGGTGTACGCGACAGCGTAATCGGCGGGTTCGCCTATGCCATGACTCAGCCCGATACCGCGGCCTCGTACGGCATTGCGCCGGCCGAAGGAGCGCTGCTCCTCTACGGGCCGCCCGGCTGCGGCAAGACCTTGCTGGCGCGCAACCTGGCCCATGAGCTTGGGGTAAAGTTTTTCGTGATCAACGCGGCGTCGGTATACAGCCCATGGGTGGGCGAGAGCGAACAGAATGTCATCGAGGCCTTCCGCAAGGCCCGTGACGCCGCGCCCGCGTTGCTGTTCATCGATGAGATCGACGCCATTGGACGGGTTCGTGGCGGCCGCGGCCAGCAACATTCCGATCGGGTGACAAGCCTGCTGCTCACCCAGATGGAAGGCGCTGCAGGAACTCCCGGTATTGGCGTGGTTGGCGCGTGCAACCGGGTAGATCTGCTCGATCCGGCACTGCGATCCCGTTTCGGCAAGCAGTATCTGCTGCCGCCACCGAAGCGTGCGGCACTCAAGGAGATTGTCGCCACCCACTTGTCCGCGACGCTGCCGTACCGCAGCGAGGACACCCGCGATCGATCCATCGACGCCGTGGTGCAGCGCCTGACGAACCCCAATGCCG
>JAOTYY010000350.1 GCA_029861595.1 Gammaproteobacteria bacterium
GACACGATCCGCGCACAGGACTCCGTGGCGCAAATTATGGAGGCCGGAGCAGCGGTAACGGGCTATCATTCCAGTCCCCGATCGATGAGTCACTTCGCTTTTGACCCTCATCAATTTTTCTAAACTCGAGCGTGTTAGTAATTCTTCCATGAAAATGATCCCGCTTTCGGACGGTTCCCTCGGGCGCCAAGCGATGGTCCTGCTCGGGCTGTGGCTGGTGCTCGGCTCAGGCGGCTCGTTCGCCGCCGAACAATCCACGGTCACTGAAGAGGAGCGTCTGTTCGAAACCCGCTGTGGACTCTGCCATCCCTCGCAACGCATATTTCTCGTCGAGCTGACGCCGGAGCAACGCCGGCACGTGGTATTGCGGATGCGTGAGCGCTGGGAAGGTGGCGCAGCCTGGCTGAGCGACGAGGAAATAGACCAGATTCTCGCCTACGTCGAGAAACGGGTCGCGAGCGGTGCAGCACCTCAGCCGGACTCAGAAAAACCGGCGAAAGAGTTGTTCCGGGAACGTTGCTCCGGATGCCACGAACTCGATCGCGTCTATGCGCAAATTAAACAGGAACGCGACAAGGCCGCAGCATGGCTGCACGTGGTCACCCGCATGCGAGCCAAAGCACCAGACTGGATCAGCGAGGCCGACGCACAACGAATTGTCGACTACCTCCGCGAACGAACCACACCGCAAGTCACCAAATAAGAAGGTTCATTTGTCGATACTCGGTAGCCAGAGGCCAGAAACCAACGTCGCACCAATGGACTCTCATGCAGGACAAATACTTGCGAGAGTTCCGCGACAGTGCTTATAATTAACATTCAAACATTTGAATATAACAGGATAAGCATATTTCCTGTATGGATGCCGTGTGACTTATGGAGGACACGCTCATGACTTTCACATATCGGAGTTTCATGGCGGCGTTCGCGCTTGCCGGTGCCCTGATCGTTGGTTCAGTGGCAGCTGCGACCCAGACAAGCAGCGATCCGCAGAATCGCGAGGCACAGATCGAACACAAGTTCGAAAAAGCGGAGCGCTACTACGCTGAATGCGCAGCTGTCGAGGAAGGCGATTTCGACGCCATCAAACCCTACCTCAGGGCTTTCACCGACATGGAAGTCATGGCCCAAACGATGGCCGATCCGGTCGAGTTTGCCAAGCTTATGCAAATTACCAGCGATCCGCGCACCATGCACGTGATGATGAAGTGCTCAACCGAGCCGGTGATGTGGGATACCTGGATGCGCGGCCTCACCGACTGGCAGAAGATGTCCCGCACGATGACGTACTTCATGAATCCCGGAATGTACATGGCCTGGATCACGGCACCCATGAATCCGCAGATGTACGCGCCGATGTTCCAGATGATGAATCCGGCGTACTACACGCGCTGGACGAACGCGATGATGAATCCCGCGTTCTATCAGCCGATGTTCGCGTTCGCGGATCCGAACTGGTACACACCCCGGCTGCAGTGGATGATGGATCCGCGCAGTTATCAGCCGATCGCCGGCGCGTCCGACACCGCTGTTGTGTCACCGCCGGCGACAGCCCAGCCATCCGCCACTGAGTAATTTCCCGATGTAAGCCTGCTTCCGCGGCCGCTCCCGGAAGCAGACTGGCGAGTCCAGCGTCCGCGCTCCCCGTCCCCGTGGCGCCGCCGCCTGTGGTTTCCCCGGCTGCAGCGGCACGGTCATTGAATGGTGTTGACTGACTGCTATTTTAGCTTTCGCTAATATTCAATCAGCTGGCTCGCTGTGCAAGTACCGGCTAGAGTAGTGCCTGCGTTAGAGCGCAACATCTAGATGCGGAAATGGTAAACGGGAAAGCGTCATCACAAGACAGCAGTCACAGCGGGACCAGCGTGTATGAAACACACACGCCGGGGGCCGGAACTCGTCTGCTGTCGGTGCTTATGCTGGCCTTGTGCGCGGTGCTTGCGCTGCTGGTGATCGATGCGCTGGTGCCCTTCCTGAACCTCTATGCCTCGGTCGGGCTGATTATCACCGCCCTGCTATTGTGCGTGTCGTCTCTGAGACTGCTGCGTCGCGACTGCCTGGGCCCACTGCGCGACCTGCAGCAATGGGCATTGAATATGCGCGCGGGGTCCCTCTCGGCACGTGTCGATTACCGGCCCGGGAGCGATTTCAGCGAACTGGCGGAAGACATCAATTTTATCGGCGAAATGCTCGAATCGCTGGCCCGCGAAGCCGAGGAACAGCTGGTCGAACACACACGCCACATAACCCAGAAAACCCGTTCGCTTGCGGTGCTGTACGACGTCGCCGCAAGCATCAACGTAGCCCGCGATCTGGATGATCTGCTGACCAGATTTCTGCACACGCTGACCGATCTGGTTGGTGCCAGCGCAGCGGCGGTCCGCCTTGCCGACAACGACGATTCGATGCGCCTGGTCGCCAGCATCGGGTTGTCGGAAAAAGCCGTCGAGCGAGAGCGGGTGCCGCCTGCCGCAGCTTGTTTGTGCCGCCAGGCAGGGACCGCTTCCGGCATTCTGGTACAGGACTCGATGGCGGATTGCAGAGCACGCGTCGATTGCGAGTTCTTCTCCGAGACGAGGGAGAAGGAAATGGCAATGCTGGTGGTGCCGTTGCAGTACCGTGATCGCACCTTGGGCGCATACAACCTGTATGTGCCGCAGAACAATCTGCCGTCCATGCGGGAACTGGAGGAATTGTTTATCAGCATTGGCCGCCACCTCGGCATGGCGATTGAGAAGGCGCGTCTGGACAAGGAAGCGCAGTTTTTATCCATCGTCGATGAGCGCACCAGTATCGCCAGCGAACTGCATGATTCGCTGGCGCAAACCCTGGTGAGCATTGGTTTTCAGGTGCGTATCCTCAAGGAGGTGCTCGAGCAGAAAGACGCCCCCGACTGGACAGTGCAGATGCAGCGCATCGAACGCACGCTGGAGGACGCCAACCGCGAAGTTCGAACCTTGATATCGCACTTTCGCGGGTCCATCGACAAACATGGCTTGATTCCGTCGATCATCCAGGCGGTGGACCGGTTCCGCGTCGAATCGGGGATTCAGATTTTCCTGCAACAGGAATGGCCGGATCGCGAACTGCCAGCGAACCATGAAATACAGATATTACGGGTCGTTCAAGAGGCCCTGAACAACATCCGGCGCCACAGCCAGGCGAATACCG
>JAOTYY010000351.1 GCA_029861595.1 Gammaproteobacteria bacterium
GGAATTAGTTGGCAAATATCGGGCCATTCCCGAAGGAGAGACGCAATTTGACCCTGCGGCTGGGTATCGTCATGGATCCCATCGAAACGATCGCTGTCGCCAAAGACAGCAGTCTGGCCATGCTGCTGGCCGCGCAACAGCGCGGCTGGTCGCTGCACTACATGCTGCCCGGCGACCTCTACCTGCATGAAACCACCGCCCGCGCTCGCAGCAGGGCGCTGCAGGTTCAGGACGATGCCCGGCGCTGGTTCGAGTTCGGCGGCGACGCGGACATCGCGCTGCACAGCCTGGACGTCGTGCTGATGCGCAAAGATCCCCCGTTCGACATGGATTACATCTACACTACCTACTTGCTGGAACTGGCCGAAGCACGCGGCACACTGGTAGTGAACCGCCCGAGCGCGCTGCGCGATGCCAACGAAAAGCTGTTCACTGCCTGGTTTCCTGACCTCACTCCGGCCACGCTGGTGACCTGCGATCAAAGCCGTCTGCGTGATTTTCTTGACGCTCACGGGGATATCGTCGTCAAACCGCTGGATGGCATGGGCGGTACCTCGGTATTTCGCGTGCAGCGCGGCGACCCCAACGTGAGTGTGATTTTCGAGACCATTACCAACCACCAGAAGCTGCTTGCGATGGCCCAGGTATTCATCCCACAGATCAGTGAAGGCGACAAACGCATCCTGCTGATCGATGGCGAGCCAATACCGTTCGCGCTTGCGCGCATCCCCGCACCAGGCGAATCGCGAGGTAACCTGGCCAGCGGCGGACGCGGCGAATCGCGGCAGCTGAGTGAAAGAGACTATGAGATCTGTCGGCAGGTAGCGCCAAAACTTGTCGAAAAAGGACTAATTTTTGTGGGCCTGGACGTGATCGGCGACTATCTCACCGAAATCAACGTCACCAGCCCCACCTGCATACGTGAACTGGAGCGCGAAAACGGCATTGATATTGCCGGAAAATTGATGGACAGCATCGAGCAGCATCGAACAGCATGAGCGCCGTCGCAGCCCCACGACAACAGCCCCTGGTCGGACCCACCGACAGGCTCGGCCTGACGCTGTTTCTGGCAGCGGCCATCCATGGTGTGGTGATTCTCGGTGTCAGTTTCCAGTCGGAGCTCGAGCAGTTGCGTTCGCCTCCTTCCCTTGACGTAATTCTGGTGCAGAGCCGAACTGACGAAATCCCCGAACAGGCGGACTACCTCGCGCAGGCCAACCAGGACGGGGGCGGTTCGGCGCAAGACCGGGTACGCCCAACCACACCGTTTTCCTCGCCGCAGACCAACGATGCGTTCGGAGTCGCGCCGCTACGTGTAGAGGCGGCATCGCCAGCCCGGCAGGCGCGCAAGGTGCAAGAAGTACTGACTGCGCGGTACGCGGATCAGGATATGCAAAGTGCAGAGGAACTCACCACCGAGAGCACGGTACAGGAAAACCGCAGTGCCGAGAGCATCGAAAGGGCACTGGAGATCGCCCGCCTCACCGCAGAAATAAACCGGGATGTAGAAGCCTACGCCAAGCGGCCGCGCAAGAAGTTCGTGCATGCGCGCACACGCGAGGCTGCCGCCGCCGCCTATATGCACGAATGGGTGCGCGAAGTCGAACGCGTGGGCAACCTCAACTACCCCGACCAGGCCGCGCGGCGGAAATTGAACGGCTCACTGGTGCTGGTGGTCGGCATCAATGCCAACGGCACCCTCGCCGGCGTGATACTGAGAAATTCTTCGGGCCATCAGGTGCTAGACGATGCAGCACGACGCATCGTACGGCTTGCCAGCCCCTACCAGCCGTTTCCGGCAAATCTGAAAAAGGACACCGATATTCTCTACATCACCCGCACCTGGCAGTTCCACAGCGACGCGGGTCGGTTGGTTTCCCGCTGACAGATCTCAGAGAAAGAAATTCCCCCCCCTCACCACCCGGCCCCTTTCCCAGTGTGGGAGAGGGGAGAAAAGCGCCCTTCTCCGTGAGAAGGGTTGGGATGAGGGGAGTCACCTCCGAAATCTGTCAGTACCACATGTCCGGCATGCTCGATTTTCTTTTGTGCACGAACGCACGCAGCTCCTCGTCCACGGCGGCATCCAGTTCCGGCGCGACGTAGTCGGCGAGTTGCTTCTTCCAGATCTCGCAGGCACGCTGTTCGGCATCCTTGCGTCCTTCGCTCTCCCACTGCTCGAACGAGTTGCTGTCAGCGACCGCCGATTCGTAAAAAACCGTTTCGTAGTTCGCCAGCGTGTGGCCAGTGCCGAGGAAATGCTCGCCGTGACCGGTTTCACGATAGGCTTCCAGGCCGAACGCGTTGTCGTCCAGCGCCAGCCCGCTCAGCATTTTCGCCATCATGCCGAGGTGGTCCGCGTCCAAGATCAGTTTTTCGTATCCCATGGTGAGTCCGCCTTCCAGCCAGCCTGCCGCGTGCAGCACAAAATTGCTGCCGGACATCAGCGCCGGCAGCAAGGCATCGGCGCTTTCCTGCGCAGCCTGTGCGTCACACGTTTTGGATGAAGTGAACGATCCGCCGCTGCGCAGCGGCACCCCCGCTTGCCGGGCGAGCTGACCCACCGCCATATACGCCAGCGTGGCTTCCGGTTGCCCGAAAGTCGGCGCCCCGGAACGCAACGACATGGTGGTGAGGAAGTTACCGTAGATCGCCGGCGTGCCCGGGTTTACCAGTTGTGTCAATGCCACACCGACCAGCGCTTCAGCGTGCGCCTGGGCGATACTGCCAGCCGGTGTGACCGGCCCCATCGCCCCGCCCAGGATGAACGGGCAGATCACCACGCCCTGACCGGCTTGCGCGTACGCGCGAATCACCTGAGAGACGATGCCGTCGTAGACCAGCGGCGAGTTGACATTGACGTTACCCAGCATCACGCAGTTCTCCGCCACCGTCTTGGCACCGAACAGAATGCGGCACATTTCGATGCAATCGAGAGCCCGCTCGACGGTGATGATCCCACCTAGAAACGGTTTGTCGGAGTAGCGCATGTGGCTGTACAGCATGTCCAGATGACGCTTGTTGACCGGCACATCCACCGGTTCGCAAACTGTACCACCGGAATAATGCAAGTACGGATTGACGTAAGCCAGTTTCACGAAGTTATGGAAATCCTCGAGCGAGGCGTAACGTCGGCCGTTTTCCAGGTCGTGTACGAA
>JAOTYY010000137.1 GCA_029861595.1 Gammaproteobacteria bacterium
CGGTGGTGCCATCGAGGACGCCAGCGAGAACTCCAGGCAGCGTTACCTGTGCGCCATCAATGGCACCGCGGCCGGCGGCGGTTACGAACTCGCGCTGGCGACCGATCACATCGTGCTGGTCGATGACGGCAGCGCGGCGGTCTCGCTGCCCGAAGTGCCGCTGCTCGCGGTGTTGCCGGGCACCGGCGGGCTGACGCGGCTGGTCGACAAGCGCAAAGTGCGGCGCGACCTCGCCGACGTGTTCTGCACCGTGGAGGAAGGCGTGCGCGGAGCGCGCGCGCGCGAATGGCGCCTCGTCGACGAAATCATTCCCGGCTCGCGCTTCAGCGAAGGCGTGCGGGAGAGGGCGAACCAGATAGCCGCGAGTTCCGACCGCCCTGCCAATGTTTCCGGCGTGCAACTCACCCCGCTGGCGCGGGAGATTTCCGCGACCGAAATACGTTACCCGTATCTGCGCGTCGAACTGGATCGTGACAAGCGCGTCGCGACGCTGCTGGTGCAAGGCCCGGACGATGCACCGCCGGATAACGCTGATGCGACCACCGCTCAAGGTGCCGAATTCTATCCGCTGGCGCTGGCCCGGGCGCTGGACGACGCGCTGTTGCACCTGCGTTTCAACGAACTGGGACTAGGCACGCTGGTGTTCAAGTCGCAGGGCGACAACGAGCGTCTGGCTGCCTACGATAAATTGCTACGTGACAACAACGACTGGCTGACACGCGAGATAGTCCTGTACTGGAAACGCACGTTGAAGCGCATCGACGTGACGTCCCGCACCACCATTGCGATGGTGGAACCAGGCAGCTGTTTCGCCGGATTCGTCGCGGAGCTGCTGTTCGCGGTCGATCGCAGCTACATGCTGGATGGCTGTTTCGAGGACGATGCCCGCCCCCCCGCCAACATCCGCTTGAGTGCCATGAATTTCGGCCCCCTGCCCATGGGCAATGGCCTCACGCGCCTGGCCACACGGTTTTACGGCGAGCCCGAGCGTGTAGCCGCGGCGCGTCAGTACTGCGATCAGGATATCGACGCCGCCACCGCGTTGCACGCAGGCCTGATCACCTTCGCACCCGACGACATCGATTGGGACGATGAGATCCGCATGCTGCTGGAGGAGCGCGCCAGCTTCTCCCCGGATTCCCTTACCGGTCTGGAAGCAAACCTGCGATTCGCCGGGCCGGAAACCATGGAAACAAAAATCTTCGGGCGCCTGAGCGCCTGGCAGAACTGGATATTTCAACGACCGAATGCGGTCAGCGAACACGGCGCACTGCGAACTTACGGTACCGGCGAACGACCGGAATTCGACTACCAACGCGTATAGAGAACAAGCTCATGTCTGAAGCCATAGTAGAAGTCAGTTATGACGAATTGATTCCCAACAATGTCGACCTGGTGAAAGACCGCCGGTTGCGGCGCGCGCTGGAGAGCTGGCACCCAGGTTACATCGACTGGTGGAAAGAAATGGGGCCGGAAGGCTTCCAGGATGTCGAGGTGTATCTGCGCACCGCCGTCGGCGTGAGCAAAGACGGGTGGGCCAAGTTCGGCTACGTGAAATTGCCCGAATACCGCTGGGGTATTCTGCTCGCGCCCGCCGAGGAAGACCGGCGAATCGGTTTCGGCCGACACAAAGGCGAGCCCGTCTGGCAGGACGTGCCGGGCGAATACCGGGCCATGCTGCGCCGCCTGATCGTCGTGCAGGGCGACACTGAACCCGCTTCGGTGGAACAGCAGCGCCACCTCGGCCAGACGGCGCCGTCGTTGTATGACATGCGCAACGTGTTCCAGGTAAATGTCGAAGAAGGCCGGCACCTGTGGGCAATGGTCTACCTGCTGCAGAAGTATTTCGGTCGCGACGGGCGCGAGGAAGCCGAGATGCTGCTGCAACGCCGTTCCGGCGATGCCGATAAGCCGCGCATGCTGGGTGCCTTCAATGAACGCACGCCTGACTGGTTGTCGTTTTTCATGTTCACGTTCTTCACCGACCGGGACGGCAAGATGCAGTTGGAATCGCTGGCGCAATCCGGTTTCGATCCCCTGTCGCGTACCACGCGCTTCATGCTCACCGAAGAAGCGCATCACATGTTCGTGGGCACTACCGGCGTTGCCAGAACCATCGAACAGACCTGCCGTGTCATGGGCGAAAACGGCATCGACGACCCCTATGCGTCGGACAAAGTACGCGCGCTGGGTGTGATCGACCTGCCCACGATTCAGCGCAAGGTGAACTTCCATTTCAGCGTGTCGCTGGACCTGTTCGGCGCCGAAGTGTCGACCAACGCAGCCAATTATTTCAACGCTGGGCTCAAGGGTCGGTTCCGAGAGACGAGTATCGATGACGATCACCTGCTCACGGACACGACGTACTCGATCACGAAACTGGTGAACGACAAGTTCGAGATCGTCGATGAGCCTGCGATCAATGCGGTAAACGCACGCCTGCGCGACGACTACGTGGCCGATTGCGCAAAAGGCGTGGAACGCTGGAATCGCAGCATCGCCAACTCGGGTATCGATTTCCAGATACGCTTACCGCACGTCGCTTTCAATCGCGGGGTCGGCGAATTTTCGGACCTGCCGGTGACGCCGGAAGGTACCGTGTTGAGCGAAACCGAGTGGCAGGCTCAACAGGACGTCTGGTTGCCGAGCGCATCGGATCTGCAGTTCCTGCATGACGTCATGCAGCAGGTTGTCGAACCCGGTGCGTTTGCCCGCTGGCTGGGTCCGCCGAAAACCTACATCGACAACAAGCCCGGCGAGTTCGAATTCGTAAAGCTGCATGGATAACCTGCGCGCTGTAAACATCAACGCGTAGTGACCGTGACGACCAAAGCGAACATTGCAGTGCCGCAGAAAGCGTCCAACGGTGCGCAGGAATACACACGACACATCGCCGATCGTGTACGTGGAATGCGCGCCCAACGCGGCGCTTCGCGAAAACTGCTGGCCCGGCATGCGCGTATCTCCGAACGGTATCTGGCACAGGTCGAGCAAGGCCAGGCAAATATATCTATCGCACTGTTGTGGCAGATAGCACAGGCTCTGGGAACCGATCCGGTGACGCTGTTGAGCGAGCAGCCGGAAAATGACAGCACTGCCACATTACTCGCCGAGTTCGTCGAGACGTTGAATGATACGCAGCGGCGCGAAGCGTTGCGTTTACTCCGCGAACGATTTTTCGCGGTCCCGGAATCCCGACAAGGGATTGCGCTGGTCGGTTTACGCGGGGCCGGTAAGAGCACCCTAGGTGGACTACTGGCACAACGCACGGCATTGCCGTTTGTGCAACTCACGGACATCATCGAGTGCATCGGCAACATGGCGGTAGAGGAGATCTTTTCGCTGGGCGGGCAGCAGACATATCGGCGCCTGGAAAAGCAGGCGGTCGAACATGTGCGCGACAACTACGCCGGCGTAATCCTGGAAACAGGCGGCAGCCTGGTGTCGGCAGGCGACAGCTACAGCGCGTTGCGAAGGCACTTCTTCACCGTGTGGGTGAAAGCGCAGCCCGAGGAACATATGCAACGCGTCGTTGCGCAAGGCGATTTACGCCCGATCGACGGCAACGACACCGCCATGGACGACTTGCGCCGGATTCTGCAGGAACGCGAGGCATCGTATCGGGCCGCGGACTATGTACTGAACACGTCAGCACGCAGTCCCGAAGATTGCATTGAAGAACTGATCGCGGTGCTGCCGCAGAGAATATAAAGGGGGCAGTATACTTATTTACCCACCACGATCCCTGACGACCAGCACCTACATTAAATAAGTATACTGTCCCCGCAATTCCTGCTTAACGCTCTAACCGTGCAACCGCCGAATCGAGCTTATCCAGCACACGCTGCAGATCTCTGCGATCGCGCTGCGTCAACTCCCCGATCACTTGCGTTTCGAACCGCCGGACCAGTGGTACGATGCGCCGGTAGATACGCTGCCCCTGCGCGGACAGCCGCAGTACCGAACGGCGTTTATCATCTGCCGCGTACTCACGTTGCAGTCGTTTGCTCTTCAGTAACCGTGCCACCGCACGGCTGACGGCCACCTTGTCCATCGCCGTTTTACGGCAAACCAGTTCGGCAGAGGCCCCGGGGTGACGTGCGACAACAGCCAACACCCGCCACTCCGGGATGCTCAATTCGAACCGCTGCGCATACAGTTGCGACAATTGCCGGCTGATGCGATTGGCGAGTATCGACAGGCGATAGGGCAGAAACTCCTCCAGCCGCAGGAGTTCGCCAACGTTGTACGATGGCATCTCAAAAAGCCACAGTCTGCTATGCGCGATCTGTTGAAAAACCGACTGGCAGCGATTGCCAGGCCGCCAGATAGTTGCGCTGGCGTTGATCGGCGCGCAGCGCAAATTCGCTCGGCTTGATAATGAAGCGCGATTCGAACATGAACGCCAGTGTATCCGGCAACTTCACCGGCTCGAGTCTGGCATTGGTAGCCTGCTCGAAAGCATCCGTGTCCGGACCGTGTGCGGACATGGAATTGTGCAGACTGGCGCCGCCCGGAAGGAACCCGCTGGGTTTGGCGTCATAGGTCCCGCAAATCAACCCCATGAACTCGCTCATCACGTTACGGTGATACCAGGGAGGTCGAAACGTCCCCTCGGCAACCATCCAGCGTTCCGGAAAAATAACGAAATCGACGTTCGCAACACCAGCGGTATCGGAAGGTGATGTCAACACGGTAAAAATCGACGGATCGGGATGATCGTAACTGATCGAACCCATCACGTTGAAGCGGCGCAGATCGTACTTGTAGGGTACCGAGTTGCCTACCCATGCAACCACGTCCAACGGTGAATGACCAATGTCACAGGCAAACAGGTTACCGCCGAATTTCGCCAGCAACTGGAAACTGCCGGTACGCTCTTCGAAAGCCGCTACCGGCGTCAGGAAGTCGCGGTCGTTGGCGAAACCATCGGAACCCACGGGACCGCGTTCGGGTAACGTCAGCGGTGCGCCGTAGTTTTCGCAGACGTAACCAACCGCACCCCCGTGACAAAGTTCCACACGGAACTTCATACCCCGCGGCACCACGCAGATTTCGCCCGGCACCACCAACAGGATTCCGCACTCGGTGAGCATGCGCAGCCCACCTTGCTGCGGGACAATAAGCACTTCACCGTCCGCGTTGTAGAAATATCGATCCTCCATCGAACGATTGGCACGGTATAAGTGAATGCCGATGCCGGTCTGTGTCAGCACGTCGCCATTAGCGGCCATCGTGACCAACCCGTCAATGAAATCGCACGGTGACTGCGGGATTGGAAACGGATCCCAGCGCAGCTGGTTGGGAATCGCGACGCCGCCACCCAGCGGCGCACTCTGTAACAAAGCGTGATCGAGTTGTCGAAATTCACCCTGCACGACAGAGGGGCGTATGCGGTACAGCCAGGTGCGGCGACTCTGTGCACGCGGCACCGTAAATGCCGTGGAACTCAGCTTTTCCGCATACAGACCGTATGCGCACTTCTGCGGCGAGAATCGGCCGACGGGCAGGGCGTTGGGCAGCGCCTCGCAACTGTGCTCGTTACCGAAACCGCTCATATAGCCGTTGCCACCGGCGCTACCGTCGGTTCGCGAAACATCTTTGCTCAACGTCACCATGCGGTATTCCCCACTTGACGCGTGATATAGTTACGTATGAAACTAATTATCCAGATCCTCGTTGTCAAGCGCAGGAATCCAATGTTGTGAAACTTGCGAGCCTGAAGAGCGGCGGTCGCGATGGCACCCTGGTTGTCGTGAGTCGCGATCTGCGGCGTGCCGTCAAAGCACCCCCGGCCAGCACCACCTTGCAGGCGGTGATGGAAAACTGGAACGACCTGGCGCCAGCACTGGCAGCGCTTTACGATGATTTGAACAAAGGATCGCTTACAGGCGAATTCGTGCTGCAGCCCGGCGACCTGGCGGCGCCTCTGCCGAGATCCTACCACTGGGTGGACGGCAGCGCTTACGTGACGCATGTCGAATTGGTGCGCAAAGCGCGCGGCGCGGAATTGCCGGAATCATTCTGGCAGGATCCGCTGATGTACATGGGTGCCTCGGATGCGTTTATCGGTCCGTGCGACGACGTTCTGCTACAAAGCGAGGACTGGGGAATCGATTTCGAAGCGGAGGTTGCGGTGATCACCGACGACGTGCCCGCTGGTGTTGCCGGCAACGTCGCAGCCACACACATCAAGTTGATCATGCTCGTCAACGACGTTTCGTTACGTAATCTGGTTCCCGCGGAACTCGCCAAACAGTTCGGGTTCTACCAATCCAAACCATGGACCTCTTTCAGCCCGGTAGCGGTGACTCCTGACGAATTGGGCGAGGCCTGGGATGGGCGCAAAGTGCATCTGCCGCTGCACGCGATCCTGAACGGTAAAAAAATCGGCTCGCCCAATGCGGGCCTGGATATGACGTTCGACTTTCCGCAACTGATCGCCCACGCCGCAAAATCACGCAGCCTGACTGCTGGCACCGTACTCGGCTCGGGTACGGTATCCAATGTCGGCAGCAAGAACGGTTCGTGCTGCCTTGCGGAAGTACGCTGCCTGGAAACCATCGCCGACGGCAAACCGACAACGCCGTTCATGAGCTTCGGCGATCGCATAGAGATCGAGATGTTCGACGCCCGGGGCGCGTCCATATTCGGCCGAATCGACCAGGTTATAAAACAATACTCACCGCCCGCTTAGCGCGCCAAGCCCGCTTTTCCTTCCTCCCTGGAGTCCTACAAAACATCCGCCGGTGGCCGCCCGGAAACGATTCTGCCCCGCATCTGCAGCAGCGCCCAGACCGCTACCGCAACAATCACGATACTGCCGCCGATAATCGTTTCACGCGACGGACTTTCAGCAACGAACAGCCACACCCAGATCGGCCCTAAAGAAAACTCCAACAGCATGAACAGCGTCAATTCAGCCGCCACCAGGTTGCGAGATGCAACGATGAACATCCAGTTCGCGATCCCGGAGAGTACACCACCCCACAAAAAACACAGCGCAACGTCGTGCCAGGGGATGGCCCAATCGCCAAAGCGCACGCTTCCGGCGACCACAAAAACGCACACGGTGGCAACCAGTAACACAGGATACATGTCGACGTGACGTTTGCGGCGTACAATCACTGCGTAGGCTGCGAACAGAAACGCCGTTGCGAGTGCCATCGCGTTGCCGTATCCAGCACCGGCGCTCAATCCGGCGCTCACCATGACGACAATGCCGCAGGCGGCCGCGGACATCGCGAACAACGTCACGCGCCGCAACCGCTCGCCGAGAATCAAACGCGCGAGTAACGCACTGAAGAAAGGAATGGCACTCAGGATAAACAACGTGTTGGCAACGGTTGTAGTGGTAATCGCCTGTAAAAAGCACACACCGGCCATACCCAGCAACCCGCCGCCCAGCACACCGGAACGTCCTATACCACGCACCTGCCTCAACGTCGTGCGTCCGTAACGCAATAGCAGAATAATCAGCACGCCGAGAAACGCCGCGTACGCACGGTGCAGATTCACCTGCCAGGAATCGGCTTCCTGCATATTGCGGATAATCAGCCCACCGAAACTCATCATCACGGAGCTGCCGATCATCAGGATCACTGCTCGCGCATGGCCCGGCACTCTGACAGGTGCGTTTACCGCTGCTTCGTTTATCGCCATTTCAGGAAACCCACAACTATTATTAGTCGCCCCGGGCAATCTCGGGCGCAAGGTTCTCCGGGAATAATGCCTGCAATTCGGGCTCCAAGCGTTGATCGGTGTCGGCCGGAATATCGAAGCGCGCAGCGACCAGCATGTCTTCTCCCGGAGCAGCCAGTTCCCCACGGGAGCGCAGCAGAAACAACACAGAAGGATCGAGCGTCGCCACGTCGCTGCAGAACACCGCGATACAGACACTGCCCAAACCGCTGCCGAGCTTTCCTGGAACGCAGCGCCTGCAAGTCGGCAATGTCAGATTATCGATACCGCGCTACCGGTTCACCCAACACGTCCGCATCAAGTGTCACGCCCAGCCCGGGTTCGCGCGACGCCCGCATGCACCCATCCTCGCGCCGCGGTGCACCGTGGGCGTTGCGCACCGTCACATAACTGTTGAAGTCCGTCGCCGTGAAACGAAAATCCTCCGGCGTCGAATGCGCGAGATGCGCGATCGCCGCGGTCACGATATCGCCACCCCAGCTGTCCTCAAGAGTCATCGCAACTCCCAGGGACACACACAGATCACGCAGTTGCCGCGCTCTGCTCAAACCGCCGAGCTTGGAGATTTTCAGATTCACCACGTCCATGGCATCGTCACGGTGTGCACGCAGCAGGGCCGCCAGGCTGTCAATATTCTCGTCCAGCACAAAGGGCCGCCGGGTGCGCCGACGCACACTGAGCGACTCCTCGTAGCTGCGGCAGGGTTGTTCGATATATACGTCCAGGCCCGCCACAGCATCCACCACTCTGGCGGCTTCATGTAACAACCAGCCTGTATTGGCATCCGCCACGAGCACCTCCCCACGATCAAGAATCTCGCGCGCCGCACCGATGCGTTGAATGTCGTCCGCAACGTCACCACCTACTTTGAGCTGAAAACGCGTGTACCCTTGGTCACGATACGTTGCGACGTCCACCGCCATGGTTTCGGGCGCGGACTGACTGATCGCGCGATACAGCACGACGCGTTCGCCGTAGCGGCCGCCCAGCAATTCGCACACCGGCATGCCCGTCGCTTTGCCGAGCAAATCCCAGCACGCCATGTCGAGCGGCGACTTTACATATGCGTGACCGAGCAACGCGCGATCCATGATGTCATTGACCACGCTCAGCTGGGTTGGATCGGCTCCCAGCAGATGCGGTGCCAGTTCACCGATGCCGGTGCGTGCTCCGGGTCCGTAAGCCGGCAGATAGAACGGCCCCAATGGACACACCTCGCCGTAACCACGCGTGCCATCGTCCGTTTCTATTTCCACCACCGTCGAGTCGAACACGTCCACGTATTTACCGTCGGCCCACGCATAACGGCCTTCGTGCAGCGGCAAATCCACCTGGTAGACATTTATCGCGGTGATTTTCACGACCACTCCTGATCCGGCTGCATGATGTTTTTGCTGGTCAAGACTCTTGCTCATGCTCGAGAAAATTGCAAACGCCGCGACGCTGTCCCGTGCGGCTGACGCGGGTGAGGTAAACTCCCGGATAAGGACTTTACGTAGACTGGCCAAAAGGTTTACAGCGTGAAAATTGTACTTGGTGCGCTGGCGGTCCTGCTGGTGCTGCCGGCAGTGTTTGCGCTGCTGGTGCTCGTCTGGCCCGATAGCGACCTCGACGACGCTGCGCAGCAGACGCTGGCGGCGCAACCCGCGCAGGTGGACGAACAGGAAAACCTGTTCAACGGTCTCACCGGTTTCGGCGCACCGCTGAACGAAGAAGATTTCGTCGCTTACGGTGCGCACCGCGTACGCGAGATAAACCGGCGTTTTGCGCTGACCGATAGTTCGGACAACCCGGGAGCCGATATCGACTTTACCGACGTCTGGCCTGCCTCCGGCGCCAGCACCGTGTCACAGGATCTGTGCAACCCCGACGAAAATCCGTGCGCGGGCTACTGGCGTGAGCAACGTGCCACTCTCGATGAACTCGAACGACGCCACCGAACCCATCTGCAACGCCTGGCTCACTTGCACACCCTGCCCGGGTACGCGATGACGATGACGCCAGACTACCGTGCGCCGCTACCACGCATTAGCGATTTTCTCGCCGTGTACAAACTGCGCCTCAATATACTTGGCGCACGTTGCGCCGCGGCCGACACACGCAGAGCGTTCGATGGCATCACCACGGAAATTGCGTTTGCCAGGCGAATCCTGCACCAGACGCACCATCTGCTGCGCAAGATGGTAGCCGCCGAACAACTAAGGCAAGCGCTGTATGTCTATGCCGAATGTGCCGATCTGGCATATCGCGAAGCTACGACGCCGGATCCCGTAACGCCATTGACCGCCGCAGAGATGTCTCTGCGCGAACCCTACATGACCATGTTTAGTGAAGCCGTGCGCCAGCTCACCCAGTTATCGATGTGGTCCAGTTCCATACCCCCCGGTGAAGATGTCGCGGATTGGGCGTTGCGTCCGCTTATCAAACCCAACCGCAGCGCTAACCTGGCCTTTGCCACCTATACGACCCTGGCGGCGATCTCGGAGCTACCGCCAACGCGTCTGCAGAGCGAAACGCCGCACCTGCTGGCCACGTTGCAGGTGTCCTGGTACGAGTACCTGATCAATCCCGTCGGCGCCATCTTGCAGCGTATTGCTACACCGACCGGTGCCAGGTACATGTATCGGCTGCACGACGTCAGTGGTTTGATTGCGTTACTGAACGCCAAACTGGAACTGCGTAAACAAAACGTGACCGCCGACGGATTGCACGCTGCACTAGCGGCATCGGCTTGGCGGAATCCCTACGACAATGGCGCATTGTCCTGGGATAGTGCTACGCAGATGTTGTCGTTCGCGAGCCCGAACGGGAGCAGCCGCGCCAATCGCCTCCGTCACGTTCTGCAATAACACGGTACGCAGCAGCGCGGATCAAGACATCGCAGTCGGCCAGGTATCACTGAGCCTGTAACCCTGCGGCCAGGGATCGTCCGGGTCCAACAAATGCTGGTGGATACCGGTAATCCAGGCGCGCCCGGCCAGCGACGGTACGATCGCGCCGTGCTCGCCGACCGTAGTCTCGGCTTCGATGCGGCATTCGAACAGCGAATCGATCAGCGAGCGTCCATGAAACGGTTCGCCGGATCGCAATTCGCCGCGCGCGTGCAGCACCGCCATGCGCGCGCAACACCCGGTACCACACGGCGACCGGTCGATTTTTCCGGGACGAATCGCGACCGCGTTGCGACCGTTCTTGACGCCATCGCGAAGCTCGAGCGGTGCAGTCATCTGGCAGAAAGAAATATGGGCCCAGTCCGGAATCTGCGGATGCCTGAATCCCAGTTGCTCGTCAGCCGCCCGGGTGATGCGCATTCCGGTCTGGGCAATATCGCGCGCTTCGTCAGGGGTCAGGCCGAAGCCCAGCCGCGCCGCGTCGACCAGCACGAAGCTGTCGCCACCGAATGCGGTGTCGACGTTCAGCGTACCAAGACCTTCGACCTCCAGCTCGGCATCCAGGTGCGCGGCGAACGAGGCGAGATTGCGCACGCGTACCTGTTCGACCTTGCCCGCGTTGCAGGTGGCGATGACCTCGATCAGTCCGCCGGGCGCTTCCAGAGTCAGGCGTGTCTGCGGTTCGTGCATGGGCAGAATGCCGCTTTCCAGCAACACTGTCGCAACGCACAGACTGTTGGAGCCGGACATCGGCGGGGTGTCTTCGGGTTCCATGATGATGAAACCCATTTGTGCGTCGGGATGTCTGGGTGGCACCAGAAGATTCACATGCCGGAACAAGCCACCGCGCGGCTCGTTCAGCACCAGGTTGCGCAGCGTTTCGTCGCTGGCAATATAGCGTGACTGCGCCCACAGCGTGTCGCCGGGTGGCGGCGCAACACCGCCAACGATAACGTCGCCTACTTCTCCCTCGGCATGACAACTGATTACGTGTATTGCCTGTCGGCTGCGCATGGGTTCTCTCCGCCACAACCGCGCCAGCAAGGCCGGCCGTGTGAATATCGTCGCCCCCCATTGTTGCATAGGATGCCCTCATGCACCGCGGCCCGACGTGTCGGCCATGCTCGAGCCGGCCGCTCAGGCTATGCTTAGCACCAGGTAATAGAGGTTGACGGGCTATGGAATGTGTC
>JAOTYY010000352.1 GCA_029861595.1 Gammaproteobacteria bacterium
CGATCTTGTGGGAAATGCCCGTGTAGTAGAGGATGCGCTCGGTGGTCGTCGTTTTGCCGGCATCGATGTGCGCCATGATGCCAACGTTGCGATAACGCTCGAGCGGGGTAGTGCGTGCCACGAGAGAAGCTCCTGATCGGGTACCGGGTCGCCGGTATTACCAGCGATAGTGCGCGAAAGCCTTGTTGGCCTCCGCCATCCTGTGGGTATCCTCCCGTTTCTTGACCGCCGTGCCCCGACTGTCCGCGGCGTCCATCAATTCCCCGGCGAGCTTGTGGGTCATCGATTGTTCGCCGCGTTTGCGCGCGGCATCTATTATCCAGCGCATCGCCAGCCCCGAACGCCTTACCGGGCGGACTTCGACAGGCACCTGGTAGGTAGCACCGCCGACTCGGCGACTCTTAACCTCCACCGACGGGCTGACATTGTCCAGGGCGGCTTCCAGCACTTCCATCGGCTCGCCTTTGCCCCGGCTCTGAATAATGTCCAGCGCACCGTAGACAATGTTCTCAGCCACGGCCTTTTTACCGCTCAGCATCACCATATTGACGAACTTGGCGAGTTTCTCGCTGGCGAACTTCGGATCGGGGAGAATCGCGCGTTTCGGTGCTTCTGATCGTCTGGACATACCGCTGAGTGCCTATTTCTTGGGGCGCTTGGCGCCATATTTGGAACGCCCCTGGCGACGTCCCTCCACACCCTGCGTGTCGTGGCTGCCGCGTACCGTATGGTAGCGCACGCCGGGAAGATCTTTCACGCGGCCACCGCGAATCAATACCACGGAATGCTCTTGCAGGTTATGGCCCTCGCCGCCGATGTAGGAAGTCACCTCATAACCATTGGTGAGGCGTACGCGCGCCACTTTGCGCATCGCGGAGTTTGGCTTTTTCGGCGTCGTGGTATACACACGCGTACATACACCACGTCTCTGCGGACTGGCCTCCAGCGCCGGAACGGTGCTCTTGGCATGTTTTCGCTTACGCGGTTTGCGTACTAATTGATTAATCGTCGCCATACTTAACCTGCAAATAAAACCTGCTTTCCGACTGCTTTTCCCGAGTCGGGCACTGCAGGTCGGGAATCTCGTGACGTTTGCGCAAAACGCAAGACAGGCCAGGTGAGCGGCCTGTCGGAAAAACGGGCAATTCTAGGCAGCGGCTGCACAGGTGTCAACAACTGGCCGAGGAAACGCGGGCCCGGGATCGAGGGCGGCAAGGAAACACACATTCATCCTCTGTCCACCGCCCCAAGGGCCCGCAGCCTTCGGTTCTCCGCTTACGCATCAGCCTCCTGCTGGGACACCGGGGCCTCGTCGTCGGCCGGACTTTCGGCGCCGGTCTCCGGCGTTTCCATTATCGGCGAATCGACGAACGGCGTGGCCATGGCCTGATGGCGCTTGCGGCGCTGCTCGTTGTGATAGGCCTGCCCGGTGCCGGCCGGGATCAGGCGTCCGACGATCACGTTTTCCTTCAGCCCGCGCAGCTCGTCGCGCGCACCGCGTACCGACGCCTCTGTCAGCACCCGCGTCGTCTCCTGGAAGGATGCCGCCGAGATGAACGATTCGGTAACCAGCGATGCCTTGGTAATGCCGAGCAGGACGTTTTCATACTCCGCCGGCCGCTGCCCAGTTTCGTTCAGACGGTCGTTGATATCCAGCACCCGCGAACGATCGACCTGCTCGCCGCGTAGAAACCGGCTGTCGCCTGAATCGGTGATTTCCACCTTACGCAACATCTGCCGCACTATCACTTCGATGTGCTTGTCGTTGATGCGCACGCCCTGCAGACGATAAACGTCCTGAATCTCCTTCACCAGGTAGGCGGCCAACTCTTCGACGCCCTTCAGCCGCAGAATGTCCTGCGGGTTTGGCTCGCCGTCGGCAATCACTTCGCCCTTTTCCACGTGCTCGCCTTCGAATACGTTGACCTGCCGCCACTTCGGGATCAGCTCTTCGTATTTCTCCGCGTGCTCGTCGGTGATCACCAGGCGTTGCTTACCCTTGGTTTCCTTGCCGAAGGAAATCGTGCCGGTGCGTTCGGCGAGAATTGCCGACTCTTTCGGTTTGCGAGCTTCGAACAGATCCGCGACCCGCGGCAGACCGCCGGTGATGTCGCGCGTTTTCGACGATTCCTGAGGAATTCGCGCCAGTACATCACCGATTGCCACCGCTGCCTCGTCCTCGAGATTGACGATTGCGCCAGCCGGTAAATAGTAATGCGCGGGCAATTCGGTGCCCGCAATGTTCAGGTCTTTACCCTTGGCGTCGACCAGCTTCACCATCGGGCGCAAATCCTTGCCTGCGGTGCCGCGCTGTTTCGGGTCGGTCACGACGATCGCCGAGAGCCCGGTCATCTCGTCGGCGGTGTGGTTCACAGTGACACCTTCGACAAAATCACTGAAGTTAATGCTGCCCGCGACTTCGGTGATCACCGGATGCGTGTGCGGATCCCAGGTGGCAATGATCTGACCGGCTTCCACCGGATCGCTGTCGCCGACGGTGATCACCGCGCCGTATGGCACTTTATAACGCTCCCGCTCACGGCCGTGGTCGTCGACCAAACCGATTTCTCCGGAACGCGACACCGACACGTAGTTACCGTTTTTGTCCTGCACGGTTTTCATGTTGTGGATACGCACGCTGCCTTCGGCCTTGGTTTCGACACTGTTGGCCGCCGCCGAGCGGCTCGCCGCGCCACCGATATGGAACGTACGCATGGTCAGCTGCGTGCCGGGCTCGCCGATGGATTGTGCGGCGATTACGCCGACAGCCTCACCCATGTTTATCTCATCGCCCCGCGCAAGGTCGCGCCCGTAACACATGGCGCACACGCCGGTGCGTGTATCGCAGGTGATTGTCGAACGCACACTGACTTCATCTATGCCGGCCAGTTCCAGCTCGTCCACACCCTGCTCGTCGAGCAACGTACCGGCTTTGACCACCACGTCTTTGCCACCTGGCTGGACCGCATCCGCGGCCAGCACCCGGCCGAGCACCCGTTCGCGCAGCGGCTCGACGACGTCACCGCCCTCGATGATTGGATTCATCAGGATACCGTTGCTGGTATTGCAATCGGTCTCGGTAATCACCATGTCCTGGCCGACGTCGACCAGACGCCGCGT
>JAOTYY010000353.1 GCA_029861595.1 Gammaproteobacteria bacterium
CCTGGTCCAGGTACCAGCGACCCGTGACGTGGGGTTCGAGATCGTCCAGATCCCAAAGCAGCGAACCCCAGCCGATTATTGCGATACGTTCCATACGCGGAGTCTTCGTTCTATTGCACGAGATATTGCGCGACTGCGCTCTCGTCCCAGGCTATGCCGGCACCAGGCAGCGCCGAAGGCGACACTTTGCCCGCGCGTACCTCTACGGGCCGTTGCAGAATCGGACTTGCCCAGTCTACGTATTCGAGGTAGTGCGCGGTCGGTGTCACTGCCAGCAGGTGCGCGCTGAACTCCGGATACAAATGGCTGGACAACGGTACCGCAGCGCCGTGCGCCTGACCGGCCGCACGCAACCAGCCGGTCACGCCGCCGACTTTACCGACATCCGGCATGAAGAAATCGGCGGCACCCGCAGCCAGGGCCTTGGCCATCTCATGCGGCCCCCAGCAATTCTCGCCCAGTTGCACCGGTAACGGCGACTCGGCGCGAATACGGGCGCAGCCGGCATAGTCGTCGGCGCGCGTCGGTTCCTCCACCCAGTACAGCCCGGTGTCGCGCAACGCGGCGATTCGTTGCACCGCTTCAGGCACGCTCAAACACTGGTTGAAATCCGACATCAGTGTGATCGAATCCGGGATCGCGGCGCGCACCGCCTCGACGGCGGCGACATCATCACGCCAGTCGGGATACCCCAGCCGCACCTTGATCGCCTGAAAGCCGTGCTCCAGCAGCTGTGTGGCCTGCTCCGCGACACGTTCGGCGCCGGCGATGCCCAGACCCCTGCTGTTGTAAGCGGATTGCGCCACCAGAGTCCCGCCCAGATGCTGCGCCAGCGGCTGCCCGGCGGCAATCGCCTGGGCATCCCAGGCGGCCATGTCGATGCCGGACGCCGCCATTCCGGTAATTCCCTGCGGGCCAAGCAGCCGAAACCTGCGACTGAGCAGGCGATCCAGTGAGTCCGGCGCCGCGACCTCGCCGGCCAGCAAATCTCCCAACTCGAGCAACAACGCCAGCATGGGCTTGAGCGCGAACGGTGTATAACAGAACAAGTAGCTGCGGCCTGTCACGCCCTGCTCGGTGAGCAGGTCGATCAGCACCAGCGGTGCGGTGGAAACCGAACCGCCGCCGGTCTGCAGCGGCATTGCCATCGGCACGTTCACGGCACGCGCCTGCAATTCGCGAATGGTCAAAACGTCCCGCGACATAACGCAGCCTCATCGCTATCGTGCTGCACCCTACTGTGCACCGTCATTGGTGGCAAGTACCCGCGGCGGTTAGCATAGCCGCAGCCGGCACGTCAGGAGTAGAGCATGAGCGAACGTCGACCCCCACCGCCCTCGGAAGGTGATGTCAACCTGTCGCCGCGGCGCGGGCAGTGGCAGGCCGAGCACCTGGACGAGGCAACGCAACAGTTGCTCAGCGAGGATGCGCGTTATTTCCTGCATCAATCCCTGTCCACCCCGTGCGTGAACGCCCTGCGCGGTTGTGACGGACCGTATCTCGAGGACCTGCAGGGCAACCGCATTCTCGACTTCCATGGCAACAGCGTGCACCAGGTGGGTTTCGGGCATCCGCGCGTGATCGCGGCGATCGAAGCGCAACTGCACGCCTTACCGTTTTGCACGCGCCGCTATACCAATCGGGTGGCCGTCGATCTGGCGCGCAAGTTAGTAGAGCTGGCACCAGGCGACCTCAACAAAGTATTGTTCGCTCCGGGCGGCACATCCGCGATCGGCATGGCGCTCAAACTGGCACGGGTGGCGACCGGGCGCTTCAAGACCATTTCCATGTGGGATGCATTCCACGGCGCCTCGCTGGACGCGATATCAATCAGCGGCGAAGCCACGTTCCGCCAGGGAATCGGCCCGCTGTTGCCGGGCACCGAACATGCGCCACCGCCGGATCCGCTGCACTGCCCATTCGCCTGCGGCGAACAATGCAGCCTGCGCTGCGCTCACTATGTGGAATACATGCTGGAAAAGGAGGGCGACGTGGCCGCCGTGGTCGCGGAAACGGTGCGCAGCACGCCCTATATTCCTCCGCCCGAATACTGGCAGATAATTCGCGCTGCCTGCGACAAACACGGCGCATTGCTGATTTTGGACGAGATCCCGCACTGTCTGGGACGCACCGGGAAAATGTTCACCTGTGAGCACTACGGCGTGGTGCCCGATATGCTGGTGATTGGCAAGGGACTTGGCGGCGGTGTCTTGCCGCTGGCGGCACTGCTGGCACGCGAGTCGCTGGAAGTCGCCGGGCAACACGCGCTGGGGCACTATACGCACGAGAAGAGCCCCGTGGCCTGCGCCGCTGGACTGGCAACTCTCTCGGTGCTGGAAGACGAGGCGCTGTTGGAGCACACGACTGCGTTGGGAACCCATGCATTGCAGCGCCTGCAGGGACTGGCCGAGCGACACACCTGCATCGCCGACGTGCGTGGCCTCGGTTTGTTGCTCGGCGTATCGTTGTGGCATCCCGCAGGCGCTGCGCGCGCGGCCGAGCTCGCGGATGCGATCATGTATCGCTGCCTGAGCGATGGCTTGAGCTTCAAGACCACCATGGGCAGCATCCTGACTCTGACGCCGCCGCTCACCATCACCAGGGCGCAGCTGGATCAGGCCATCGACATTCTCGATCTGGCCCTGGCGAGCCCTCACCCCTGACCCCTCTCCCAGAGGGAGAGGGGGGAACAAACATAAACCCTTCTCCCCGGGGAGAAGGGTTGGGATGCGGTGGGCTGCTCCCGACGAAAACCAATCAGGTTGCGATAACGCCGCGAAGCGCTTATAACAACAGCCACGCAGGAGTCACAAATACGACATTGCCCCTCGTTAGACTCCCGATACCGACAATACATCCGGGCAGGAGGAAGCAAATGAAACGCAGATATATCCATGGCCTGCTGGCAGCGGTCGCAGGCACACTGCTGGCATCGCAGAGCTGGGCGGCAACGACACTGACCGTTTACACGGCGATCGAAGCAGACGATCTCAAACGCTACGCCGCGGAATTCAACAAGCACCATCCCGACATCGAGATCAAATGGGTACGTGATTCCACCGGTATCGTCACCGCGAAGCTGCTAGCCGAAAAAAGCAATCCGCAGGCCGA
>JAOTYY010000354.1 GCA_029861595.1 Gammaproteobacteria bacterium
CCGGAGCGATCAATATCGTGGCCGGACTCACCTCGGCGGGCACCTCGAATAACATGCCGCTCTGTTTGGCCGGGATTTCTACGTCCAGCGTGCGCTTTTTCTTGTCGCGAACGATGCCGAGCTTCAACGTCTCGCCAGCCTGATACGAGCCCAGGATGCGCATCGCGTGCCGCACATCTTTCGGTTGACGACCGTCGATGCTCTGGATGACGTCACCGTCCTGCAATTCAAACGTGTCAGACTCCGGCGCGCTGATGACAAGCAATCCCGTGTCGGTGCCGAAGTAGCGACCGAGACCGGCGTTGAGCTCGACCAGCTCCAGCTCGCCAAGACCGCTGCCAACCCAGGGAAAATCAAAATCCATTCTGAATTCTTTCATCATCTCCGGTACCACATGTACATTCGGAGCGTTCGCCAAACCGTTCGGGCCGCCATCGCCTTTCCAGACGAAGACGTTTCTGTCGACGATTCGTGGCTCAACCTCGACCGAACCGACCTTGCCGTCACGCAGATACTCGATCTTCAAAACATCGCCGGGCTCAACACCTTTCATGAAATCGAGCAAGCGTTCATTCGCCGTTTGCGAATTGCCGGCGCTAAGAGACTCACTGTTAACGCCGGTGATGATGTCGCCAGAGCGCAGTCCGGCTTCCGCCGCAGCGCTACCGGGCGTAACGCCGTCAATGGTGACGCCTTCGACCGGGCCGTTGTCGTCATCACGCTCGATCATCACACCTAGTCTCGGCTTGCTCGCAAATTCGAACCGTCGCTTGATGCTTTCCATGTGCGGCAGCCGTTCGCTGGTAATTTCGGCGATTCGTCGCGCGGCCTCGGCCATGCTCCTCTCAGCCTCCTCCAGGCGCTGATCGAGTTCCTGTTCCCTGGCCTCAGCGTCGCGTGCACGCTGCTCGTCGTCTGACTGCGCAAGGGCCTGGCCCGCCAACAGTAGCACCAGTGCCACCGGTAATATTACTTTCCACATCTTCATCACAACATACTCCTGATCTAAAAGGCCGCCCGTTGCGCTTGCGCATAACGCAACTGCAGCAGCGAATTCATGAGCCTGACGCGCTCGCGCCAAAAGAGCTCCCGGTCCTCGAGTGACATTTGCACATCGGGATCATTTAACTGGTAGTCGATCGCCGCGATGCGGTCCTCGAGATTCGATATCGTGGCCATCGTCCCGGCCCGCATCACGCTGGGTTCATCCGGCAACGAACGTAAATCGGTTTCCAACTGCCGCGACTGCACCATGAGCGTCTGCAACGTCGTTAGCGGTGTCGCGTTCGAATTACTCGGCAGCTCCGATGGCACGACCGGGAACGTCTCCGTCGGCGGATTGAGCAAGCCGGGCAACATCACCGCAGCAATCATAGCGGCCGCCGCCAGGCCTGCACCCATGTACCATGTGCGGCGTCGCGTACCCGCTGCCTGCTGTAACAATCCTTCCGCCTCTGCCTGTTCGCGAATACGTTCCCAGACAGCACGTGGCGGCATCGTATCGCCAAGGTTGCGCAGCCCTTTATTCAGAGCGTCATGTTCGTCGGCTGTTAAAGCACAGATCATCTCTTGTTCCTTCTCGTCACCGCTCATTTCAGTAACTCCTGACCGCAGCACCATCTGGCTGCGCCGCTTCATCAACGGCGAGCAATGGTCGCAAGCGCTGGTAAGCACGTGACAACTGCGACTTCGAAAAACTTTCGGTCTTGCCCATAAATTGTGCGATTTCCTTGTGCGTAAATCCCTCTACGTCGTGCAACCATACGACCGCCCTGCCGACGTCCGGCAGACTCGCCAGCGCCGCGTCCAGATCCAGCGCATCGTCGGGATGGCTCGATATTCCGTGGCTCATCGCCTGGCCTTCGGTGACGTCCTGCCAATCGTCGGCCAGCGCCTGTCCGCGCTTGGTCCAGGCCGAGCGCAAAAACATGAGCGCCTTGCTCACGGCGATGCGCCGTATCCAGCTGCCGAGCGCCGCGTCGCCGCGATACTTGCTGATCGAGCGCATGATTTCGATGAACGTCTCCTGCACCAGATCCTCCGCGTGTGCCGGTACCTTCGTGAATCGCAGGCATATTGAATACACCGGCGTTGCGAACGCCCGGTAGATGATCTCGTGCGCGCGGACATCGCCGCGGGCTGCGCGCCGGATAATCCCGGGATCAATAGTAATGTCGGCAAACTTGCTCATGTCTCGCTTCTTAGATGCGCCTGTTGCCCAAAGGGTCGCACAGACAGGCGTCCGCGCATATACTGTGCGCCGTCCAGGTGGGGCCCTGCCCTGCCTTGCGCCGGCAACTGCACGCCGGGATGGCGGAACTGGTAGACGCGCCGGATTCAAAATCCGGTTTCCGAAAGGAAGTGGGGGTTCGATTCCCCCTCCCGGCACCAAGTGCTTTGCGACGCGCGACGAGATCACTCCAGGTGCCTGATGATTACGATGAAGTATTGCTCAAATTGTGGTTCGACAGTCAGCCGCAAGACCCCGTCTGACGACAACCGGGAGCGGTGGGTCTGTGACGACTGCGGGATCGTGCACTACCAGAATCCGCTAATCGTTGTCGGCTGCGTGGCCGAGCAGGACGGCAAGGTACTGCTCTGCAAACGCGCAATTGAGCCTCGGTACGGTTACTGGACGGTACCCGCAGGATTCATGGAACTGGGCGAGACGGTCGCAGGCGGCGCGGCACGGGAAACCCTCGAAGAAGCGTGCGCCACGGTAGAGCTCGGCCATCTGTTCGCTTCCGTCGACGTTGTCGATGCCGGGCAGGTGCACCTGTTTTACACCGGCAAGCTGATTGGTGGTTACGGCGTCGGGGAGGAAACCCTCGAGGCGGCATTATTTGCCGAGCACGAAATCCCGTGGGACGACATCGCGTTTCACAGCGGCAGGTTCGCCTTACAGAAGTATTTCGAAGACCGCGGCGCCAATAACGGCGTGCACGTGCACGAGTTGCGGCGTTCCGCGTCCTGAGTAGTGTTTATTCTTGCGCGTTCTGCTGCAGGCGGGCGGCAAGCTGTGCAGGCGCCACATAACCGCCCACGAGGATGCCGTCTTCGAAGACAATCGCCGGCGTGCCGCTCAGACCGATGTCGCGGC
>JAOTYY010000355.1 GCA_029861595.1 Gammaproteobacteria bacterium
GCACAACAAGGCAACACCGAGATACCGCTCGCCATTCGCTGGCGTGCTCGCAATCGCCCTGTGCGCGGCGCTGTTCGCCGGCAACAGCTATGCCCAAGATTCCGAACCGAGTGAAGACGCGGCGCTGCGTGACTACTCCAAACGCGGCGCCGATACCTGCCTGAGATGCCACGACGAGGACTCCGAATACCCGGTCCTGCCGATCTTCAAGACCAAGCACGCGCAGCCTGCCGACGAGCGCACGCCATTCGCGCAACTGCAGTGCGAAACCTGCCACGGACCGGTCGGCGAGCATGGCAAGCGCAAACTCAAGAAAGGCGAGGAACGCCAGCCGATGCTCTACTTCGGGGCCAACGCCGGCGCCGCGCGCGAGCAGCAGAATGACATCTGCCTAGGCTGCCACCGCAAGCAAAGCCGCGTCGCCTGGCATGGCAGCGCGCATGAGCTGGCCGACGTCGGGTGCGCGAACTGCCACAAAATCCACGCGGCACAGGATCAAACATTGACGACCACCGGTCAGCCGGAAGTCTGCTATACCTGTCACACGAAGACGCGCGCCGACTTCTTCAAGCCATCAGTGCATCCAGTGCGTTTCGGGCAACTCGCCTGCAGCGACTGCCACAGCGCACACGCGTCGATGACCGCAAACCTGATGGGGAAGCCGACGCTCAACCAGACCTGCTATACGTGTCACGCGGAAAAACGCGGACCGTTCCTCTGGGAACACGCCCCGGTGCCGGAAGATTGCGCGCTGTGCCATACCGCTCACGGATCGGTGCATCCGGCACTGTTGACGAGACGGCCACCCCTGCTCTGCCAGCAATGTCATTCACAGCTCGGACACCCCAGTGTTGCACATGCGCCGAGGGGTCTGGCAGGCGGTACAGCGTCGGGATTTTTGTTGGCGGGCAGCTGCCTCAACTGCCACTCCCAGGTGCACGGGTCCAACCATCCATCCGGTGTGAAGCTCATGCGTTAGACGAACAATGCAACCCGGCGAACTACGATGAACACCGCAACCAAGACGTCTTTCCTCACGGCCCTGTCGCTGATCGGAACTGCCCTATCGGCGGATGCGCAGCCCGAGGTGGACACCTCCAAATGGACATGCAAATTCTGCGAGTTCGAGGAAGGCTTCAGCGGGTATGTCGATTTAGGCGGCGCTTACGTCTCCGAAGATTCCTTCAAGTTCGGCGAATACACCGGCCTGGTCGACGAGGGCGGCTACGCCATCGCGAATGCCCGCACCCTGTATCGCGGCGAAGACGCCGGTTACCTGGACTTGACGGCTACCGACCTCGGGTGGGACTCCCGCTCGCTGCGGGTGGAGGGCGGCCGGCAAGGCAGCTACCGGCTGCACCTGCGCTATGACGAGATACCGCACAACGTATCGAACACGGTACAGACACCCTTCGTCGGCACCGGCGGCGCAGATCTGAGCCTGCCGTCGGACTGGGTACGTGCCGGCAGCACCGCCGGCATGACGAGTCTGAACACGAGCCTGCGCGATGCAGAACTGGCAACTCACAGGGAACGTGCCGCTGTTGGCGCCGAGGTCCTGCCGGCGGATAACTGGGAAGTCGGAGTCAACGTAACGCGGGATAACAAGCAAGGCACACAGAGCATCGGTGGCGCCTTTTTTTCCAATGCGGCACAACTCATCCAACCGATCGATTACGTCACCGACGAGGTAGAGGCGTTCGTCGCCTACGCCCGGCAGGCATGGCAGATGAAGGTCGGGTACTACGCATCGTCGTTCGCAAACGACAACGTTGCGCTGCGCTGGGCGAATCCTTTCACACCGCTCGCGGCAGGAGCGGATACGGGCGAGCTGGCGCTGCCGCCGGACAACGAATTTCACCAGGTTGGGGTAGCGGGCGGCTATCAATTCAGCAATGCCACCAACGCGAGTGCGGAACTGGCGGTCGGGCGCATGCGGCAGAACGAGGAGTTCGTCGCGGCGACCACTAACCCCAATCTCGCCACCACCGCGCCCCGGAACTCCCTGGATGGCGAGATCGAAACGGTCAATGCCACCGTGAAGCTGACTTCCCGGCTGTCGGAGAAGCTGCGCCTGAATGCCGCCTACCGTTACGACGATCGCGATAACCAGACTCCTCAGGACACGTACGATTGGGTGAGCACCGACACCTTCTCAGCCACGGCGCGCGAAAACCAGCCGTACGGCTTTACCAGATCGACGCTCGACTTGAGCAGCGACTACCAGTTCGATCGGAAGACGAAAATCAGCGTTGGCCTGGATCACGAAGACGTCGAGCGCACCCTGCAGGAAGCGGACGAAACACGCGAAAACACACTCTGGACAAAGGTGACTCTACGTACTGACACCGGGGCGCAAGGTGACATCAGACTTTTGCACGCCGATCGCGACGTATCCAGCTACGAGCTGGTCAGTGAAACCCAGCCCGGCCAGAACCCGCTGATGCGAAAATTCAATCTCGCCGACCGTACACGCAACGAGGTGGAGTTCGCAATGACGCTGCCGCCTGGAGAATCCTCCAGCGTTGGCGTTACCGCCAGCATCGCAAACGACGACTACGCCGAATCGCCAGTCGGTCTGACAGACAGCCGTCTGTTGGGCTTCGGCGTCAATGCAGCGACCATGCTGTCTGCGGACACCAACCTGCACGTGTTTTTCGACTATCAGAAGATCGACTCGGATCAGGCAGGAAGCAATGCGTTCTCGGTACCGGACTGGTCTGCAACACAAACCGACACGACCAATACGCTCGGAGTGGGTGTGCAGCACAGCGTAAACGAACAGCTCGATGTGGGCGCCGACCTGGCCGCTTCCGAGTCGACCGGCGAAATACATATAAACAATTCGAATTTTCCCGATCTGCAAGCAGATCTCTACAGCCTCAAACTCTACGCCGACTACCGGTTGCGCAACGGCATTTCTCTGCGCGGTGCGTACTGGCACGAAAATTACGACTCGCAGGACTGGTCGCTGGACGGGGTACAGCCTGACACCGTGAGCAATGTTTTGACCCTGGGGGATGAAAGCCCCTCCTACGATGTGGACGTCGTCATGCTGTCCCTGCGCTATCGATTCTGAGATTCCGCCTGG
>JAOTYY010000138.1 GCA_029861595.1 Gammaproteobacteria bacterium
CGTCAACGCTTGGGTACGACATCTTTGTCCTGGCTGCCGCCGACATAGCGATGTTTTCGGGCTACGCTGCCTACCGCGACGGGCGCCTGGCAAACGACAACAAGGGCTTCAGCACGCCGGCACCACATGAGACGTTCGGCGATCTGGCGCTGGCGCCGTTCCAGGTCGATTACCTGTTCAGGCCGACCACGTACGTACCGCTGTTGTTGGTTGGTGCCGCGTTGTCGCAGACGCGATCCGGCGACCCGAACGACGGTCTGTATGAGATACGCTATACCGACGACGTCAACCGGGCGGTATTGGGTTTGTACCATACGGTTGGCATCGGCATGGGGCCCGCGGTTGCCGAAGAAGCATTATTCCGCGGCTTCCTGAATAATCATTTCAGCCACCACTATGGCCGTTGGGGTGGCCTGGCATTGTCCTCTGCGCTGTTTGCGCTGGGGCATCTGGGCGAGGGAAATCAGGCCGACGCCCTGACCGCCGGCATTTTCGGCGCGTACGTGGGCCTGCTGCAGCAGCGCAACGGCTATGCGATCGGTGAGGGTGTGGCGATTCACTTCTGGAGCAACTTTCTCGCCGGACTGACAGCCCTGCGGCACGGCGGCCCCGCGGAAGATCTGCTGACTTTCGCTTTCTCATTCTGACTTTCGGAATGTGACAGAACGCGGCGCGCGAGCATGGCCACTCAAGTGCTGCCATGTTCGGCCGCTAGATACTGACCGGATATACGTCCACAGGGTCCTCTTGGCCAGTTGATGGATGAACAGCAGCGCGATCAGGCTTCGAGGTGGCGCGTCGAGCGGTACCAGTTGGTAAGCACGCCCTCGCGGCCGATCAATAAAGACACCACGTACAGCGCGCCGATGCTGAGCACGATGCAAGACCCGGTAGGCAGATCCGCGTGGAAAGACAGCAGCAGTCCGGCGTAACTTCCGAGCAGCGCCAGGCCGACGGCGATACCGATCAGCGTACTAATATCGCGTGCCCAGAACCTTGCCGCTGCAGCAGGGAGTATCATCACGCCGATGGACATCAAGGTTCCGAGCGCGTGAAACCCGCCGACCAGATTGATGACCACCAGTGTCAGGAATGCGTGGTGGGTTAACGGACTCAAGCTGCTGACCGAACGCAGGAAGGCGGGTTCCAGACATTCGAGAACCAGGGGACGGTAGAGCGTCGCGAGCACCAGCAGCGAGAGCGAGGCGATACCGGCAATCAGCACGATGGCATCGTTGTTCAGCGCGAGCACGGTACCGAACAGCAGGTGCATGAGATCGATGTTACTGCCGCGCGTGGAGACGATGAGCACGCCCAACGCCAGCGAGATCAGGTAGAAAGCGGCAAGGCTGGCGTCTTCGCGCAGCACGGTGCTGCGCGAGACGAATCCGGCAGCCAGCGCGACAGCCATGCCGGCCACCACGCCGCCGAGCGTCATGGCCTGCAACGACAACCCGGCGAACAGGAAACCGATTGCTGCGCCGGGCAATATGGCATGTGCCATTGCATCGCCGGTGAGGCTCATGCGCCGCAACATCAGGAAGACGCCTACCGGTGTGGCACCCAGCGACAGTGCCAGACATCCCACCAGCGCGCGCCGCATGAAAGAAAATTCACTGAATGGCGCGAAAAAGAAGTCGCCGATCACGCGGCTTCTGATGCATGCCGCTGGCAGGCGTGCGCATGCTCGTCGAACGCCTCCGTAAGTTGTCGCGCTCGCAACAGGTTGGAGGGCTGCAGTGACTCCCGGGTAGGGCCGAAGGCAACGAGTTCGCGTGACAGCAACAGCGTGTGGGGAAAATGCTGATGTACCTGATCGATATCGTGCAGCACCGCCAGCACCGTGCGTTGTTCGGCGTGCCACTGGCGAATGACACCGAGCAGGGTGTGGGCGGTTTCCACATCCACTGACGTTAACGGCTCATCCAACAGGATCACCGGGGCATCGCGCAAGCGCACTCGGGCAAACAGGGCACGCTGCAGTTGTCCTCCCGACAACGAACCGATGGAACGGCGCCCGAAACTCGCCAATCCTACCGCCGCAAGTGCTTCGCTGACGCGTTGACGCTGCTGGCGATTGAGGCCGCCCAAGGTGCCCAGCTCGCGCCACAGCCCGACGCTGACCAGGTCGAAAACCGAAATCGGGAAGCTGCGGTCCATGTCGACAATCTGCGGGAGATAGGCAATCTCTTTACGTGCGCAGCCCTGCAGGCGAATCTCGCCGGCGAGCGGCGCCAGGATACCGGCCACGCCCTTGAGCAGCGTGGATTTCCCTGCACCGTTGGGACCGACGATCGCCACCAACGCGCCACGGGGGATGCTCGCCTGTAAATGGTGTACTGCCGGGTGACTTTCGTAACCCAGCGTCAGGTCGACAAATTCGAGTGCGACATCGTGCATTTGCGGATGCTCAGCAGCAGTCGGCGCAGATCGCCGAAGTCAATTCAGCGACCAGTAAACAGCCGCCCACAGCACTGCCAGCAGCGTACCAACCAGCGCGAGGCGCACGCGCACGCTCTGTCCCAGCAGGGAGTGGGGTGCACGATGCAGGTCGGGGTCAGGGTGTGCCAAGAACGACTCCGTTACAGCCGCCGAAAAAATGTTATGTTATATCATTAACGTCTTAAGTGGAAAGTTATCGGCGGCAGCAGGTAACGAACCGTGTGCCGACGTCGCTGCAGTCAGATGGGTGTCGCGGATCAGCTCGCCTGTTGGCAATTCGGGCAGATGCCGCTGACTTCGACAGTGTGTTCGTGTGCTTCAAAGCCTTCCGTGACAGCGGTGCGCTGGATTGCCCGGCGGATAGCGGGATCGTCCAGTTCCGCGACCGTGCCGCAGCTGCGGCACAGCAGAAACTGGCAGGTGCCCGGATGTCCGGGCTGGCTGCAGCCGATGAAAGCATTCAGCGATGCCAGCCGATGTACTAGTCCTTGTTCGGTGAGAAATTCTAGCGCCCGATAAACAGTAGGCGGGGCGGGTGTGCGGCCTTCGTCGCTGAGAACTTCGAGAATGGCATAAGCGCCGAGTGGCCGGTGGCTGCGCCAGACGATTTCCAGCACCCGCGCACGCAGTGGAGTGAGCCGGGCACCGCGCGCGTTGCAGACTTCCGCTGCCTCCGCCATGGCATCAGCTATGCAACGTTCGTGATCATGGCTGTCCCGGGGGAACCGCTGCTGTGAATTCGTCGCCAGGTCAGCCCCGCCGATTCCGTTGTTGCTGGTCTGCCACGCGCTCAAGCATAGCAAAGCATCGAGCCATCGTCAGATCGATGCGAGCGCGCCACGTGGCCCTGCAATCCCCGTACACCTTATGCGCTGGTCAAGCTAAGCAACGTCTGCCACGGACGGGCGAACCGGCCGTGCGACAAAATGGGACATCACGTCTTCGGCCAGACGTTGCATGCCTTCAAGTTGTTCGCTTTGTGTCTGGCAGATGTTGGCGCTAACGATCAAGTCGTCAATACCGGCCTGCGCGTGTACTTCCACGCCAGTCGCAGCGCAAAGAGGATCGCCATCGTGCGTGTACAATCTGACAATCCACCCGTCCCACCGGATGGTGACCTGGGCTCGGAGCGACCTATGCATTCGTTTGCGCACTCACAGGCTGGCCGGCGACGTCGAGGCGCAGGTACATCCTGCGTGGTATCTGTTACAGCGTGAAAGCCAAAGTCAGTAGTTGGCTGTTCCCGGATCCGCCGCGCGACTTTCCGCTGCGTCGTGTGGCGCGCTCGGCATTGCGCGCAGCGCATATTCTCACTGGCGGCGTGTTGCTGGGCGGCCATATCTTTTCTGCACCGGATCCAGCGTTGCAATGGTGGTGGTCGGCCACGGTTATATCAGGCGTATTGTTGTTCGTCACCGACCTGCACGCGAGTTGTGCCGCGCTGATCGAAATTCGCGGCGTGATGGTGCTCGCCAAGCTTGGCCTGCTGCTGCTGATCCCTGCTGCGAGTGCACACGCGGTTCCTCTGCTGGCGAGCGCACTCATCATCGGTGCCGTCAGTAGCCACCTGCCCCGCGGTTTTCGGCACAAAGTGCTTTTTCTGAGAAACCGGGTGACGGTAGACAGGCGTCGCGGCTGAAGCGTCAGAATCCCTCTGTGGAGCGAAACAGCCCCACCTTGAGGTCCTTTGCGGTGTAAATCTGTTTTTCATCCACCAGTACCCGCCCGTCGGCAATACCCAGTACCAGCCGTTGCGTGAGCAAGCGTTTGATGTCGATGTAGTAGGTGACCTTTTGTGCGCCGGGGAGAATCTGACCACTGAACTTTACTTCCCCGCAACCCAGGGCGCGCCCGCGTCCGGGATGGCTCATCCAGCCGAGGAAAAAACCCACCAGCTGCCACATGGCGTCCAAGCCCAAGCACCCCGGCATCACCGGGTCGCCGCGGAAGTGACACGCGAAAAACCACAGCGTGGGGTCGATATCCAGTTCCGCCACCATCTCCCCCTTGCCGTACGCGCCACCCTCGGCGCTGATGTGCACAATGCGATCCATCATCAGCATGTCGGGTGCCGGCAGTTGCGCATTGCCCTCGCCGAACAATTCGCCGCGGCTGCACTTCAATAGCGCCTCTCTGTCGAACGAGTCGGGGTAGCGGTTGTCGGTCATTTGCGTGGATTGTTTCGCGGCGGTGCGGCGCAGCCCGGGAAAATACAGGTTTGGTGAACAATTTGCACGAGACATATTAGCTGCTGTTCAGCGCTCAGAGCTGCGCGGCCCTTCATGCCGGTAAGTGACTGAATCTATTGGGAGTATTATTTTGCACTGACTTGCGAATTGAGATATTGTTTGACGCCCGTTCACAGTGAGACTCGATTTCCGTTTGGTCAGGCTCCGGGATAAATCGCGGCGTAACCAAAAACACTAACAAATACATGACGTTGACCGTTCAGTGTTACAGCGTGAACGGCGCGCGGTTGAGGGGGGAGAGACAGCCAGGACGGCAACCATCCGGACGATCGAGGTATCGATCCTGGGTCACAATGGTCGTAGCAGCAGACACAGATCCCGCCTGGCAGAGCGGTGACGAACTGGAAAGCGAAGTGGCTCGCCATGTCCGCGAGCGCGATTCGGGCACGTTGTTCGTACGCACCGCGGACAATCACTGGGGTTGCTTTGTGTTCAGTGAAGGCTCGATAGTCTCTCTCATGTGCCGGGGGGTTCGCGGGACCAAAAGCCTCGTGCATCTGCGTAAAATCGCACAATGCACCTATCGCTTCGACGCGGGCGCATTGCTCGGCGAAGACGTGGTGGATCTGCCGAGTACCGAAGAAATTCTCGAGCAGCTCGGCGGTGGTGACATCGAGACGCTGCGACGTCCCATCGGTTTGTCCGCCGCTGAGCTGAAACGAACCGTGAGCACCGCGGCTGTTGCGATACTCGGACCCATGGGGGCGCTGGTGTGCGACGAACAATTCGCGCGCGCCGGCATGTTGGCGGGCATGGAGGATGTCGAACAACTGTTGCGCGCTATCGGGCACGAAATTGACGATCCGGATGAAGCCAAGGCATTTCGCGATGAGGTCATCGCGGCGGCGACACCGCGTGGTGGTTCGACCAGCGGCCAGCGTGCTGCGGTTACCGAAGGGTCGGCGGAATACAATAAGATACGTAACGTGCTGGAAGCCGAAGCAGCGGAGTTTCTAGGTCCGATGGGACCAGTATTGTGCGAGGAATATTTCCTCAAGTATGCCGTCGATAACAATATCTTCGACATCGGCTCCATCATCAACGCGCTGGCGGATGAGATAGACGACGTTCGGCTCAGCGATCAATTCAGAAATCGAATCGCCGAGCGTCTCGAGCCGCAATAGCCCCGGCGCCAGCGCTGTAATCCCAACACGGTCTCCCTATGAACAAACGCCCGTTCTCCAAGAGTCTGCATGGAAAGTTAACCCTGCAGACGCTGATAGTCGGCCTGGTGCCGGTAGTTATCGTTGGTCTGATCGCTTATCAGAGCCTGTCGGAGTTGACCGAGACCGCCGACGAACGTCTGGAACAGAGTCGCCTGGAGTTGTCGCGCGATGTGGTGGGCGTGAACCTGTCCGCGACGGCGAGCCGCGTTGCTCAGCAGATCGATGTCTTCATGCGTGAGCGCATTCTCGATGCGATCGTGTGGGCGAGGGCGCCCAATGTGGTCGAGGCGGCGAAGGGAGCGGCGGCCGAGCACAGCAAACGGGGTTTGGAGACAGCGACGATCAGCGAAGTCGAAGACCAATTCCGCTCGGTCAAGAGTCTCAACCTGTTTCCCGGCACCAGCGCTTATCTGAAGGACCAGATTGCCCTGTCGCCGCATTTCGGCGAAGTGTTCTTCACCGATCAGAACGGTTTCAATGTCGCGATGACCAACCCTACTTCGGATTTCGTGCAGCGCGACGAAGCCTGGTGGCGGCAGGCGTGGAACAATGGCTTGGATATCGGTGACGTCGAGTTCGACGATTCGGCGGGTATCTGGTCGGTCGACGTATCGGTACGCATCGCCGATCCCGAAACCGGCACACGGCTCGGCGTCATGAAGTCGGTATTGGGCGTCAGTTTGATCCAGGAAGTCGCCACTACGGGTGCGGCCGAAATCAATGGCGGCAGAGTGACGGTCGCCAACCGCGACGGTTTGCTCCTGGCCGAGACCTCTTCACAGCATTCGCGCGAACGGATAATGAACGACGAGTTCAATTTGCGCAGCTCGGGAGATGCCGACATCGTGTCCGCGTTCACCAGCCGCGACAAAGGTTACGTCCTGGGAGCGGAGCGGGTCCTCGGATTTGCCAGGTTGGATAGTGGTGGCTACGGCAATCTGGTGCCTAATTTCGAAGGATTCGACTGGCTGGTGCTGGTAGAGCAACCCACTTCTATCGCTTACGCACCCATTCGCGGACTGTCGGTCGTGCAAGAGGGACTGGAGTCCTCGAAACAGGTCATCGTCGTCGTGCTGCTCACCGCAGTGTTTCTTGTGGCACTGATTTCTATGGCTTTGGCGAACGTCATGTCGCGAAAAATCACCGTACCGCTGTTCAAGCTGCGCGAATTGGCTGATCGTGTCAGCAAAGGCGATACCTCAAAGACCATCGAGGTCAAGTCGGACGACGAGATCAAAGATCTGGCGATCGCGTTCGAACGAATGCGCAAGAGCATATCTATCGCGATGCGTAAGATTCGCGAGTCGCGTACCAAGTCGGCTGCGTAAACACATCCATCAAGTTTAATCCTGCACTGTAAGCAAAAGCAGCGAACTGCCATGTCAGACTCGCTTTTCGAACCCACACCGTCGGCTTATGCGTTTCCGTTATTGATCCGTCATCTACTTCGCACACCGCTGGCGATCAATCCGCAGCGTGAAATCGTCTACGGCACCCGGTTCCGCTATACCTACGAGGATTTTAATAAGCGCATTTGCCGGCTGGCGGGGGCACTGAGCGCTCTGGAAGTTGTTCGCGGTCAAACTGTAGCCGTAATGGATTGGGACAGCCATCGTTACCTGGAGTGTTTTTTCGCGGTACCTATGCTGGGGGCAGTATTGCACACGATCAACGTACGACTGTCACCGGAACAGATTCTCTACACGATAAATCATGCCGAGGACGACGTGCTGTTGGTGCATCGCGATTTTTTACCGATGCTGGCGGAGATCCAGGCACATATCGAACGTCCCGTGCGTTATGTTCTGTTACAGGATGATGCTGAGTCTGGCGATGTGCCGGGTTGGGTGCAGGGCGAATACGAAGCGCTTCTGGAGGCCTCGCGGCCTGATTTCGAGTTCGGCGACTTCGATGAAAACACCCGTGCGACGACGTTTTACACCACCGGCACCACCGGGTTGCCCAAGGCGGTGTATTACAGCCATCGGCAGATTCTACTGCATACGCTGGCATCCATGGCGAATACCGGCGTGGTGAGCGGACACGGACAATTTCATCGCGATGATGTGTACATGCCGATTACGCCGATGTTTCACGTGCATGCCTGGGGACAGCCTTTCGTCGCCACGCTGATGGGCGTCAAGCAGGTTTACCCTGGGCGCTACACACCGGAAGGCCTGCTATCGCTGATACGCGACGAAGGCGTGACTTTTTCGCATTGTGTACCGACGATTCTGCACATGCTGCTGAGCGCGCCGCAGGCAGAGGATACCGATTTCAGCAACTGGAAAGTCATTGTCGGCGGGTCGGCGTTGCCGCGTGGTCTGGCGCGCAGGGCAATGTCGCTGGGTATCGATATCTATTCCGGCTACGGGATGTCCGAAACCGGTCCGGTGCTTACCACAGCGCATCTGGACGAGGCTATGCTCGCGGGGGATGCCGAGGAACAACTAGACGTGCGCATCAAGAGCGGTCGTCCGTTGCCGCTTGTCGATCTGCGTGTGGTCGACGAATCCATGCACGATGTGTGCGGCGACGGCGAAGTAGTGGTGCGGGCGCCATGGCTGACGCAGGGCTATTTCAAGGAACCCGAGCGTTCCGCGGAATTGTGGGCCGGCGGCTACCTGCATACCGGGGATATTGGGCACCTGGACGAACGGGGTTATCTGCAGGTTTCCGATCGTCTCAAGGACGTGATCAAATCCGGCGGCGAATGGATTTCGTCGCTGCAACTGGAGGATCTGGTCTCGCAGTTGTCGGGTGTAAGCGAAGTCGCCGCTATCGGTGTGGCCGACGAAACGTGGGGAGAACGACCCATGCTGCTGATCGTGCCGCAGGCCGAGGCGCAACTCGACGAGGCCGTTGTGCGGGCGCACCTGCAGAAGTCTGCCGATAGCGGCGAAATCAACGCCTGGGCGGTGCCGGAACGCGTGCTGTTCGTCGACAGCATCGAAAAGACCAGTGTCGGTAAACTGGATAAGAAATTGCTGCGCGAAAAATACGCTTGAGCGATATGCACCCATCGCTGTATCTGACTGCGCGTATCCGCAAATCACCTTTTTTCGACGCCACCTCGCAGGCGGGTGCGACGCAATTCAGCGTCTACAACAGAACCTACATGCCGGGTGGTTACGCCAGCATGGAAGAGGAGTACTGGAGCCTGGTAAACGATGTGGTGCTGTGGGACGTGACCTGTCAGCGGGTGATAGAGGTCAGTGGCGCTGACGCAAAAAGATTTTCGGACTACCTGACAACGCGTGATTTATCTTCGCTGCAAGTCGGTGCGGCCCGCTACGTGCTGCTCACCAACCAGCACGGGGGTGTGTTGAACGACCCGGTCCTGATGCGCATGGACCACGACAAATACTGGTTCTCGTGCGCGGACGGTGATGTGGGGATGTGGATGCACGGTGTGCTGGTAGGCAGCGATTTCGATGTCCGCGTCGCTTTCCCCGATGTTGCCACGCTGCAACTGCAGGGCCCTAAGTCGTTGCCGCTGTTGCGGGATCTGCTCGGCGACCGGATCACGAAACTCGCCTACTACCGCCACGTGCGGTGTGAACTGCATGGTATTCCATTGATTATCGCGCGCACTGGCTGGAGCGCCGAACGCGGCTACGAGTTGTACCTGCTGGACCTGGCGCGGGGCGGGGAATTGTGGCGTATCCTGATGGAGGAGGGCAGGCGCTATGCAATTGCGCCGGGTTCTCCGTCGCGAGTGCGCCGCATCGAAGCAGGGATTCTCGATTATGGGGTGGACATGGACGTGACCACCAATCCGTATGAATTGGGTTTACAACGTCTGGTCGACCTGGACAGTGTGAGCGATTTCGTCGGTAAGGCCGCTTTGCGGGCTATCCACGCGCGCGGCGTGTCCCGTCAGGTGGTAGGTTTGCACGTCGAAGGCGATCCCGTGACGCCCAATGAGGTACCCTATATCGTTCGCCTGCGGGGCAACCAAGTAGGGAAGATGACATCCTGGGTCTTCTCTCCGCGCTCGCAGCGTAATCTGGCTCTGGCGATGCTCGACACTCAGGTGGCGAGTCCCGCGTCGTTGAGTGTAGATTACCCCCAGGGTGAACGTGCGGCGACTGTCGTGGCACTACCGTTTGTCGATCCCGAAAAACGCCTGGCGCGCGCGTAACGCCGGCTTCCTCAGGACTCATTGACGATGAAATATTACGAAAACGTTCTCGATCTGGTCGGCAATACACCGCTGGTCAAGCTCAACCGGCTGCCGGAAAGAGGCATGGCGAATATCTACGCTAAGCTCGACAACCTGAGCCCCACCGGGTCGGTAAAGGACCGCATTGCAGTCAATATGGTGAAGCGTGCGGAGGAGCAGGGTCTGCTGGAACCCGGCGCCACGCTGGTGGAGAGCACGTCGGGAAACACCGGACTGGGCCTGGCGATGGTAGCAGCGGTGCGTGGTTACAAATGCGTGTGCACCATGCCGGACAAGATGAGCCAGGAAAAGATCGATATGCTGAAAGCTTACGGTGCGGAGGTCGTGGTAACGCGCACCGACCTGGATCACGACCACCCCGACAGTTACGTCGAAGTCGCGAAGCGAATCGCCCGGGAAACCCCCGGCGGGTTCTACACCGACCAGTATTCCAACATGCACAACCCGGAGGCCCACTATCTGACCACCGGACCCGAGATCTGGAAAGACACCGATGGGCAGATAGATGCACTGGTGGGTGGTATCGGTACCGGGGGCACGATTTCAGGTGCCGGTAAGTACCTGAAAGAGAAAGCGGCCGAGGCCGGCCGCGAAATACTCATTTCCTGCCCCGATCCCGAGGGCAGCATCTATCACGATCAGTTCTACAAAGGTGAATCGGGCGAGCCAGCCATTTACCGGGTGGAGGGGATCGGCCACGATTTCATGGTGGAAACGCTGGACTTTGCGGTTATCGACGAGGTGACGCTGGTCAGCGACCGCGATTCATTCCTCATGGCCCGGCGCCTGGCGAAAGAAGAAGGTATTTTTTCCGGTGGTTCGGCTGGCACCGCGATGGTCGGTGCGCTGGAGGTGGCGCGCAAACTCGGCGCCGGCAAAACCGTGGTGGTGATAATTCCCGACATGGGTGTGCGTTATCTGAGCAAGCTCTACAACGACGACTGGATGAAAGACATGGGGTTCCTGGGGCCCGCGCAGCGACTGGGAACGGTCAAGGAGGTGCTCGAGTTCAAACACGGCGAGGTGGAATTCGCGCAACCCGACGAGACACTGGGCCACGTCGCGCAGCGCATGTCGCAACTCGGCATCTCGCAAATGCCGCTGGGCGGGAACGGCGACCGCCAGTTGATGATTCACGAACTGGATATTCTGCAGGGTCTGGTGCAGGGTCGCTGCACGAAGGACGATTCCGCGATCGCGGTCGCCAAGGAACTGGAGGGCGTGGTGCGTCCCGGCGATCCGTTGACGAAAGTGCAGGGTGTCTTCGACGAGAACAACGTTGCGGTGGTCGTGGACGATAGTGCGATCATCGGCATCATTGCCAAGATAGACGTCGTCGAGTTTCTCGCGCAGCGGACGTAAAACAGGCTAGGTTCGGCAGCAAATGGACCCCGAAAAGGACCCGCTGTCACCGTTTCGAGGGCAAGCACAAAGCCGCTTTACGGCCAATAACTGATTGATAAAGCGGCAGAATTCCGTATACTGTATATTTGTACAGTATAAGGATTTACGCCATACAAACATGTCGATGCCCGTCACATCACCCACTGGGCGGATGGCGG
>JAOTYY010000139.1 GCA_029861595.1 Gammaproteobacteria bacterium
GTCAAAAACTGGCTTAGCGATCCGGTGGTAATCGAGTCGATAAAAGCGCAGAACAACAAGCACGGCGGCCTGAGCCAGACCGACATCGACACGATGGACAAGCAATGGCGAGCCGAGACCAAGTCCGGCAGCGGTCAGCTGATCGGCGAGGTTCTGGCCAACTCGCTGTCTGCGCACCTGAAAGGCGTCAAGCAAGGCAGCTCGGGACTGTTCACCGAGATCTTTATCATGGACAACAAGGGTCTGAACGTCGGCCAGAGCGATGTCACCTCCGACTACTGGCAAGGCGACGAAGCGAAGTGGAAGAACACCTTCCTGGCCGGCGCCGGTGCAGTGTTCATCGACGAAGTGGAATTCGACGAATCCACCCAGCAATACCAGGTACAGACCAGTGTCGCGATCAGCGATCCCGCCACCCAGGAAGTCATAGGTGCCGTCACTATCGGTGTGAACGTCGAGATGCTCCAGTAATAACAGGACCGTGGCGTGGCCGCCGTGGCGGCCACGTTCTACTACAGGCAGGAACTCTGCATGACTAGTATCTTTCGAGACTGGCCGATCGGCCGCAAAGTTGCAGCGCTGACGGTCGTAACATCCGTATTCGGCTGCGCACTTCTGGTGGGTCTGCAGGCAGTGCGTATGACCGAAGCATTGAAAACTACGGCGGAGCAGGGCAATGCGGCCGTAACGCAGCTGCTGGCCGCGAACATGGGCGGCGCCGTGCGCTGGGGCAAATCGGACCGGATCGAGGTCGCTTATCGTGAATTGGTTTCGCAGCCGGATTCGACTATCGTCGAAATTCGCGTCTGGAACACCCAGGGTGAGCTGTTACAGAGCTACGCCCGCCAGGGCGACAATTTCGATGTCGAATCGGTGGTAAAGGAAAATCCGGAGCTGTTACAGGCCGCCGAGCCTGTGGCGATGAACAGTGCCAGTCACCTGTTGCACGTATATCCGGTGCTCGACGGCAAGGAACCGACTCAGGTCGGGACGCTGGCGGTCGCATTTACACTGGCCAAGCAACGGGCCTATGTGCAGCAGAGGATACTGATGCAAGCTGCTTTCTCGTCCATCGTGGTACTGGCGATCGTCGCCACACTGATCGTGATGTTACGCACGGTGGTGATTCGCCCTTTGCGCCAGATGATCGTGCTTGCGCGTGATCTGGCTGAGGGCGAAGGCGATCTTCGCAAGCGTATCGAACGCGAACAGCAGGACGAGCTGGGCGAACTGGCGCACTGGATCAATGGTTTCCTGGACGGCATCCACGGACTTGTGGAAAAGGTCGTCTACACTGCAGAGCACTTTATGCAGACTGCCGAGCGCACGCGCACCAGTGCCGAGCAAACACGCGAGATGGCTGCCAACCAGCAGATGGAAACGGCGCAGGTCGTAGCGGCTACCGAGGAGATGAACGAAGCTACGCGCGAGATCGCGAAGAATGCCGAGCTCGCCTCGGCCACTACCAACCAGGCGAATGCCGAAGCGACCGGCAGTCTGCAGGTGGTCGATGCATCTACCTGCACAATCGAGTCGCTCGCCGGTAAGGTGCAGAGCGCGAACTCCACCCTGGATGCGCTCAGCGGCGATGCGGAAGCCATCGGCAGAGTCCTGGAAGTGATTACCAACATTGCCGAGCAGACCAACCTGCTGGCGCTCAACGCCGCGATCGAAGCTGCACGGGCCGGTGAGAACGGACGTGGATTCGCGGTTGTGGCTGACGAAGTGCGCACGCTCGCCAGCCGTACGCAGGAATCGACCAAGGAGGTTGGTGCAATCATCGAGCGCGTGCAGAGCGGGGCCCGCGAGGCAGTGCGCGTCATGGAAGAGGGTAACGGACAGGCCGAACAGAGCGTGGTACGTGCTGAAGAGACCAGCAAAGCACTGAAATCGATCGCCGGCTCGATCGATTCCATCACCCAGATGAATCACCAGATCGCGACCGCCATCGAGGAACAGAACGCAACAACGCAGGAGATCACGCGCAATCTGGCCAATGTGAACGCTGCCGCCCTGCAGGCCAGCGAAGCAACCACTTCCGTTGCCGATGCGGCCGGTGAACTCACACAAATGGCCAGCGAGCTGCAGAACCAGGTTGCACGCTTCAAGCTGTAGTGCAGCAAAGCATGTGAATCGCGTTGCCGGCGACCGTCGCGCAGCAAGTCGGGCACATCCGTTGTGCCCGAATCGGAACTCCCTCCAGGGTCCGGTTTACCGCTTGATGCGCACCAGTCCGTCCAGAACACTGTCCAGACCGCCGTAAACGGAAAACGTGCCGATTTTGTCAGTCACTTTTTCCAGCGTCTCGAGTTCCTTGAGGCGCAACGCGGTCGGATTGTCTTCCATGACCTTGGCCGTGTTCAGCAACGAACGCGTCGCATTGGTTTCTTCACGACGCTGGATGACGTTCGCCTGCGCGGCTTTTTCCGCTTCCACCGCCTTGCCGAGGATGTTCTTCATATCGCCCGGTAGGATGATGTCTTTCACACCGATGCTGCGAACATCGACGCCGATTTCAGCGAACTTGCCGTGCACGGCTTCGAAAACCGCACGATCCACCGCACTCTTGTTCTCCAGCAGAGTGTCAAGCGTGCGGGTACCGATCGCGGCGCGTAGAGCAAACTGAATCTCTTTATACAGGAGATCCGTCGGATCCTTGACCGCCTGAATGGCTTTCATCGCGTCGGTGTAACGGTAGTTGGCCGTAAGGTTGATACGCAGATTAACCTTGTCCCTGGTCAGGATTTCCTGGCCGCTCACGTCCTGCCTCAATACACGCATATCAACGAGAGATACGTTGACTCCGCGATTGTACTTCCAGAACGCGTGCAATCCGGATTCCAGGCTGCGTTCCAACTTGCCGTCCACGTACAGCAGACCGATGTGGCCTTCCGGCACTTCGCGCAGATAGATCGGATCGTCCGCCAGCACCGAGCGAACACGGTTTGCGGCCCCGACCAGCATCCGCGCGATACGTGGTGCCACGACGAAATCTTCGCTGATGTCGAATTTTTCGCTGCTGACGTCCACCACACCTTTCCAGTACAGCACGCGCCGCTCCGGACCGATGACGCCGGCGAACCGACGGTAGTGATGGATCACCGCGACTTCACGGCTGCCGGTTTCGATAACGTCGAACAGGCTTTTGACGTCCGCGGCGTAGTACTTGACGAAGAAGTCCGCCAGCCGGTGCTCGAAACATGGCTCTGACAGGTCGAAACGTTCGACGCTGCACCGCTTGCGGGTGCCGAACAAGCGGTAGGTGCCCGGCGTCAAAAAGCGCACGAAATCACCTTTCTTGAACAGCAGGCCACGCTCGTGCTTGGGCACGACATACTCGTGATAAAACAGCATGGCATTTCTCCTCTGCTGAGTTTGACGGCCGTCGCGCGTTCCGCGCGGCGGTGCTCGTGGCACATCCCGGTGCCGGTTTTCGACGGCGAATCCGCCGCCGTCGAAAGGGCAGCCTCCGTTGCTGCCTGCGTGCCCGATTGGCGGCCCGCTGCCGGCGTGCTAGTCTCGCGGGCATGGCCGGATTGCACGTACGGCGGGAGGAATGACCATGCGTCTCGATGCGTCTCAAGTCAGTCAATTCGAGGACACCGGGTATCTTTTTATGCCCGATTGTTTCGATACCAGCGAAGCCGCGCTGCTCAGAAATTCCGCACAGCGTGTCTACGCGCTCGATCGGGAAGAAGTGTGGCGCGAGGATAACGGGGCGCCGCGCACCGCATTCGCAGCACACACCTACGACGAGGCATTTCGTCGCCTCGGAGCTCACCCGCGTTTGATCGAACCTGTGATGCAATTGCTGGACGGGCAGGTCTACATACATCAGTACAAAGTTAACGCGAAGGCGGCTTTCGATGGTGCCGTCTGGCAATGGCACCAGGATTACGGTACCTGGAAGCGCGACGACGCGATGCCGGAACCGCGCGCGATGAATATCGCAGTGTTCATCGATGAGGTGGCGACTTTCAACGGTCCGCTGATGTTCATTCCAGGAAGTCACCGCTCCGGTGTGTTGCCGGCCGGACACGACCTGGAAACGACCAGCTATCCCTTGTGGACTCTGGACCGGGCGACCGTGAAAGAGCTTGCCGACCGCGGGGGGATTGTGGCGCCAACCGGCGCACCTGGCAGCGTGCTGATGTTCCACAGTAATCTGGTGCATGCCAGCCCGCCGAACATCAGCCCCTGGCCGCGCACTATCGTGTACCTGAGTCTCTGCGAAGTACGCAACCACATTCGCCAGTACAAACGCCCTGAATGGATTGCACATCGCGATTTCACGCCGATCGAGCCGCTGGATGACAATTGCCTGCGTGCGCTCGCCAGTGAGCAGGCAGCCTGAGGAAGGCGCTTACGACGGCGCGTTTCACGTATTCGATAGTGCGATGGCCTCCACATTACGAACGCGGGTGCACGGGCCAGCGCCTGTGGAACCGTAGCGACCACGGTCGTATTGCTATGCTGCACCCGCAGAGGAATGCTTCACTGCTCAACGCCGCAGCGGCCACGAATCGATAGAACACCGGACGCCGCACGTCGGCTGCCGTGATGCTGCGGCCGCAGCGACGGTTTTCAGCAAAAAAATGCGGAAACTGTCGCCCGCCACTGGAGGCCATCGCTGGTGGACGAAACTCGTCGCCCGCGGGTGGATTTGAACCACAGGGTTGGTACCCTATACGGAAGGCGTTAAAGACCTGAATGAAACACGGGATTCGAACCCACGACCCGCGAATTACGAATTCGCTGCTCTACCACTGAGCTAGTTTCATGTGGTGGTTGAGATACCACGGTAACGCTCGGTACACACCGTGCGATGGATAGCGTGAGTGCGCCAGCCGGGGCCTGGAGCCCGGTCCGTAGAGCACCGTGACGCTGTCCCAACCCTCGGTTGACAGAAACGTTTTCTGCCGTCCGGCCGATTCGCACGGAATCGACCACGAATTTTCTTTCATCCCGCAGAAACTAACACAGCCCTTCTTCCCTGCTTTGGATATTGGCGAGTCAGCGGAGCATCGAACCCCGATAGACAGTGTTGGAGGCTGCTGTTCCGCCGTTTGAACCACTGACTCGCAGCTTGGTTCGGTGCCCAGGAATCGAGCCTGGATTTCGAGATTCAAGTCTCGCGTCCTGCCAGTTAGACGAGCACCGAAAGGAATATCATGCCTGGTGGGTCCTGAGAGAATCGAACTCCCCTCTACGTGTTAAAGGCCCGCTGCACCGCCACTATGCCAAGAAACCGTCGTAGGACGGAAATCGGAGACACGTAAAAAAGGAGGACGGCGGAATACACCGTCCCGGACTTACGCTTGCCGATCTTCGTTGTCCGCGGCGGCGAACCTGCACGCTGCCACGTAAATCATGTCGCGTGAAACGCCGATGTCTTTCAACATGTGGTCGTTGAATGCGCTTAGTTGCTCCGCGGTCCGTCGCTGTAACTTCGCTATGCGCCAGGCCTGCATGGTGTTGGCGATCGCGAGCATGATGACGTTGCAGACGTTCGGTACGCTTTTCGCGAAGGTGATCCGCTGTTCCACAAGTGAGTCGATCATTGCCGTGGCTCCCTGCCGTCGATTGAAAATCCCTCCATATAGGAAGGTCGTTTTGCAAAGCGACTTTGGGTTTTGTCTGCCGCGTATACGACGACGTCGCGCTGTGCATTCATGGGTCAGATAAAGGAGACATTCAAGTTTTCTCTGTGGCGGTGTTCCGCAGACACACAGAGCGAAAGATGGAGGAAAGAACAATGTCCCCTTTGTTGACCCAGCGCTTTCGCCTGACTAAGCTAACGAGGCTTGATGACGTAAACAGCGCGTACTGGTGTACCGGGAAGGGATTGAACCTCCGTCGCGTGGGTCTTCCACCTACCGCTCTACCGTACTGAGCTACCGGTACAAGAATTCTGCGGCTGACGCGCGAATGTGCGTCGGTCGGATAATCTTGAGGGGCAGGCGTTACACTCCTGTGACGCACGGCGGCTTTCGAAGCCGGCGCAACGCATCGCGACGATGCGTACTGCCCGCCTGTATTTCTGCGCGCCGCGTGGCGCACAGATGTAAACGCGATCCACATTGTAAAAGAGCGTTTTACAACCGGGCACAAAAAAGCCCCGGTTGGACGAACCTGCCGGGGCTTTAACCTGGTCTTCCGGAAGGTTCGTGTAGCACCTTCCGGGTTTAAGCGGAAGCGCTAGATCATGGTTTCCTCTTCGGACACCATGACGAGATATTTACCGACGTTTGTTATGCGCTGCGGATGTCGCGCACGCGCGAACACCGTGCGCCCGTTGGGCCACGTCTGTTGCCTGCGATAACTTTTCGATTGTCTGGTCGATAGAACCATGGGCGCGGAGTTTGGCACCGCGCTGTCAATAGTCAACAGTCATAGACTCTGTCTTCTTGAAATTGCGGGTTTAGTCACGCAGGTATCCTCAGCTCTGCCGATAGATGCATAGATAAGCTCGTGATATCGCGTAATAATTGCTCGGGGTATAGATTGAAGATTGACGCAGACGTCGGAAGGGTCGACGGTATGCAACATGCGACGGCGTTTTGCGCCGGGAGAAAAACGATGATGGGAATAGGCGCAAAACTGCATTGTATTGTGGCGCTGCTGGCTGTCGGCACGGTCGGTTGTGCAACGCTGAACAAAGATGACTGTGTAAACGCCGATTGGCGCACTATCGGCTATCAGGACGGCGCGCTCGGCAAGGTCGCCGAAGTCATTGGCAACTACCGTGAGGATTGCGCCGAGCACGGCGTGAAGCCGGATCTAAATGCGTACCTGGCCGGACGAGAGCAGGGCTTGCGGGAGTACTGTCGGGAGGCGAACGGATTTCGAATCGGTCACAGCGGTAAGATTTATCACGGTGTGTGTCCGGGAGATCTGGAGTACGCATTCAAAGTCGGCTACCGCGACGGTCGCGAAATCTACGAGCTAGCCGCTGACATCCGCAATACAGAACGCGATCTGCAGAAGAAAACACGATCGCTGGACACACTGGACGAGGAATTGTCACTCGCCGAGGCGGAATTGATCAGTGATGGCGTCGGCAGCGAGCGCCGCGCAGAGCTGCTGCTGCGGACGCGCGAACTGGCGATCGATATCGGCACCTTACAGAACGATGTAAGGCGCATGGAATCCGACCTGTCGGTAAAGCGTGACAAACTACAGGCGCTGCGTGATTCCAGTCCCTACCTGTGACCTGGAGGTTATCACTGTGTAAGGTTCTGCAGTGTCGGGCGGTCTGGTCAGTTTTGCATGAGCCCGGAACTGCGCAAGTATCTGCTTATCGGAATGTTCGTATGCATGCTCGCCGCGGTGGCCTGCGAGTTGTCGAAATCGGGATTCAAGCTGACCAGCCGAAAAAAGCATATTGCGCTGTTCAAGAACAAGGGGCAACGTGGTAAAGACTTCAGATCGGAGGTTGTGGTTCCCGGAATAGTGCTTGCGCTTGTGGTCTTGCTGGAGCAATGCGGCTACATTGGCCAGCGGCATTCGGGCTGCGCGAACGAGTGTCACGAAGAGTTTAGATTCTAATGGGCGGCAACCATGGGAATTCGCAATGCAATATCTGACAACTGTTCGCAAGCGCGTCCTTGACGGCATTACCGCTACGCCCATCGTAGCCAGCGTGCTGTCTGGAGATGCCGACCCGCAGGCATATGCACGCTACTTGACCAACGTGTGGCATTACGCGCAGCACAGTTCGACGGTGATCGGCCTGGCCGGCTCGCGGTGTGTAGCGCAGCATCCGTGTCTTGCCGAGTACCTGCTGCATCACGCCCAGGAAGAACTGGGTCACGAACGATGGGCGCTGGACGATCTCGCTGTGCTGGGAGTCACACCAGAAAGTGTGCGCGCATCCCGGCCAGTGATTTCCTGTGCCGCGATGATCGGTTATGAATACTACGTGGCGGGCGTGGCGAACCCCGTTGGATTGTTCGGGTGGTTATATGTCCTGGAAGCCATGGGTGATGACCTGGGCGGGATGGTAGCCAAGGCAATCGGCGGTGCGTTGCAACTGGACAGCGGATTGAAGTTTCTTGCGGGCCACGGCGAAGCGGATGTGGAACACACTCGAGATATAGTCGAGCAGATCGACAAGCACGTCGGTAACGAAGATCTGCCGGATGTGCATCACGTCGCCGATGTAGTGGCCGATCTTTATGTGCGAATGTTTCATGAACTGAGTGATTGATGCACAGCGTAAGGCGCATTGAAACGGAGTCGGGGCGGGCCAGCGTCTACGCGTTCCGTTATCGTATCTACGTCCAGGAGCTGGCAATGACCAGCGAGGCCGATCACGAGCGCAGATGGTTGCGCGATGAATTCGATGACTATGCAACATCCTTTGCGGTTTTCGACGGTGAGGAGGTGGTCGGGTCGTTGCGTATGTTGTTTCTCGAAGATCTGCCGGATGTGACTGCGCTAGCGGACAAGTTCGAACTTGGTCCGGCAATCGAGGCGCTGGGCACCACGGCCATCGCCACGACCAGTCGCTTCATCCTGGATTCCAGGTTACGGCATGGCAAGGTGATATTCCGTTTGATGCGTGCCGCGTTCGAGGCCGCTCGGCAACGGGGTGTGCGGCTGAACTACGGTGATTGCAGTCCGCATTTGTTGCCGTTCTACGAACATCTGGGCTACCGCCGCTACACCAAGGGTTATAACGACACCTTGTACGGTTACAAGATCCCGATACTGATGCTGGTAGGTGATCAGGTGCAGTTCCAGGAAATGCGCTCGCCGCTTGCACGTCTCGCCATGCAAGACGAACATGACGCAGCGGCGCGCGATTGGTTTGCAGCCACCTATCCGGACTATGTTACGCTGACAAGTGCCGCGCACATCGAGGAGGGCACGTTCCTGGACCTGCTGGCTGAGCGTGTGGCGAGTGATCCGCTGCACAAAGTATCACTGTTGCAGGGATTGACGCGCGAGCAGGCGGACTCGTTTTTGTCGCAGTCGACGCTCATCGAACTGCAGGAAAACGACTACATCATTCGCGAGGGTGCGATCGACGAAACCCTTTACGTGTTGCTGCGCGGGCTTGCCGAAGTTCGTTTGCCGGGCGGGCAGGGACCGCCGCTGGCGGTGGTCGGCGAAGGCGATACGTTCGGAGAAATCGGGTTTCTGACTGCCGTGCCGCGTACCGCCGACGTGGTGGCTGTGAAATCAAGCCAGGTGCTCGTGCTGTCCAGCGAGTTTCTATCTCGATTTATCGCCAGCCAGGCCGATATCGGTGCGCGGGTACTGCTCAATCTGTCGCGGGAACTGGCTGGGCGACTGGCGGTGGCAAGCCGCCGGTAGCGAGGCCGGAACCGGTGCGGAATCAGATGAACGTCAGCATCGCCTCGCGCTGTTCCGTCGACACGTGGAAGAATGTGCGTTGCCATTCTTTACGTTTATGTTCCAGGAAGATGTTTTTGCACTCTGTGCCCAGCGCTTGTTCGACAAGCGTGTCTTCCTCGAACGCCTCGAGTGCATGCAGCAGAGTGGGTGGCAGCGTACCGATGCCCGCGTCCTTGAGTGCTGTGCGCCCCATCTGATAGACATCGGTGTTTATCGGTTCGCCGGGATCGGCTTTGTCGCGTATGCCTTCCAGTCCTGCCGCCAGCGTAAGTGCAGCTGCAAGATACGGATTGCACGCGCTGTCCACCGCACGGTTTTCGACGCAGTAACGATTCATCGGAAAGCGCAGCATCGCCGAGCGGTTGTTCCTGCCCCAGACCTCGAGGATCGGCGCCCAGGAAAAATCCGCCAGATCCCCTTGCGCTGTCAGGCCCTGGTAGGAATTGTAAGTGGGGCAGGTCAAGGCGGTGATAGCGCCAGCGTGCCGCAATACGCCGGCAGTGAAATGCAACGCTAGATCGGAACGCGGTACGGCGTATTTTTCACTCAGCACACTGCCCTGGTTGGTATCCGGGGCGAACAGATTCTCGCCCGTTTCAGAATGAAATGCGCGCCGCCGCGAAAATCGTCGGCGAACGGTTTTGGCATGAAACTGACGATAGCGCCGATCGATTGTGCTACCTGTTTCAGCATGAAGCGCAGAAAAATAAACCTGTCCGCCATGGTCAGCGCTGCGGCGTAACCGAAATCGAAACGGCGGTACATTTACGGGACAAGGCGCTAGCCAGATTCTGTCGAAAGAGCGTGTGCGCCGCCATCTCGAGTTGGTTACTCGACGCCGCAGCGTGCGTTTGGGTGAGGCATGGATTTACGGCGTACCGGTTCGGTTTGAAGTTCTTATGCGCGGTAATCTGCGACCGTTCGGGTGCAGTTCGGAAATGCCGCTTAGCGGGGTGGGAGGTGCTCTGTTTGCCGTTATCCCTTTAGCTGATCCACGCTGATATCTAGACCGGCTGCGAGCTTCTCGATCGTATCGGCCTGAGCGGGCACGCTGGAGTCCTCGAGTTGCTGAATGTCCTGCTCGGAGACTCCGGACTTTTCCGCCAGTTCGGCGATCGTCAATCCGCGATAGCTGCGCCATGCTGCGGCGATGCTCAGCCCGTCGCGGGTCTGATACTCGATAACTTCCTGTGGAAACGTTACCGTTTGATCGAAATCACCCATTTATGGCGCTCCTGTGTCACTCCTCTCCGGAATGTTACACGAATAATTGTGTTTTGAAGCATATGCGGGCCGATCCGCAAACCCGCAAGGCCTGTACCGGTCAGTCCGGCCGGCGCTTTCGTTGGCCAATCCTCGTGCTGCCCGGTAATCTTTCGTATTAAAGTACGGCGGCGAAATCGCGCTGCACACTGGCAAAGAGAATAATCACGTCATGAACGGAGCGGAAGGGCTGGTTCGCACCCTGGTTGGGGCGGGCGTAGACGTTTGTTTTACCAACCCCGGTACATCGGAGATGCATTTCGTCGTCGCACTGGACAAAGTCGACGGCATGCGTTGCATTCTCGGGTTGTTCGAGGGTGTCGTAACGGGGGCTGCCGACGGCTACGCGCGCATGGCAGACAAACCGGCGGCAACGTTGCTGCACCTGGGTCCGGGGCTTGGCAACGGCCTGGCGAATCTGCATAACGCCAGGAAAGCCAACTCACCGATAATCAACATCGTCGGCGAGCACGCCACGTACCACATCGAGCACGACGCGCCGCTCACGGCGGACATCGAAGGGATCGCACGGCCTGTCTCGCATTGGGTTCGCACGGCCCGCTCGTCGGAATCGGTTGCCAGCGACGCTGCTCTGGCCATCCAGGCAGCTCAGGACCCTCCGGGCCATATAGCCACGTTGATACTGCCGGCGGACACGGCGTGGCGGGAAAGCCCGGGTGCCGCGCAAGTGGCCGCGCCTGCGAAACGGCAGCGAACGACGCAAGAAGCTATCGACAACGCGGTGCAAGTGCTGCGTTCCGGAGAACCCGCCCTGATGCTTCTAGCAGGCCCGGCCTTACGTGAATCGGCATTGCATATCGCCGGAGGAATCGCTGCTGCTACAGGCGCCGGCCTCATGGCACAGCTTGCCAATGCTCGCCTGCAGCGCGGTGCAGGGCGCGTGGCGGTGAAGCGC
>JAOTYY010000356.1 GCA_029861595.1 Gammaproteobacteria bacterium
GGGTATATCCATAAACGCTTGCCGAAGCGCATTGGCTGAAAGTCGTCCATCCACACGCGCAGCCAATCACGGTCGGCCAGTTCCTCGATCTGCCAGTCGCGGCCGCGCGTAAGCTGCTGGCGCAATCGTTCCAGCAGTCGCAGGCCATCGCCAGCTGGTGCGGGGAACAGTGCTTCGATGCGGCAGTGCGGCCAGATTGGCGTGGTGCCGGGGCGCGGCTCCAGTACCGGCGAATCACGCGCGTCGCGTACGCAGATGGAGGCGGCGCCAGCGTACCATAGAAGTTCCTCGCCGGTATCCACATAATCCGCGGGGATGCTCACCGACAGCTTCAACCAGCCCATATCGAATCTTATCCGAGGACAGTGTAATTATTTCTGATCGGAGTGGTTCACCAGCGAAGAGCCGATGGCGAAAAAGTATACTGTCCCCGGATTAGTGCAGACCCAGTTTCTTTTCCAGGTAGTGAATATCGGTGCCGCCGGCCAGAAATGCGGCATCGGCGATGATGTCAATGTGCAGCGGTATGTTGGTGTGGATGCCGCTGATCACGATTTCCGTCAACGCGCCCTGCATACGGCGAATCGCGTCGCCGCGGTTGTCGGCATGCACGATCAGCTTACCGATCATCGAGTCGTAGTTGGGCGGCACTGTGTAGCCGCTGTACACGTGAGAATCTACTCTGACACCCGGCCCGCTGGGCGCATGGTACTGGCTGATTCTGCCAGGCGACGGCGCGAAAGTCGTCGGATGCTCAGCGTTGATGCGGCACTCGATGGCGTGACCACGGATCCGCACGTCTTTCTGTCGCATGGAGAGCGGTTCGCCAGCCGCAATCAGCAGTTGTTCTCTGATGATGTCGACACCCGTGATCATCTCGGTGACGGGATGCTCCACCTGTACGCGTGTATTCATTTCGATGAAATAGAACTCGCTGTCCTGGTACAGGAATTCGAACGTACCGGCGCCCCGGTAGCCGATGCGTTTGCACGCTTCCACGCAACGCTCGCCGATGCGCTGGCGTTGTTTCTCGGTTATCTCCGGCGCTGGCGCTTCCTCGATGACTTTCTGGTGCCGGCGCTGCATGGAGCAGTCGCGCTCGCCCAGGTGCACTGCGTTGCCGTGCTCGTCAGCCAGTACCTGTATTTCGATGTGGCGCGGGCGTTCCAGGTACTTCTCCAGATACAAGGTATCGTTGCCGAACGCCGCCTTGGCTTCCGCGCGGGTCAGCGAAATCGCATTCATCAGCGTCGCCTCGCTCTGCACCACGCGCATACCGCGTCCACCGCCGCCGCCAGCGGCTTTCACGATGACGGGATATCCGATTTTCCCGGCGAGCTGCAGATTTGTGTCCGGGTCGTCGCCAAGCGGTCCGCCGGAACCGGGGACACAGGGCACGCCGGCCGCGCGCATTTCCCGAATGGCGCTGACCTTGTCACCCATTAAACGAATTACGTCCGCTGTCGGACCGATGAATTTGAAGCCGCTGGATTCCACGCGCTCAGCGAAGTCGGCATTTTCCGCCAGGAATCCGTACCCCGGGTGAATTGCCACGGCGTCGGTCACTTCGGCGGCGCTGATGATGGCGGGAATGTTGAGGTAGCTGTCGGCAGATGCCGGTGGCCCAATGCACACGGATTCGTCAGCCAGGCGCACATGCATCAGTTCGCGGTCGGCTTTGGAGTAGGCGGCCACCGTTTTCACGCCCATTTCCCGGCACGCGCGCAGGATGCGAAGCGCGATCTCACCGCGATTGGCGATAACGATTTTATCGAGCATGTTGACTTGTTAAGTTGCGATAACGAACAACGGCTCGCCGAATTCGACCGCCTGACCGTTGTCGACCAGACAGGCAGTCACGGTGCCGGGCACATCGGATTCGATTTGGTTGAGTATTTTCATCGCCTCGATAATGCACAACGTGTCACCGGCGGAGACCGTCTGGCCGACGGCCACGAACGGCCTGGCACCAGGTGTGGGCGCCTCGTAAAAAGTGCCGACCATCGGTGACTCGATCAGATGTCCTTCCGGCAGCGCCGTCTCTTGATGCTGAGCGTCGGGTGACGCGGGGGGTGCCGGCTGCAGTGCCTCAATGCCCGGGGCCGCCTGCATCAACGGTGCGGCCATCGCCACGGGTGCAGCGGCAATGGCGCGGCTGATGCGGACCGATTCCTCGCCCTCCTTGATTTCGATCTCGGCAACGCCGGAGGCTTCCAGTAACTCGATGAGTTTTTTAACTTTGCGTATGTCCATATTGCTGCCTTGCTTTAACTGTGCCGCCTCATCGCTGCGCGCAGTACCAGTTCGTTACTGTCCGTGCCAAAGCCCGCGATCACGCCGCTTGCGACGTCGAAAAAATACGGCCGGCGCCGGGATTGTCCGCGCGTGCACGTTCGAAAAGTGCATTCGATAAACGGGATCGAAGTTGCCAGAAGCGTGGCGCGCAGCGCCACGCGGGTGCGGGTAAAAGCCGCCCCGGATTGATGATTGGTTCACCCAACTGTGCATGGCGGCATCAATGCGCTCCACCAGTGCGTGCTCGGCGCTGGACTGGAAGGTGCCGTGAGCATGACCTTCGCGCTCGGCCATCTCGCGAAGTCGCCTATCTGTCTCTGTCGGCGTGCACGACCCGGATTTGTCCGGCTCGCGCGCGCCCCGCATATTCTGGTTTGGTCCGTGTAGAACGAGAAACGCCGCCATTGTTGTATGCACAGAGCCCGGCCGATGAACGACTGTGTGCCGATGCTGTGCGAGCCACGGGTACCGGCACGCAAGCAAGTTTGCACGACATTACACCATTTGTCTAATTAGCGGCGAGATCACGTCAATTAGCGACCGTTCGTCTTATTTTGCCGTCGTTTTAAAGGTTGGGGAACAGTTACCTGGCGTCGGTCCTGGGAGTATATCGGTGCGCGGTGCGGTCCTCCGAATCGCTAGTAGCTGGTACGTTGCGCTGCGGCGACCGGGTTGGCGGCAAATGCGTGCTCCACTTGGCGTCGAAAACGCTCCGGCTCCATGTAACCGACCACGCGCTGGTTACGCCGCTCCACACCATTGCCATCGAAGAACAG
>JAOTYY010000140.1 GCA_029861595.1 Gammaproteobacteria bacterium
AGTGAGCCCGTACGCATTCTAAGTATGGATCCGGACTTTCGCAGTCCGGAGAAGTGCCGGGCGCGCTATCCAAGAGGCTGGTCGCAATTGCGCGCACGCATCCTTACGCGCATGAGTGATGCCACCGTCGGCAGATTCATGTACACCATAACGCGCACCGACACGGGACAGGCCTGCACGCTGCTGGCATTCGACGCGTTCGATGCGCTGCTCAAGTTTCACGGCCTAAGTTTCACCAGCCGTTATCAGTGTGACCAACTGGAAGGCCGACTGCGCGCGACGCACAAGGATTCCGGGATCTGTTTCGTCATATCCTCGGTCGTTCCTTACTTCGTGGAAGCAAACGACGACGATTAGTGGGTTCTCGGTATTCGAAGGGACAGTGTCTACTTCTGTCTGACTTTCGCCCAGGTGTCACGCAGCGTAACGATGCGATTGAATACGGGGGCACCCGGTTTGGAATCTCCGCTGTCTGCGGCGAAATACCCCTGGCGTTCGAACTGAAACCGGGCGCCGGATTCGGCGTCCAATAACGACGGCTCCAGTTTGCAATCGCTCAGTACTCGCAGCGATTCCGGGTTGAGGTGATCGAGAAAGTTCTTTTCGGCGGCAGGGTTGGCACTTAGAAACAGCCGATCGTACAGTCGGATCTCGGCTGCTGCCGAATGTTCTGCGGACACCCAGTGAATGGTACCTTTCACTTTACGGCCATCGGCTGAGGTGCCGCCACGTGACTGTGGATCGTAACTGCAGCGCAGTTCGACGATTTCGCCCTGCGCATCGCGAATTATTTCGCTGCAGGTTATGTAGTAGGCGAAACGCAAACGCACTTCTCGGCCCGGTGCGAGACGGAAGAATTTTTTCGCCGGTTCTTCCATAAAATCATCGCGTTCGATGTAGATCACTTTGCTGAACGGTATCTGCCGCGAACCAAACTCGTCGCGAAACGGATGGTTCAGCGCCGGGAATCGCTCCGTCTGCCCATCCGGATAGTTCTCGATCACTACGCGCAGGGGGTCGAGCACCGCGAGCCGCCGTTCGGAGCTTTGGTTGAGTTCTTCGCGAACGCTGTTTTCCAAGACTTCGAAATCGATGAGTGAGTCGTTTTTGGTGATGCCGATTCGGTTGCAGAAGTCACGCAGTGCGGCCGGCGGATAACCGCGCCGGCGCATACCCGAAATCGTCGGCATGCGCGGGTCGTCCCAGCTTGTCGTGTGCCCCTCCTGAACGAGTTGATTGAGCTTGCGCTTACTGGTGATGGTGTAGCTCAGGTTCAGCCTGGCGAATTCGATCTGTTGCGGGTGACAGGGTGTGGCGACCTCGTCCAGGACCCAGTCGTAGAGCGGGCGATGGTCTTCAAATTCGAGGGTGCACAGCGAATGGGTGACGCCCTCGATTGCGTCGGATAGGCACTGTGTGAAATCGTACATCGGATAGATACACCAGGCGTCACCGGTATTTTGATGGGTTGCGTGTTTGATACGGTACAGCACGGGATCGCGCATGTTCATGTTCGGCGAGGCCATGTCGATTTTTGCCCGCAGTACCTTTTCACCGTCCTTGAATTCGCCCGCCCGCATGCGCGCGAATAGATCCAGATTCTCCTTGTGACTTCGCCGCCGCGCGGGGCTTTCCTGCCCGGGCGTGATAAGCGTGCCGCGGTGATTGCGAATCTGCTCGGCGCTGAAATCGTCCACGTATGCTTTGCCGGTTTCAATCAACTTGACGGCGTATTCATAGAGTTGCTCGAAATAGTCGGATGCGTGACGCAGTTCTGCCCAGTCGTAACCCAGCCACCGCACGTCGCGTTTGATCGCTTCGACGTACTCCTGATCCTCTCTTTCAGGATTGGTATCGTCAAAGCGCAGATTGCAGCGCCCGCCGAATTCCTCCGCGATGCCGAAATTGAGACAGATCGCTTTAGCGTGCCCGACGTGCAGGTAGCCATTAGGCTCTGGCGGAAAGCGAGTGTAAACCTTGCCGCCGTTCTTGTCGGCGCGGATGTCGGCGCGAATGATTTCGCGAATGAAATGTGACGGTGCTTCCTGCTCCCGGGGATCGTTCATGTTTCGAGGTTGCCGCGGTTGATGGAAGTTGCATTGTACTCGTTCGGACGGCAGCGCCGGGAAACCGACGTCAAATTTGCCGGCAGGTGACACGCTGCGACTGATGGCGTTACCTCACCATGCGTTTGCAGCGGCGTGCCGCGGTTTTTGCCGTTGGCCTGGAACCTGCTTCAGTTCGGTACTGGCTTATCACTGACGGAGCATCGACGATGTACAGGGAACCTCGTTCATTGGGTCTGGCGCAGCGGATTGTTACCTGGACATGGGGGGCTTGTTGCTCCGTCACGCGTCCGAGAGTCGATACCGTTGCAGAAAGTCTGCAGGTCGTGTCCCTGACCGCGCGTGGTCTGGAAATCAGTGAGTTCGAGTTGTTCGCCAGAGCCTACCGCTCGTGGTATGGACATGCGCCAGTCGTGCGCGACCTGGAGAGAGAGTTCGGCCGCTTCCTGAACCTGCGGTGCAATCTGCCGTTTTACGTGCGCCGCTTCGTTGCACGGATCGATACTCTGGCGGCCTGATCCAGCGCACCAGCCTTGAGGCTCCGCACATAACCCGCCAAACTGCCGGATTTCGGTAGAAGGCGATAGCCATGGTGCGGCGAATCCGTCCAGCCGCCGACGTAAACCCATCCGCGTGTCCGATTTGCGGCGGTGGCAACAAGTGCGTCAAGGCATTGGGGCAAAGCGGTCCGTGCTGGTGCCGTAACGAGACGTTCAGCTTCGAGCTGCTGGCCAAGGCCGGGACTGGCAAAGCTTGTATTTGCGAGCGTTGCCTGCGCGAGCACACGCAGCAGCGGGATGCGGATTTCGCCGTATTTCCACCCGAGGACACGACGCGTTAAACGACACGGCGCCGTTGCGGGAAGACGCTCAATTCAGGCCACGCGCCGGTGGGCTATCCCGTTCGTGGTCTTTCACCACATGCAGTGAATCGCTGTATGGTACCGCGCCGTTACGGCGCATGATCGTCGACACCTGCGCATGAACGAGGAATGGTTCAAGCCGCTCGACCAATGCCGTTGGTCGTTCTGAGCGTTGGTTACTGTTGGTCGCGGTTTATTCCGCACCCGAATACTGGCGATAGCGTTTCAGCACTTTCTGCACATAGTTGCGGGTTTCCCGGTAGGGCGGGATCCCGTTGTATCGGTCGACCGCTGCCGGACCGGCGTTGTAAGCCGCCAGCGCCAGGTGGTTGTTGTTCTGATACCGCCGCTGCAGGTCGCTGAAGTAACGGATACCGCCGTTGATGTTCTGCACCGGGTCGTAGGCGTCTCTTACTCCCAGCGATCTGGCTGTGCTGGGCATCAGCTGCATCAGCCCTTGTGCGCCGGCCACTGAACGGGCCAGGCGATCGAAGCACGATTCAACGCTGATAATCGCCTGTACCAGAAGCGCACTGACGCCGTAGCGTTCCGCCATCCGCTCTATAACGTTGCTGTAAGCCGCCGCGCGCGTGTCCATGACGCTCGGTGTAACCCCACGACAGGACGCGGTCGCCGGTGGACGGCCGTAGTAGCCGACGAAGCGAAATTTCTTGAAATTCGCGCCGCGTGGTTTGTGATCGGTGAACCACACCGTGCCGTCACTTTCTTCAAACTGGTAAGTCGTTTGCTGAGCCTGCACGACACCGGCGACAAGCAAGGCCAGCGTTGCCAGGATCGCCGAAACCGATCGCTCAAACCGTTGCGCGGGTGCGCTCATAGTATGTAGATCCAAATGGTGCAACGGGCAACTTGCGAAGCAACATCCGTGCACGTTTGCCGGTACACGGCCTGCCACTTTGTTCTAGGCTCACGAAGTATAACGTAACCGGTTGTTTTTACTACGTTACCAGACCTGTGGTCAATGAGCTTCCTCGATGTTTGTACCTGCTCTGCCGGGCGGCGAAAGGACACGTATCACATCCCGGTGTGCGTGGTGCGCTTTGCGCCGTGTTCCCCGGCTACGAAAATCTGACGGCTCGATCGCCAGATACGCGCCTGCCAACAGGGGGCATTTTTGGCGCTCGCTGTACGCTCCGGTAACCCCATCCCGTTGTACACAACGGGAACGATCGGGTGTGGCGAGCATCCGCTGATCCGGGCGCAGGACTTTTGCGCGGCTTCTTGCTATAACGGCCGCTTCGCTCCGCGCTGTGGATAACTCATGAGTCTGGATACGCTGCTCGAAGAGGCACGCACCAACGAGGCCAAGCTCGCGCGTTTGCAGACGATGGAATTCCGTTTCCTCGATGCGGCTTCCCTGGAATCGTTATGTGAAGCGATCGTGGAAGATTATCGCGAGACCTTCGGCTTGACCGTGGTGACACTTTTCCTGTTCGACTGGGATGGCGCTTTGTCGCGCTTTCTACAGGAGGCGGAAATTCGCGAGCGAAGCGGAGTGCATGTCGTACAGGCGGCGCAGGCGGAGCAATTGACGACCCTGTGCAGCGACCGGCCCTGGTTGGGAGAATTCGAGGAGCGTTTGCATCGCCGGCATTTTCCAGTATCGCGCCACGGATTGAAAAGCGTTGCCCTGCTGCCCCTGAGCCGCCGTGGCAAACACATCGGGCTGCTTGCTTTCGGCAGCGATGACGTTTCCCGTTTCGATCCCGAACTGGGCACGGAATTCCTGCAGCGCCTCACCGCTATAGTCGCCATCTGCGTGGAAAATTCACTCAACTTCGAGCGCTTGCGGCAATTGGGACTGCGCGATCCGTTGACGCATCTGTTCAATCGCCGCTATTTCCTCGAGCGGTTGCTGCAGGCGATGAATGTCGCGATGCGCAGCGAACAGCCGATCGGCTGCATTTATACGGATCTCGACTTTTTCAAGAAAATCAACGATACCTATGGCCATCCGGCGGGTGACGTGGTGCTGTGCGAGACAGCGCGCCGTATAAGCCGTGAACTGCGGATTGGCGAAGTGGTTGCGCGTATGGGCGGCGAAGAATTCGCGGTGATGCTGGTTGGTGCCACTCTGGCTGACGCGGTGGTGGTTGCCGAACGAATTCGCGACTCGATGGCCGAAATGCCGTTCAATTTGCCTGGTAACAAACGCATTCGGGTCGCTTTGTCGGGCGGTGTGGCGGCGTGGCAGGCGGAACTGGCACCGGCCTCAATGCAGGCCGTGGACGAATTGCTGGGACGTGCCGATCGTGCGTTGCTGAAGGCCAAACAGGAAGGGCGCAACCGGATCGTCGCCGATGCCTGAAGGCATCGTCTATCGCCTGCGCCTGGAACGTCCGCAGGCGCACCTGTTCAGTGTTTCGCTGGAGATCGCAACACCCGCTGCGGCGGGACAGATCGTCTCCTTGCCGGCGTGGATTCCCGGCAGTTACATGATCCGCGACTTCGCGCGTAATGTGGTCGGTATCTCCGCGCACAGTGACGGTGAATCGGTGGCGATAACCAAGCTGGACAAACAGACGTGGCGGTGCGCCGCCTGCCAAGGCCCATTGCGCATCGACTACGAAGTGTACGCCAACGATCTTTCCGTGCGTGGCGCGCATTTCGACAACACGCGTGCGTTTTTCAATGGCACCAGCGTGTTCCTCAAGGTGCACGGGCAGGAGCAGGCCGGGCACGTGGTCGAACTCGACGGCTGCGAGTGCGCCACCTGGGAAGTGGCGACGACAATGCAGGCGCTGGACGCACAACCTTGGGGGTTCGGCACTTATCACGCCGCCGACTACGATGAGTTAATCGATCATCCCACGGAAATAGGCACGTTTCGGCGCATCGATTTCAGTGCCCGTGGTGTGCCCCATACGCTGGTTCTTACCGGCCATGCGGCGTACGATGAGGCGCGCCTGGGCGCCGCGTTGGCACGCGTTTGTGAACAGCACATCGACATGTTCGGCACCCCAGCGCCGATGCAGCGTTACCTGTTTCTCGCATTGGTTCTGGACGATGGTTACGGTGGTCTGGAGCACCGCGCCTCGAGCAGTTTGCACGTGGCTCGCGACAGTCTGCCACTGACCGAAACTGCGGCGCACGATGAGCGCTATGTCGAGTTTCTGGGCCTCGTGAGTCATGAATATTTCCATACCTGGAATGTCAAACGCATCAAGCCGGCCGCCTTCGTGCCATTCGACCTCAGTCGTGAGACATACACGCAACTGCTGTGGGCGTTCGAAGGCGTCACTTCCTACTACGACGATCTCGCGCTGGCACGCTGCGGGCTTATCGACCGCAGCGAATACCTGAAACTGCTGGCCAGGGTGATCAGCCGCGTGCATCGCGGCGCAGGACGCTTGCGCCAGTCAGTGGCGGAATCCAGCTTCGATGCTTGGACGAAATTCTATAAGCAGGACGAAAACGCGCCGAATGCGATCGTGAGCTATTATGCGAAGGGCGCGCTGGTGGCGCTGGCCCTGGATCTTAAGCTGCGTTTGATCACGACAGGCCGGCATTCGCTGGACGATCTGATGCGCACACTGTGGAAGGATTACCGTGAAACCGGCGCGGGCATCGGTGAAAACGATATCCAGCGAATCGCCGAGGAGTTGGCCGGGGAATCGCTGAGCGAGTTCTTCGCGTTGGCCGTGCACGGTACGCAAGACCTGCCGCTCGCCGAACTGCTGGCGGATTTCGGCGTCGAAATGCAATGGTACGCGGCGCAAAACGAGGATGACAAAGGGGGCGCCTGGTGCGATGAGCCCGGGGTCCGCCACAGTCTTGGATTGCGCCTGCGCGACGAAGGCGGTCGCTGCCTGATTACGCATGTACTGGAAGGCGGCGCGGCGCAGGCGGGCGGGTTGTCGGCGGGCGACCAGCTGCTCGCGCTGCATGGTCTACGCATTACGGCTGACAATTACCGCAAGCGTCTCGAGCGTTTGCCGCGCGATGCCCCGATACAAGCCACGGTGTTCCGGCGCGACGAGTTGCTGCAGTTGTCCGTGATTGTGCGGCTTCGCAGCGACGACACCTGTGCGCTGCGAATAACCGCCAATGCCAGCGCGGCGCAGCGCGAACGCCTCGCTGCATGGTTGCCGTCTTGAACGCCGCGCTCGCACAACTGATTCGCGTGCTGGCCGACGGCAACTATCATTCGGGCGAGCAGCTCGGTGTCGAGCTGGGCGTGAGCCGTGCAGCGATATGGAAACAGCTCAAGCATCTCGACGAACTGCAGCTCGAGGTGCAAGCCCTGCCGGGCACCGGCTATCGCCTGAGCCGGTGCGTTGATCTCTATGACGCGAAGAAGCTGGCCGCCGCCTACCACAAACGGGTGGGCGTCGACGCGTCGTTCGAGATCGTCGAAACAACCGGCTCGACCAACAGCGACCTTGCCGGCCTCGCCGAGCGGGCTTCCCGCACGCCACAATTTCTATTTGCCGAGCATCAGCACGCGGGGCGTGGCCGGCGGGGTCGCACCTGGGTCACACCGTATGCAGGAACGATCGCGTTTTCAATGTTGCGCCGTTTCGAATGCGGTGCCGCCGAGCTGGGAGCATTGAGCCTGGTGACCGGTGTGAGCCTGGTCGACGCTCTGGCGGATCACGGTGTGCCGAGACTCGGCCTCAAGTGGCCGAATGATCTGGTGCACCGGAATGCACGCGGTGAATTGCGCAAGCTCGGCGGGATTCTCGTCGAAGTCAGGTCCGAGGCCGAAGGGCCTTGTGCCGTGGTGATCGGTGCGGGCATCAACTACGCGCTGCCTGAAGCCGGGTTCTCGATCGAGCAGCCCTGGATCGATCTGCGCGCCCTGCTGGATCTGTCCGCGCAGAATCGCAGCCAGCTCGCCGGCGACCTGGCCGCGGCTCTGGCACAAGCCTGTGACGAATTCGAGGCGCAGGGCGGCGCCACGTATTTGGAGCGGTGGAAAAAATATGACGTGCTCAGCGGTGAGCGTGTCAACGTGCAGCGTGGTACGGATTCCTTCAACGCCGTCGCGCAGGGCATCGATGATCGGGGCGCGCTCTTGGTGCAGGCGGACGGTGCACTGCGTGCCGTGCAATCCGGTGAAGTCAGTATCCGCAAGCAGCCGTGATTCTCGCGCTGGACATCGGCAATCGACGCCTCAAATGGGGGTGCTGGGAGGGCGCCGGCTTTGCCGCGGCCGGCGCGTTCGATTGGCGCGGCGTGGATTCGTTGGATGGGCTGCCGTCTGAAACGCCGGCGCGCATCGTAGCGTGCAACGTGGCGGGACCGGAGATTGCGCAGCGCGTCCAGAATTTCTGCGCCCTGCGGTGGGATCTGGTGCCCGCTTACCTGAAGACGCGGCGCAGCTGCGGTGCGGTTACCTGCGCCTATGATGATCCTGGTGAATTGGGTGCCGACCGCTGGGCGGCGCTCCTCGGTGTGCACGCTTTATATGGTAGCGACGTGTGTGTGATCGATTGCGGTACTGCGGTGACCATGGATGTAATTACGGCTGCCGGAAAGCATCTTGGCGGTGCGATCACACCCGGACTGGCGGCTATGCGCGGTGCGCTGGATCGCAATACGCATCAACTCACCGATGCGCACGCGCTCCCCGAATTACTGGCGCGAAATACCCGCAGCGGTATCCAGGGCGGCACGCTGTGGGGACTTGCCGGCGCTATCGACCGTTTGATCGATGAAGCCGGGCGGTTGTCCGGTTTGCGACCGAGTTGTGTGATAACCGGCGGCGATGCGGAGACGCTCCGCGAATTGCTCGTCCACGCCACCGAACTGCAGCCTTATTTAGTCTTGCGCGGCGTATTGGTAGGCTTGCAAGAATGACCCGTGCCGTCACTTATCTCTTGTTGCTTGCGAACGCCGGCATCGTGCTGTGGCAGGTCACGCTTGGCAGCGAATCCGGCAACAATCTTCCACAGCGCGATTCCAGTGTGAAATTGCTAATGTTACTCAGCGAGCAGAAAAACAGCGGGAGTACTCGCGCCGCCGTGGCGATATCCGGCAGCGCTACACCCAGGGAACCGGGCGAGGCGTGTTTCACGCTCGGTCCGTTTCGCAGCCAGGACGGTGCCGCGCGGGCGCGCGAAGCGCTCCAGGGATTGCGGCTCAAGCCCACCGGCAGGGTGCGCAACGAGCGCGAGCAATACGGGTTTCAAGTCTACCTGCCGCCGTTGGGAAGTCGCGAAGCGGCCATCGACGCCGCGCGCGAACTTGCCGATAAAGGCATCACCGAATACTACATCATGAACGAGAAGAACCTGCGTAACGCGATCTCTCTCGGCCTGTTCCGCAGTAAGGCGCATGCATCCCGCCAGGTTGAGCGGCTGAAGGAGATCGGTGTGTTTGTCGAGATACTGCCCCGATACCGCGATCGCAAGCTCTACTGGCTGGACTACAATGATGCCGGGCAGGCGCTTAACGACGCCGCCATACGCCAGTTTTTCCCCGACGACCCGGTACAGCGCCTGACCCGCAGCTGCGGCTAGTTGACTCGCTGGGCACTTGTTACAATTCGCGCCTGGACTGCAAGCTGGCGTAGCTCAGTTGGTAGAGCAGCTGATTTGTAATCAGCAGGTCGCGGGTTCGACTCCTGTCGCCAGCTCCAGTAAAAACAATGAGTTATGCAGTTTCGCTTTTGAGAATTCTCTGCTAATAATGCTATAAAGACGCAAAAAATTCCACATTTGAAGGAGGTTGTCGGCGTCGATGTCGGCATTAGCAACCCACATTTGCGCCGACATCCCGCAGATGTCGCCAACGGTGAATCCAAGGCCGAGGTGGCTGCAAAACTCGGTATTTGCCGCGACACAATGCACGAGTGGGCAAAGCGGCACCCGGAATTTTCCGACGCCATAAAAAAGGGCGAGCACCTTTCAGAGGCTTGGTGGTGCAAATTGGGGCGCAAGGGCGCTGCCGGCGAAGCAGACATCAATCCAACGGTCTGGATTTTCAACATGAAAAACCGCTTCGGCTGGCGTGATAAGCAGGATGTCACTACGGACGGCGGCAAGCTGCCCCACGGTCCGATGGAAGTGGTCATCGTGCGTTCTACCGAACAGGCGTAGGCTGCGCCCTGTGCTGGGCGCTTGAGGGCGTTTTCCCGCCCGCGAAGGCCAACAACCGACGTCCTGTCCTGATAGACGCTCTACGGTCCGCTGAAACGCTCACAAAGCAAGGCAAACTGCGTCGGAGGAGATTGCGGAAAGACCTCACCGCTGGCCGGAGTACCCCAACAACGGACAGAATTCGCCACCATCGGTCCGCGTGCCTGCAATGCACGGCACAACAATGGGGACCTCACGCGCGAATGCCCATCAAGGTCCCGTACCATTCGGTACGATCGAAAAGACCGGATATACGTTGGCAGTCGATTCTTGTCGCCTTAATTCAGAGTGCTTGCAAACGAGGAGGAGTCCATATACGGACCTTTCGGACAATCGTGGGTTCACGAGATTTGTGCACCGCACAAGATCAACTCGATGCAATAAAGTCCGGCCTCGATGGCAAATCACGCAGCGCAACAACAGAATTCGCTACCGTTTTCCTGTAGACGTGAGTAATGTCCCTTGGCAGGCGCGGTGTTGCGGAATCCCCTATGACCGACATTTCGCAGTGGCTCGATTCTCTAGGCCTCGGCCAGTACGCTCGATCGTTCGAGGAAAATTCAATCGAGTTGGACCAGCTTTCGACCTTGTCCGACGATGAGTTGACGGAACTGGGTGTCAAGGCGCTCGGCCACCGAAAGCGAATCAGAGATAGCGCGAGGGACATGGAGACCGAAACGCGGCACGCCGACACTTCCCGGGCGGCCGCATCAACCACATCAGCGGGAGACGCTGAACGTCGCCAGCTGACTGTCATGTTCTGCGACCTTGTCGCATCGACGGCTCTTTCCGAACAGATGGACCCGGAAGAGTTTCGCGACGTGATCGCCGCTTATCAGGGAGCAGTCACACAATCCGTCGCGCGATACGAAGGCTACGTAGCACGCTACATGGGCGATGGACTGCTCGTGTACTTTGGTTACCCCAGAGCGCACGAGGACGACGCCGAGCGCGCGGTGCTGGCAGGGCTCGCAGCCGTCGATTCTGTTCGTCGTCTCGACATAACCGGTGTCAGTACACTCAAAGCACGCGTCGGAATCGCGACCGGTCTCGTCGTGGCAGGGGACATTGTCGGCGAGGGTGCATCGGAGGAACGCGCCGTTCTCGGCGACACACCAAATCTCGCGGCGCGTCTGGAAGCCACTGCAACACCGAACAGTGTGATAGTTGCGCAAAGTACGCAGCGGCTGGTCGAGCATCTGTTTGTCTTCGAGACTTTGGGCAACCAGTCACTGAAAGGTATCTCGGATCCGGTGACGGCGTTCAGAGTAACCGGGTCAAGTGAAGCACCGAGCCGTTTCGAGGCCGCCGCCACGCGTGGGTTGACGCCCCTCGTCGGCCGCCACGTCGAGACTCAGCTGCTCTGCGACCGCTGGGCGCAGGCGAGAGACGGCGAGGGCCAGGTCGTGCTGCTCTCTGGAGAGGCGGGGATTGGCAAGTCGCGTATTGTCCGGGGGTTTCAGGATCAGACGGCAGACGAGGCGAGAAGCCGCTTTCTCTATT
>JAOTYY010000141.1 GCA_029861595.1 Gammaproteobacteria bacterium
CCCAGGTCCTGGCGTTCCAGTTGCGCGGACCAGTCGCCGTTGAACTGCAGTGTGGCCTGAAACCGCGGTGCGTCGTCGCGCGGGCCGGACGGCACCGCGCGCAGATACGCCATCAGAAACGGCGAGCGCTGTCGCTCCAGCATGCCCAGATAGATCGGCCCGTGCACCAACTCGAGCTGCACTTGCACGGGTGCGTATTCGGCAACGGTGAGCTGGGTGTGCAACTGCGTCTGGAACCAGCCTTGCTCGCGGCGCAGAACCGTCCACTGGACATTGTTCAACAACGACAGGCGCTGCAGGGCGCCGCTTACGTGGGCCACGACCAGATATCCGGTCACCGCGGGCGCAAACACCAGAGACAATCCAGACAGCGCGACGGCTAATAGCACCGCATCGAACCAGCGAGCGCCCAGTGCCCGGATCATAGTCAACGTCTCCCGGTCAGGGATACAACGCGGTCAGTTTACTCGTCGGCCCGGATCGGTTCGATGCGCAGTGCGGCAAGCGTGCCGCTGCGACTTTGCGCGAGCAGCAGATCACCGTGCACCGAAGGCACGTTCGCGATCGCCGCGCCGTCGACCCTGCGGCGGGCCACGAAATGTCCGTCGGTGCGCGACAGCCAATGCACGTACCCTTCAAAGTCACCGACAGCCACGTAATCCGCGTGCGGTGCGACCCCCGTCAGGCCGCGGCGCAACAAACTGTCCTGTTTCCACAGTGCGGTGCCGCTTTCCCGATCCAGCGCCCACACTACGCCCTGTTCATCGGCGACGTATACGCTGGACCCGTCGATCGCCAGCGGCTTATTGGACGACATATCGCGCGACCAGCGGGTCGCCCCGTTATTTGCGGCAAGCAACACAATGCGACCTTGATAACCACTCACGAACAGTGCATCGCCATCGCTGACTGGTGCGCTGTCCACGTCCACCAGCCGCTCCACTTCGGAGCGCCCGCGTGGCGCGGTAACTGTCTGCTCCCAGAGCAGCGTACCATCGCTCAGGTTCAGTGCCACGATTCGACCGTTGTCCAATCCCAGGAATACCAGCCCGCCATCGATCAAAGGCTCACCGACACCGCGCAGAGTGAGTACCGGCACGTTGCTGCGGTAGTCCCACTGTCGCTCACCGGTACGTACATCGAACGTCGTAACCCGGCCATCGATACTGCGTACCACGACACGGCCGTCCGCCGCCACCGGCACAGTGAGGATTTCGCTCGCCACGTTGGCGGACCACAACTCGGCACCGTCGGTGATCGACAATGCGAGTACCTCACCGTCGCGGGTGGCGACCCAAAGATGCTCACCGTTGCCACCTACGCCCGTGGCAATCTTCCGTTCGATCTTTTGCCGCCACAATCGCTTGCCACGCTCCAGCGTGTAGGCCGTTAAAATGCCTTCCGCATCGATCGCGTAAACTGTCTGCGCGTGCACGTACGGGCGTAAATTCGTGACATCGAATTCCTGGTCTGCGCCGATGTCTACACTCCACGCGCGCGAGACGCGGGCACTGGGATCGAATGCCGTCAGCTCCGCAGGCGGTTCTTGCTCGGGCGTAGTCCCGCACGCCGTAAGCGCAATCGCTACCAACAGCTGCACCACCCGCGCGGGCAGGAGGATTACGATTCGTCCAAGACTCGCCACGCGCCGTGCTTCCTATGAACCGGCGTCGTCGCTGCGCAAATCATTGAACTTCATTTCCACCAGCTCGCGGTCAACGCTTGAGTATGACGCCCCGAGTGCCTTGCGGTACGCGTCGCGCGCCTTATCGCGATCGCCTTTGGCGAGGTACAGATCGCCGCGCAACTCCTCCGCAGCCGCCAGGAACGCCGCCGGAAAAGCCACGTCTATCGCCTCCAGTGCCGCATCCAAATCGCCGGACTGGCGCAGCACGCGCGCCAGTCTGATACGCGCTATGTGACGAATGTTCTGCTGGTTGGCATTGTCACGCGCCCATTGCAGACTCTTTTTCGCGCGCTCGTAATCAGCCTGCTCGACGGCTGCTCTGGCATCTCCCAGGGCCGCCAGTTCCGCATACGGTGTGCTGGCGTAATCCTCAATGAGTTCCTGTGCCTGCGCCGCTATATCCGTCAACTCGTTGTTGGTGAGATTCCGCATCAGGGTCTGATAAATCGCCGATGCGCTTTCCGCACGCGCCTCTGTGTAATAGACCCAGCCACGCCAGCCGCCTACCGCACCCAGCCCGAGCACCACGCCGACTACTATCCCGCGTCCGTTCTCCTGCCACCATTTACGCAGCGCTTCCAGCTGTTGTTCTTCGGTTTCGAATTCAGCCACCGATCACTCCTCGCGTATTGTTTGTTTCGGCATCGACGACCTCGCGCAGGGCTGCCGTCAATTCGTCGAATGACACCGCGCTTTGCTCGCGGTCTTCACGCAACGGCTTGCATACCACGCTGTTATTGTCCAACTCCGTATCGCCGACAATCAGCGCGAATGCCGCGCCGCTCTTGTCGGCACGCTTCATCTGACTCTTGATCGACCCGCCACCACAGTGCGTCTGCAATCGTAGATTCGGTATCGCATCACGCAATCTCTCCGCAATCACCATGCCCTCGCTGCCTGCTCTTTCGCCCAACAGCACGAGGCTGGCATGCGGCCGCGGCGCGGGGACTCCGGCGCCGCAAGCTTCGATCAACAGCAGCAGACGCTCGATACCCATGGCAAACCCGATTCCCGGAGTAGCACGTCCACCCAACTGTTCAATCAGACCATCGTAGCGGCCGCCGGCGCAGACCGCGCTCTGCGCGCCCAGGCGATCGGTGGTCCATTCGAAAACGACGTGTGTGTAATAGTCCAGCCCCCGTACCAGGCGCGGCGACACCTGGTATTCGATGCCCGCGGCCTGCAGCATCGCGCAAAGCGTCTCGAACCGCTCGCGAGAAGACTCGCCCAGGTTGTCCCACAGCTTGGGCGCATCCGCCACAAGCGCTTGCATCGCCGGATTCTTAGTGTCCAGAATGCGCAGCGGGTTCGTCTCCAGGCGCCGCAAACTGTCTTCGTCCAACCGAGTTTTGTGCTCGGTTAAATAGGCTACCAGCGTTTCGCGGTAGCCGGCCCGCTCTTCTGCGGTGCCCAATGTATTGAGCTCGAGACGGATCTGCTCGGAAATGCCCAGCGACCTCCACAACCGTTCACCCAGCGCAATCAGTTCAAACTCTATGTCGGCCTGCGCAAAGCCGAATGCTTCCACGTCCACCTGGTGGAACTGACGGTAGCGCCCTTTCTGCGGTTTTTCGTGACGAAACATCGGGCCGATACACCACAGGCGCTGCGGGCCCTGATAAAGAAAGCCGTGCTGAATAGCCGAGCGCACACAACTTGCCGTGTTTTCGGGGCGCAAGGCAATACTGCGTTTGTCGCGATCGACAAACGTGAACATCTCCTTCTCCACGATGTCGGTGGCCTCACCCAGCGAGCGTTTGAACAGCGCTGTGTCTTCCAGTATCGGCGTGCGCAATTCCTGGTATCCGTAGGCGGACATCACCGTGCGTACGTGCGATTCGAAAGATTGCCAGGCATGGACGTCCGTGTGCAGCACGTCATGCATTCCCCGCAGGGTATCGATACGCTGACTCATCTTGCGGATTTGCTCGACTAGAAGATCGCCTCAGCGCTCGCGCTAAGGTCTGCGGAGACCGGCACCGTCAAGCGCGAACCGTGCGGTATTGTTGGCTCGATTGAAAAGCGTCTGATCGTAGGTTTCGCCATTGAACAGTATGGTCACGGCCGGTGAATTACCGAGAAATACAACGAAAGGCAGCTGCCCGGTCAAGCGTAACGGCGCCGGTGAATCGTAAAGACCATAATAAAGTGTCTGGCCCAGCGCGTCGCGGACCTCCGCCCAGCTGGAACCATCGAACATCAGCACCAACTCGTCAGTGCCGGCACTGGCGATGGGAGATTCTGCGAGCTGCAACGTATCGGTGTCGGCGAAGACGGCTGTTTCGGGGGACTCCTGCGTGGCGGCCTCGGTCGCGGCCACCTCGGCATCCGGCGAAGCGATTGTTTCAACGGCGCTCACGTTTTCGCCACTGGGCGTTTCCGCAACGGACGCTGGGGGGGCATCCGCAACGCCGCTTGGCTCTGCTGCGGAGGTCACCGCGGTCACCTTGTCGGCTGCGGATTCAGTCCCGGTACTTTGCGTGGCGTCATCCGCGAGCGGCTGTTCGCTGATCGCTGCTTGCGTGTCGAGAGGTTGGGGGTCTACCTCCACTTGCCGTTCGGTACCATCCGTATCCGTTTGTGGCTGTGCGACTTCCGGCTGGTTGTTTTGCGGCGCAGATATCTCCGCTTGATCCTGCAACGCGAGCATTTCCTGCGATTGCGTGGGTTGCTGCGCGACTTCTGCCTCGCGCCGCACACCGGCCGGCTGGTCGACACCGTTTTTGGTTTGCCACCAGATAACCACCATCACTGCCAGCACGAAGAACACCGCCACCGACATCCAGCGCACCAAGGGATCGCTGCTCACGCGTTGTGCGCTGAGCACGGTGACCGGCGCGATGTCCGGGTCGGACACACCTGCACCATCCAGCAGACCCAGCAGCATGTCGACATCCAGTTCGAGCAACTTGGCATAAGAACGCAGATAACCGCGTACGAACGCCGCCGGCGGCAACGCTTCCATATCGCCGGTTTCCAGCGCGGTGATTATCAGTTTACTCAGGTTCAGCTGCCGCGAGACGTCGTCCACCGACAACCCGGCAGCCTGACGCGCCGACTGCAACACGGAGCCGGCGTCCCGCTTGGGCGCTGAGTCCATCGGCTGTGGCACGGCGGCGTTCATTGCACGGCAGATTCCCGCAAGCGTCGCGCCTGCGCAGACTGTGGAAAAAGCGTGGTCAAACGCGTCTCGTAGGTGCTGGCGAGATCGCGATTACCAAGGTCGCGGTATATCCCGGCATACAGCCAGAGACTTTCCGGCGACTGCGGGAAAATCTTGTGATAACGTTCCAGATAGGTCAAGGCCGGCTGAAACTGACGTTGCTCGCGGTTGATATTGGCCATGTCCAGTAGCGCCGGTCCAAAGCGTGGATTGATCTCCAACGCACGCTGAAAATAACTCTTAGCCTTGCTGATGTCGCCATCCGAGAGGGCGCAGGTACCGGCATTACGGTAAGCGAATTCGGGCGTTCCATACAGCGGATCTGCAGCGGCTTTCAGGAAGTGCATTTCAGCATCATCCGAGCGACCCTGATCACATAAGTAGGCGCCGTAGTTGTTCAACACCTGCGAGTCGTCTGGATCGAGCTCGATGGCTCTTTCGAAATACGTATCCGCCTCCTCATGGTTGCCGAGCCGCGCCTGCAACAACGCGTAGCCACTGTTCGCCTTGGCATTTTCTTCGTCTTGATCCAGGGCTTTCTCGAACTTTACTTTTGCCTGTTCCAGGTTGCCTCGTGCCAGGTAGCCTGCGCCGAGTTCCGCATTGAAGGTCGCCGCTTTTTTGATCTGGGCCTCGTAGCGGCGTTCCGATGTAGTCGTGCAGGCAACCAGCATTGCAAAGACCGTCAACGGCGCAAGCCATCTCAGCACGGCAATTCTCCGAACCGCGGCTCACTGAACCGGCGAGAGCGCCGGCTGCGGTCCGCGACCCGTCCGGCAAGTTGCCCACAGGCGGCATCGATATCGTCACCGCGAGTCTTGCGTGTAATCGTCATTACGCCCGCACGGTAAAGGATATCGCGAAAGCGCTCGATCGAACTTTGTGTGGAAGTCTGGTAACCACAGCCGGAAAACGCATTGAAAGGGATCAAGTTCACTTTCGCTGGAACTCCGTCCAGCAACCTCCAAAGCTGATCCGCGCACGCCGGTGAATCGTTGATGCCGCGCAGCATCACGTACTCGAACGTGATCGACTTCTTGCGGTCACCTTGCACGTAGCGCTTGCAGGCGGGCATCAGTTCGGTGAGCGGGTATTTGCGGTTGAGCGGAACCAGTTCGTCACGCAAGGCATCGTTGGGCGCGTGCAGGGACACGGCCAGACTGACGTCGATCGCTTCGCGCAACCGGTCGATCGCCGGCACCACGCCCGCGGTACTCACAGTAACACGTCGTTTGCTGAGCCCGTAACCCAGGTCGTCGACCAGCAAGCGCAACGTGCACACCACATTATTGAAATTAAGCAGTGGTTCGCCCATGCCCATGAAAACGATGTTGCTTATCGTGCGCCCGCTGCCCGCCCGGTGATCGTGCAACAGTTCGTGCGCCAGCCACACCTGGCCGACGATCTCGGCGACGCTGAGATTGCGGTTGAAACCCTGGCGCGCGGTGGCGCAAAACGAGCAATCCAGCGCGCACCCTACCTGCGAGGAGATGCACAGCGTACCCCGTTCCGGCTCGGGAATGAACACGGTCTCGATACAGTTACCGTCGTCGAGGCGCAACACCCACTTACGTGTGCCGTCTGCGGATTCCTGCTCATCGACCACCTCGGGAGGCCGAACTTCGGCCGACGGGAGTAACGACTCGCGCAATGCGCGGCTCAAATCCGTCATGTGCGCGAAGTCGGTTACGCCGCGGTGAAACACCCAGCGCATCACCTGCGTCGCCCGGTACGGTTGTTCGCCGCGTGCAGCAAAAAAGCCGCGCAGTGCGTCTGGCTCCAGATCCAGAAGATTTTGTTTGCTCGCTGCGTCCACGGAATCCGCTACGGAAGTTACGCGTCGCGGGTGCGCGCACACACACCATCGGGGAAAAAGAACTCTATCTCCTGTCGCGCGGTTTCCAGCGCATCCGATCCGTGCACGGCGTTTTCTTCTACCGACGTGGCGAAATCGGCGCGGATTGTGCCCGGGTCGGCATCCTTGGGATTAGTGGCCCCCATCAGCTCGCGGTTGCGTGCGACTGCATTCTCACCCTCCAGAACCTGCACGACGATGGGGCCGGAAATCATAAAGGTCACCAGATCGGCGAAAAACGGCCGCTCCCTGTGCACGGCGTAGAACGCCTCGGCCCGTTCCCGGGTCAAATGCAGCATTTTCGCGGCGACAATACGCAGCCCGCCACTCTCGAAACGCGAGTAGATCGCGCCGATATTGTTGTTCGCCACCGCATCCGGCTTGACGATCGACAGCGTTCGTTCCAGGGCCATTAATCTCCAGCTCCGCAAGTTAAACGCGCAATTTTACTCGCCATAGTATCGTCAAGGAAAGGCTGACAGCGTGCGCAACGCCCAGCGAATCAGGGCTCGAGGACCACCCGGTGCTGGCTCGGCTCGATACGCCCCGTATCACGCTGGCGGCGCGCCACCTCACGCACCCGCTGGCGACGTTTGAGTTCTCCCAGACTGACATTTTCGAAGAAACTGTGGATCCGCTTGCTCAGGGAAGCCCACAGGCCGTGCGCCAGACAGTGGCGCTGCTCGCTGCAGTCGAATTGCCCGCTGCACAGCGCCGCGTGCACGCCTTCGTCCACTGCGCCGATGATATCGGCCACCGCGATGCCGTGGGGATCGCGGCTCAGCGCATACCCGCCGCCGGGTCCTCGCGTGCTGGTCACCAGCCCCCGATTGCGCAGCTTGGCAAACAGCTGCTCGAGATAGGAGAGCGAAATATCCTGCCGACGCGCAATATCGGCGAGCGCCACAGGCCTCTGGTCACCGTGGATAGCCAGGTCCAGCATCGCGGTGACCGCGTATCGCCCTTTGGTGGTCAACTTCATGGCAGGTCTCCGCCGCGGCGCCCGTAACAGCTCGAGTTGCGTAGGCCGCACAATGATCGCGGCAGGTCACGCGGTCCCCGGGAAAAAGACCATGCGATTTGGTCGGTTATTATAACGGGTTCCTTTCGCGAAAGGCACGTGCCTTCTCGCCCTGACGAGCGATGGCGGTCAGAATGCCGCGCAGGATGTTGAGTTCCACGTCGCTCGGCCGCGCACGATTGAATAGACGCCGCAAACGCCGCAGCAACAGCCGCGGATTGGCGGGATCGAGAAAATCTATCTCCACCAGAATCTGCTCCAGGGCGGCGTAAAACCTTTGCATATCCTCCAGGCGTGCCGGCTGTTCGTCCGCCGCAGCGGTTGGCACCTGCGCCGCCGCGCAGGCCAGGCGCAACTCATAGCCCACGATCTGCACCGCAGCGGCGACATTCAGGGAACTGTAATCAGGGTCGGTGGGGATGCGCAGCATGGCCTCACACCGATCCAATTCGGCATTGCTGAGCCCGCTGCGTTCTGGACCGAACACCACCGCGGAGGTCGCCTCCTGCGCACCTTCCAGCAACTTCGCGGCGGCGGCTCCCGGCGTGAGCTCCGGCCAGGCAAGAGTTCGGCTGCGGGCGCTGGTGGCTATCGCACAACCACAATCCTGCAACGCCTCGTCGAGGCTCGCACACACGCGCGCCCCCGCCAGCACGCCATCGGCACCCGACGCGCGCGCTGTGGCTTCCGCCGCTGGAAACCGGGCGGGTCTGACCAGCCGCAAATCGGCAAGGCCCATGGTTTTCATCGCGCGCGCCGCAGCGCCGATATTGCCCGGATGGGAGGTGTCGACGAGCACCACGCATACGCGCCTCAACGCTTCTTGCTCAAACACGATCTTCTTTGTGATTGTCTGCTATTCTACGCGCCCGCCGGGACCCGGGCCAACCCGGGCGCCTGCGGATAAAGGAACATCTGGATGCAACACCTGCCCGCCCCAATGCCTTCAACCAAGTCTCAACCGGCGCCGTCCAAAAGGTTTGGTCGTCCGTGATACATCCGATGCTCAACATGGCGATCCGCGCTGCGCGCGCCGCCGGCGATGTGATCATACGCCATGTGGAACGCGTCGACACACTGCGCATAGAGCGTAAACAACGCTACGATTTCGTCAGCGAAGTCGATCGGCTGGCCGAACACGAAATCATTTCGATCGCGCACAAGGCCTACCCCGATCACGGCATTCTCGCCGAGGAAAGCGGCCGCCAATCCGGCAACGACTACCTGTGGATTATCGACCCGTTGGACGGCACCACAAATTTCCTGCACGGCATGCCGCATTTCGCGGTATCGATAGCGATCCAGCACAAACAACACATCGAGCACGGGGTAATCTACGATCCCATGCGCCAGGAGTTGTTCACGGCATCACGCGGCGCCGGCGCGCAGCTCAACAATCGTCGTATCCGGGTCAGTAAACTGCGGCATTTGCACGACGCATTGCTGGGCACCGGATTTCCATTCCGTGAAGGCCAACCGTTGAGCAATTATCTGGCCGTGCAGGAAACATTCATGCAGCGTACTGCCGGAATCCGTCGGCCCGGCGCCGCCGCACTCGATCTGGCCTATGTGGCAGCCGGCCGCTTCGATGGCTTCTGGGAGGCAAACCTCAATCTGTGGGACATTGCGGCCGGGGTGTTGTTGGTGCGGGAAGCAGGCGGCCTGGTCGGCTCACTGGACGGCAGCGACGACTACCTGGAAAGCGGCAATGTGCTCGCCGCCAACCCACATATCTTTATGGAGATGCTCAATGTTACGCGGACCGCCAGCTGGGCGTAGTCACTCCATATCCTAAGGAATATTCTCCAGTTCCGCGCCCTCTTTCTTGACCGGCATCAACGCCTGTTTGGAAATGCCCAACCCCAGCACACTGGTACTGGCCACGAATATCGACGAATAGGTGCCGACCAGCACACCGATGATCAACGCGACGGCAAAGCCGCGAATCACTTCGCCGCCCAGGACGAGCAACGCCACCAACACCAGCAGCGTGGTCAACGACGTGATGATCGTGCGCGATAAAGTCTGATTGACCGACGCGTTGACGATTTCCAGCGGCTGACCTTTACGCATGCGGCGGAAATTCTCGCGAATCCTGTCATAAACCACGATGGTATCGTTCAACGAGTAACCGATAACCGCCAGGATGGCGGCCAGGACGCTTAAATCGAAAGAGAATTGAAACAGGCCGAATGCCCCCAGCGTGATCACAACGTCGTGCACCAGCGCTGCAACCGCGCCAAGCGAGAATTGCCACTCGAACCGCAGCCAGATGTAAACCAGGATGCATGCCAGCGCGTATACCACCGCCAACCCACCCTGCTCACGGAGTTCTTCGCCCACTTGCGGGCCGACGAATTCCACGCGCCGCATCTCCACGCTGGGGTCCTGCGCACGTAATGTTTCGATCACACGATCGCTGAGTTCCGCGCTGTCTTCGCCGACACGCGGCGACAAACGCACCAGCACGTCGCGCACCGTACCAAAATGCTGCACGCTGGCATCCTCGAATCCGCCGGACTCCAGTGCGCTGCGCAGCGGCGCCAGTTCGGCCGGTTCCGGGTAGCCCACTTCGACCAGGTAGCCGCCGGTAAAATCGATACCGAAACTCAGACCGCGCATGGCCAGCGCGGCCACCGAAACCAGCAGCAGGACTATTGACACCACCATCGCAAGCTTACGCTTGCCCATGATGTCGAGGTTCCCCTTTACCGCAATAATTTCCATGGACGCCAACGCCTCGTTCAGATTGCCAGCCGGCCGACCCTGCGGCCGCCGTAGATCAGGTTGATTACGCCACGCGTGCCCATGATTGCCGTGAACATCGAACTGGCTATGCCTATCATCAAGGTCACCGCGAATCCTTTGATCGGGCCGGTGCCGAAACTGAACAGCACCAGCGCGGCTATGAATGTGGTGATGTTGGCGTCGGCAATGGTGGTAAAGGCCTTGTCGTAACCGGCATTGATACTCGCCTGCACACTGACGCCGTTACGCAGTTCCTCGCGGATGCGTTCGAATATCAGCACGTTTGCATCCACCGCCATACCCACCGTAAGCACGATTCCCGCAATACCTGGCAGGGTCAGCGTGGCTTGAAACAACGACAGCACCGCCACGATCAGCACCAGGTTGACAAACAGCGCCAGGTTCGCGACCAGGCCGAAGACCTTGTAGTAGAAGCCCATGAAGACCAGTACCAGAACGAATCCGATCAACACCGAGTTGCGGCCCTGATCGATATTGTCCTGACCCAGGCTGGGGCCGACCGTGCGTTCCTCGATTATCTCCATGGGCGCGCGCAACGATCCCGCACGCAACAGCAGCGACAGGTCACGCGCTTCGTTGGAGTCCAGCCCGGTGGTCTGAAAGCGGTTACTCAAGACGTCGCGAATGGTCGCCATGTTGATGACTTCCTCGACGTGGCTGCGCTTTTTCTTCAATTCCCCTTCGACGACCTGCGTTTCGACACGGTTCTCGATGAACACGACGGCCATCAGCTTGCCAATGTTCTCTGAGCTCACCGCCTGCATCCGGTTCGCGCCCTTGCCATCCAGCGTGACGAATACCGCCGGCTGCCCGGTTTGCTGATCGAAACCTGCCGAGGCGTCCTTGATCTGGTCGCCGGTAACGATCACGCGGCGTTCCAGCAGTACCGGGCTGCCGTCACGTTCACGATACAGACGCGCGTTTACCGGGACATTGCCGGAACTGGCGGCGGCATCCCAATCCGCGGCGCTGCCGTGCACCATTCGGTATTCGAGGGTCGCTGTGGCACCGA
>JAOTYY010000357.1 GCA_029861595.1 Gammaproteobacteria bacterium
ACGCAACCGCCACCGGCGCGCCGGCATAATCCTGCAGTGAGACCGTGTTGCCGGTGGCCGGTTCGGACAGCGCGAATGGCGGTGCCTGAGTACCCAACTCGAGCATGGTGGACGGTGTAAGGGACATGTCGTTCCTCCGTTGATTGTCTGACGTTGAATTCTGACTGGCGAAGCCAGGGCGATCGCCGCAGAGCGCTCTCTGATCAGGCGGCCCGCTCTGCGTTCTCGGCATCGACCCCAACTTTACGCGCCACTTCGTCGCGCAGCGCAGCAAGCGCTTCCTCGAGACTTGCCGCAGTCTGGTGTTTCTGGCCGAGGCGGCGCACGGAGACGCTGCGCTCGTCGATCTCCTTGGGGCCAACCACCAGTAGCGCCGGAATTTTCCGATGCATGTGCTCACGCACCTTGTAGTTGATCTTCTCGTTGCGCAGATCGAGTTCGGCACGCAGCCCGTGTGCTTCTGCGGCCGCCGCCACCTCGCGTGCATAGTCGTCCGCATCCGATACGATCGTAGCGACGACCACCTGCACCGGGGCCAGCCACAACGGCAGATGCCCCGCGTAGTTCTCGATGAGAATGGCGATGAAGCGCTCGAAAGAACCGAGGATCGCACGATGCAGCATCACCGGCCGGTGCTTGTTGCCGTCTTCGCCGATATAACTCGCATCCAGACGTTCCGGCAACACGAAATCGACCTGCAGGGTACCGCACTGCCAATCGCGGCCAATGGCATCGCGCAATACGAACTCCAGTTTCGGACCATAGAACGCGCCTTCACCGGGATTCATGACATACGGTATGCCGGCAGCTTCCACGGCATGCATGAGCGCTGCTTCGGCGCGATCCCAGACTTCGTCAACGCCCGCCCGGGTCGGCGGCCGGTCCGCGAACTTGACGATTATGTCGTCGAAGCCGAAATCGTGATAAATCGACGTGAGCAGATCACAAAACGACTTCGACTCGCCGTCGATCTGCTGCTCGGTGCAGAATATGTGCGCGTCGTCCTGTGTGAATGCCCGTACCCGCATTAAACCATGCAGCGCTCCAGACGGTTCGTGCCGATGGCAGGACCCGAACTCAGCCATACGCAACGGCAGGTCGCGGTAACTCTTCACACCCTGTCGAAACAATTGCACATGACACGGACAGTTCATCGGTTTCAGCGCAAACACGGTTTCGTCATCGCTCTGCGTTACGTACATATTCTCGCGGAATTTTTCCCAGTGTCCGGACGCCTCCCACAGGCTGCGGTCCACGAGCTGTGGCGTGCGCACCTCTATGTAACCGGCCTGTTCCAGGCGCCCGCGCATGTAAGCCTCGCACTCACGATGCAGCGTCCAGCCATGGTGGTGCCAGAACACGCTGCCTGCCGCTTCTTCCTGCAGGTGGAATAGATCCATCTCGCGCCCGAGCTTGCGGTGATCGCGCCGTTCGGCCTCGGCCAGGCGGTGCAGGTACTTGCGCAATTCCTTGTCGTTCGCCCAGGCGGTGCCGTAAATGCGTTGCAGCATGGCATTGCGTGAATCGCCCCGCCAGTATGCACCCGCGACACTCATCAGCTGGAAGGCTTTACCGAGGCGCCCAGTCGACGGCAGGTGCGGGCCGCGGCACAGATCGATGAAGTCGCCCTGCCGGTAAAGGCTGATTTCCTCTTCCGCGGGCAGATCGGCGATGATTTCAGCCTTGTAGTGCTCGCCCTGCTCGTTGAAAAACGCGATTGCTTCGTCACGCTGCCAGACCTCACGCACGATAGTTTCGTCACGCGCGACGATTTCCAGCATACGCTTTTCGATCAGTTCCAGATCGTCGGGGGTAAAGGCGGTTTCACGGGCAAAGTCGTAATAGAAGCCGTCCTCGATCACCGGGCCAATAGTGACCTGAGTTTCCGGGTACAGTTCCTTGACTGCTTCGGCGAGCACGTGCGCGGCGTCATGCCGCAGCAGTTCCAGGCCGTCAGCGCTGTCACGGGTCACGATCTCGACCTGCGCACCGTCCGGGACCACCGCGCTCAGGTCTTTGAGCGCGCCGTCGACCCGCACGGCAATCGCATCCTTGGCAAGGCGTTTCCCGATGGACGCTGCGACCGTCATGCCGTCTGGCGCGCCGTCGAATTCGCGACTGCTGCCGTCGGGTAAGCTAATGGTCGTCATCGTGTGTCTCCGTGCGCTACGTCGTGCGAGTGTTCGCCGGTTCCCGGCACCGGATCATAGCCGCTGCCGCCCCAGGGGTGGCAACGGCCGATGCGCCGCAGCGCATACCAGCCGCCTTTGACCGGTCCGTGTATCCGAACAGCCTGCAGCGCATACTCCGAACAGGTCGGCCAGTACCGGCAATGCGGCGGCAGTAACGGCGACAGCATCGCTCGGTACAGTCGTATCAGGCCGCTGATCAACCAGGTCAACGGGTTCACTTGCCACCTCTGTGCGGATGCAAACCGATAATGATAAAACAAGCCGTACCCGCGCGGCTATGCATGCGCCCGGGTTACGGTGAGCGGAACGCGTCAGAAATGCGTGAACTGCAGGGTCGTGATGCCCTTGTCTTCGAGCATCACCGGGATGTCGTCGTCTACCCGGTAGATGGTGGTGTCGTTTTCCGTGATCAGCGCATCCGCCAGTATCTCCCTGACCGGGCTGCCGTCCACGTAACGTACCTCGCCCTCGCGGATCAAGTCGTTGACGAGCTTGAGCTTGGCCTTGGGCAGCAGTTTCACCGGTACCTTGGTAACCGGACAACAGAGAATTTCCAGCAGCTTTTTATCGATGCCCATCACTTGCCTCGCTTGTAACTTAGTGTGCTGTCCCGCAAATAACGTGCAATTCTGAGCACGTGTCGCGTTCCAGGGCAAGGCGTCGACGGTGCAGAAATAGTTCCTCATATTTCAAACCGTCGCAACGCAGTCATGGGACGCGACACACGCTCCCGTCATCTATGAAAATCAATCGGTTGGGCGAGCCGCCAAGGGGCCATCTGCGATGTTACGCGCTTGAGCAATGGCAGGCTATTCCTCTGCACACGGTGCCTAGCATCTGACCCCTTGGCGGCACGCAGAATTACGCGTTA
>JAOTYY010000142.1 GCA_029861595.1 Gammaproteobacteria bacterium
ATTGATTTATTTGGTGGGCGATACTGGGATTGAACCAGTGACCTCTGCCGTGTGAAGGCAGCGCTCTCCCCCTGAGCTAATCGCCCACGTTGATTGGAATGTTACGGACTTTGGCCTGGTCCTTCAATCCGTGAACATGCTGGAGCGCTATTTGAGGTGCTCCTCGGTGTAGAGCGACAGTTCGATCAGGCGCTCCAGCAGTTGCTCGATCGGCATCCCGGGAAAGTTCTTGTAAACTAGTTCCTTGGCGTACAGACGCGCAATATAACGTAGCTTGCGGGCTTTGAGACGGGCAGCGTAGACGAAGTCGCGGTGTCCGCTGTTGATCACGATGACGTTTTGCTCGTTGTCTAGGCGCGATCTCCACAGAGACCCCGCGGCGCGTTCAAACGTGTAGCCGGGCAGGCCTTGCTGGCTTCCGCTGCTATCGCGGGTGGTCGTCAGTAGAGAATCGGTCACGGTGATCAGGGCTTCCGCCTCGCAGATCGTCTGCTCCTGGGTCACGGCGACTTTCAGGCGCGTCAGGCCAGGCTCTTTCAATGCTCGGAACGTCACGATCTCCCGATCAGGGTTTTCGAGATAACCCTCACCATCGGTGATCTCCCAGCGGTAGTGCAGGTTCTCCTCCACCTGCCGGCCTTTGCGGTCGCGCGCCTGGACGCGGAAGTTACGAGTCTCGCCTACCGGCACGACGCACGAGGTCGGCAGGATGCGCACTATGTGCAACGGTCCAGCGAACTCGAAGAACTGCTTTTGGGTCGCTATGTCGTCGGCGTTGGGAGCTGGCGGTTCCGGAACGGTTTCTGCATCAACGGTGCCGGGTGTCGCACGATGGCCGGGTTCAGGGACAGCCTTACGGCCGATGTCGAACCAGTCGTATTCCTCCGCAGGCAGCACAAGTAGCGCTTCTCTGAACGCGCGTTGAATGGTCCGCAAGGTTTGGCGCGTGGCTTGCTCCTCTTCGGCCTGACGTTGCTCCGAGACGAGTCTGCCGGCGGCCACCCCGATTTCGCCCATCGCCTTTCTGAACGCTGCAAGCGTCTGGTCATGTACCACGCCGCTGCGAGTGCCGGGCGTAAGGTTGAGGAACGGTGCATCTACGACCCCCTGGAGGTACCCGTCTGTCCACGGTGAATGCCGAAAGATGTCCAGCTCGGTGATCGACGCCAGTACGCGGGTGCCGCGCCGGTAGAGCCCCACGCCATGCTGGTCGTCGCTCTCGCCCAGATACAGTTCCACGTAGACGTCGCCGTACTCGGTGCCGGCACGGGGCAGGTCGTGTAGAAGCCGGCCACTGAACTGACGCGGTTCGACCTCGTATTCCTTGCGTGCCTGGCGGTCTACAATCTGCACGCGCACGCCGGACTCGCGAATGCAGTCGCGCAATTCTGCGGCTAGATACCATTGCATCTTTTCGCCGCTGAGCTGGCGGATCCCTGGCAGCAGCGGCTTTATCATGATTTCGGTGCCTGTTCGGCGAACAGACGACGGCTGGTGACCACCGAGTAGTCGGGATCGTCCTTGCGCATGTGCATTTGCCAGGTGCGCCCGTCGGTGGCGGCGTTGGTCATGGTAAGTGTTTCGCCCACGGTCCAGAAGCTGAGCAGGCCGATGCCGAATTCGCCCTGAATCCCGATGGTGCCGTTCGCTTTCAGGCGGCGTTGGATGGAGTCGCAGATGTGCGTAGCGACGTAGCGGAAGTCCGGCGCGCCGTGGTTGTCTCTGGGGATTCCTTCACCGTCATCGGTGATGCGCAGGTACGGTGCACCACGCTCGCGCCCGCGGGTAATGATCGCGTTGGCCGCTCGGGCATCGATGCTGTTTTCGACGAACTCGGCCACTGCCTTGAGCGGGTTGCTCTGGGACAAGGCGATGATGGTGATGGCATTCCAATCGTCGCCAATGCGCAGTCTTCCGCCGCTGTCGCGACTTGCGGGTCGTTTGCTGGTCATGAATCGTACGATTGCTGTCGTTTCGGATCATACATAATCGATCACCACTGACGCCAATTAAAGGCCGAGTTTTCCGCTACCGTCTGCGGGGGAAAACGGAGCGTGCTATGGTTGAACGGTCAAGTTGAACAGGCGTGAGGGCAATGACAGAAAATGTCCCGGAGCGACGCTCTTACAGCGGAAGTTGCCTGTGCGAAGCGGTGAGGTTTGTGATCGATGGGCCGCTACGCGACGTGATCATTTGCCATTGCGGGCAATGCCGCCGCAGCCACGGTCATTTTGCGGCGTACACGGCCGCGCCGAGAGATACGATCACGTTTGCGAGCGACACTGGTCTTGCCTGGTTTCGTTCGTCGGACAAAGCACGGCGTGGATTCTGCAAGCGCTGCGGTTCCAGCCCGTTCTGGGCGCTGGACGACGATCCAGTGTTGCGCATTACCGCGGGGTCACTCGAATCGCCTACCGGGTTGACCTCGGTCCAGCACATCTATGTCGACGACAAAAGCGATTACTATGCGATTGGCGACGATCTGCCGAGGGAATCCCAATCGATGCTGAAGCGGTATCCAGGTTTGCGCCCTGCCGAACGCCATCCGCCGTACGAGCATTTTCTGTGATTGAAGCCTTGAAGCGCTGAAACTGGCTGATCGAATCGCCATCATGTTCAACGGCAGGGTCGAACAGATAGACAAGCCGGAGAATATCGTACTTAATCCAGCCACCGAGTACGTCGCCAAGTTCACTGGCGACGTGCCACGCGAGAAAGTGGTGACCGCTGGATCGGTGATGGATGCACTGAGCGATGAAGAGGTAGCTGCGCAATAGGTCAGAGTCAACGACCGTATCGATTCGATCGCCGAATACGTGCTCGGGCAGAGCCTGCCTGTTTCGGTTGTCGATGACGACGGTGAGCCGGCCGGTGTGTTGCATCCGGCACACGTGCTGGGAATATTGTTTCCGCGCGATTCCGGGGCGTTAAACGAGTAGCGGGAGATTTTGCAGAGCGATGCGTGCCGCGATTTTCGATATGGATGGCCTGCTGATCGATTCGGAACCTCTATGGCGGCGCGCCGAGATAGCGGTATTTGAAACTGTCGGCATCGCGCTGGATGAAAAAATGTGCCGGCAGACTACCGGCATGCGCATCGATGCGGCGATACAGCATTGGTTCGAACGGTTTCCGTGGCAAGGGAAATCAACACAGCAACTCACGCACGAACTGTTATTGCGTGTGCAGGGTGAAGTAGAGGAGACCGGGGTCTGCATGCCGGGTGTGGTGGAAACTCTCGACAATGCTCAGGCTGCTGGATGGCGTATCGGACTTGCATCTTCCTCACCCTCTTCGCTCATCACCTGCGTTTTACAAAAGCTCGGTATCGCCGACTATTTCGATGTCTGCTGTTCGGCTGTCGACGAACCAGCCGGTAAGCCGGATCCGGCGGTTTATTTAACGGTGGCGCGCGTGCTGGAAGTAGCCCCCGGGCGCTGTGTTGCATTTGAGGATTCTCTGCCGGGCATTCGTTCCGCGAAGGCGGCCGGGATGCAGGTGGTTGCGGTTCCGGACCCGGCGCGCAGCGATGATCCCGCATTCGCCATGGCGGATCTGCGTCTGCGTTCGCTGCAGGAACTTTCTTACCAGACGTTGATCGGGTTGTAGGTGTTGGTTTTGACTTTGTCATCCGATGCGTACCGTTCTCTTCCCCTCTAGGAAAGAAGAGCTTTTATTGTTTGCGCGACTTATGCAGCCACTGGGGCAGAGGTGAGGTCAGCTCAGCGTCAAGCGGAGTCGTTTTTCAAAAACACCAGCAGATCGGCAACATTAGTCCCTGTCGCACCAGTCATCAGCAGGTCGTTCGACATCTGTAATGCCCGGTAGGCGTCGTTGTTCTCGAGCAAGGCCTGAGGGCCGCCGCCGGCGTCTCGTATACGTTGCAGCGTTTCGGGGCCCACAATTCCACCAGCTGCGTCGGTAGGGCCGTCAATACCGTCGGTGCCACCACTCAGCAAAACCCAGTTCGCGGGCATCGATTGTTGTTCCGCGTTCAACGCGAAAGCCAGCGCCAGCTCCTGGTTGCGGCCGCCGCGTCCGTCGCCGCGCAATGTAACGGTGGTTTCACCGCCAGCCAGAATTGCGTGCTGTCCGGCTGGCAGTTCGGCGGCCGCACGGCTGATCTCTCGCGCGACGTCGCGAGCTTCACCATGCATTGAGCGACTGTGGACGTGTACCGTATACGCGCAATTTTCAGCTTCCGCGACCGCTGCGTTCAGACTTACGCTGTTACCACCGATCAAAGTACTGCCAGCGTTTGCAAACGCCTCGTCCCCGGAGCCCGGCGTTTCCGCGATTTCCCCCGCGCAGCCACGTTCCATGTAATCCCGCACGCTGGCGGGAAGTTGTTGCACGAGATCACGTTCTTCGAACACGTGCAAAGCCTGGGCGAAGGTCGTATCATCGGCAACGGTCGGGCCGCTGGCAACGGTGCTGAGGTCGTCGCCGATTACGTCCGAAAGAATCAGGGCGTGCATGTCCGCGGGTGCCGCCAGGCGTGCCAGGCCGCCGCCTTTCAGTTGAGACAAGTGTTTGCGAACCGTATTGATTTCGCCGATATCTGCACCGCAGGCTAGTAACAACTCGTTGACGGCGATCTTGTCGGCCAGCGAAATGTTGTCGGGCGGCAAGGGTAGCAGTGCCGAAGCGCCGCCGCTGATCAACGCCAGCACCAGTTCACCGGCACGCGCATCGCTCGCGATCCGGGCTATGTGGCGCGCCGCCTGCTGCCCGTTGTCATCAGGCAACGGATGTGCCGCGCCGAGCACCCGTAACCCGTCGACAGGTGTCGCATTTTCGTAACTGGTGACGACAGTCGGCGGAGCGACGAGCGACTGTTGCGGGACGATTTCCAGCACTGCGCCGGCCATCGGCACCGCGGCCTTGCCGAACGCGATCACGTGTATCCGCGACCAGTCTTCGGTACGGAGCGCCTGTCGGTCTTCTTGATGGCACACTATCTGCAAACGGCCCTGATCAAATCGCAGATGCCTGCGCACCGCCGCACCCGGGTCGGCGGCGCGTACCCCCGTCATGAAAATACTCAGCGCCTGATCGCGCAGGGTTTGCGGTGGGCGTGAGTTGATCACTTAACTGAACTGGTTTCGCAGTACACGACCAAACATCGCATACTTAATCGGATTGCCGCACGAAGCGCAATGCCGCTTCCGCCGGGGTCGACGTCGAAGCTTGATTCCACGTCGTTGTCGTTGCGGCCAGCAGGAAGTCGTCGATAAGTTGCACCAGCCCCACGGACTCCGGCGTAAGAAGGATCTGCGCAACCGTCAACAGCAGCAACAGCGAAATCCCCGCTGCGGTCACGAGCATCAGCATGCCCGTCAGGCGTGCGACAGTGTACGCTGTCTCCATAACTCTTTGTACTTCGGCAGTCGGCATCTATTAGCCCCGGTTGCAGGGATGATTCACACCAGAGTTCTACCGGGCGGTGGAGAACTCACGGCGGTATTCTGCCAACCCTGAAACGCCCGCCATTCTCGACTGATCCATGATCAGCATCATAAACACATCGTCCGGCACGTCCCACTCGCAGCGTATCCCATAACGGCTTGCGGGTTCGAAGCCGAATCGCGGGTAGTACTCGGGGTGGCCGACCACAACGACGAACGGGCAACCAAGATCGCGCAGTTTCTGCTTTCCAGCTTCGATCAGTTTGCCACCGATTCCCTGGCGCTGATGTTCGGGGAGCACAGCCATCGGTCCGAGGCCCGCGCCGGAAATCTGCTCTCGATCAGAGCGGACAATCGCCGGGGAGAAGAGGATGTGACCGACGATTTCGTCATTCAGCGCTGCCACGAGAGACAGAATAAAGCCCCTATTCGAACGCAAGGCATCGACGAGCCGGCCTTCCAGCAACTGGCCGAACGCCTGTTGATTCAGGACGCGAATCGCTTCGATGTCGGCGGGGCGTTCCTCGCGAACCGTCAGCAACGCGTTAACCTATTCCGGGCGCCGATCGGGTTGCGCGGTCAATGCTGCCGTCGTCTTCCGACTGGACATTTCAGCCACTGGCTTCGGACCTGGTTTTGATCGCCTGGTTCATAGCTTCAAACCCTTTTTTGGTGTCCTGCTCCAGGCTGCTCCACAGTATCAAAGCAAGTATGCCCGTGAAGAATTCACCTTGGATGAGATGCGTGCTGCCGTCGGGTTTCGTTTCGATGATGAAATAGTGTTCTCCATCGAACAGTTTCGGCAGCAGCACGCGCCCCAGCCAGCGCAGTTCTTCATTTTCTTTCACTACCAGCAGCCGTGGTGAAAACTGCATTGCGTCTTTGCCGGGCGGCTGGATGGTAACCGAGAGTTGCGACCCTGCTGAGACATCGCCGGATATATTCCTCATGAAAGGATTCCATTGCGGATACCGGTCAAAATCCGTCAGATGGTCCCAGACCACTTTCGGCGGAGCGTCGATGTCGATGTCCGTATACAGCGTTTGAGTGGTGAACGCACCGGTAAGATAGGCCAATGCGAGAATCCCGATCACAGTAAGAATCACTTTTTTCATTGTTGCTTCGTCGTTCCGCCTGATGCCCGATAATGCAGAGGACGCAGCCCGGTTTCGCCATGCGCGAACTTCGTGGTTCTCATCTGGACACTGCGCTGTACCGCAGGAAAAGTCAAAGTGTCGCTGTTTCACTCGGCGGACCCAGTTTGTCCTGACCAGGACACACCACGCTTGAGGGCAACCGCCGCAGATGTCAACACGGCCGATTTCAGTGCCGCCTCCCGTTACGGTTGCCTGGATCCGGTTTGGATCAGAATATCGCGCGGCGCCCATTCGTCAAATTGCGGGAGGTCTCCGTCGATGACCTCCCAGGATGCCTTGTCGCTGACGAAGGTATGTGCCTTGGCGTGTTTGGTAAAAGGCGTGTCCAGGCTGCCCAGACGGATGCGGATGATATCTGGCGTACTGTTCAGGTAGGCGTAGACAGGCGAGCCGCAGTTCGAACAGAACGCGCGCAACTTTCCGGGAGACGACTCGTACTCGCGTAACCAACCGTGGGGATCCATCAACTCGAACTTGCTGCGGTGCAGGCCGGCATTTGCTCCATGGGAGGAGCCGCTGGCCTTGCGGCAACTCGTGCAATGGCAATAGCCGAAATTGCTCAGCTCGCCCTCGATCCTGTAGTTGATATGCCCGCAAAGGCAGCTTCCCTTGTGCATTGATTGATCTCGCAGTGTGGTCGCCGAATTGTAGGCGTTTTAACGGCGCAGTGCCGCAAGTGCGCTATCTGGCCGGAAGCCGGTGATGTGCGGGTTTCTAGTCAGCCGGTTGCGGCGCGGCTGTCGCGAATGCGAGGAGTGCAACGCAGACGGTAATTGCAGCGGGCACGGCAAATACCCATGCTCCCATCCACGTGTACAGCAATCCTCCGGAAATCAATCCGACGATACTTGCCGCAGCGCCGAGGCTGCTGGCGAAGCCTTGCACGGCACCCTGCACACGGCCCTCGGCGCGGCGCGACAAAACTGCCATGAACGTCGGCCACATCAAGCCGTTTCCGAGCGCGATCAACAGCGCTGCCGCGTAAATCATGGTCGTATCATCCGACAGCAGAAATGCGAAACCAGCACCCAGTGCGAGACTTCCCCCGACAATAAGCACGGTATCGGACAACTTTTTTGACAGTCGGCTCAACAGCGGGCCCTGTACCACGACCATGAACAGACTCAGCGTGGCGAAGTAGGCGCCGGTATCGGTGACCTGCCAGTCTAGGCGTGTCGCAGCGTGCGTGGGAAAGGCGATGTAGAACACACTGAAGCCGAGCATGACCAGAAAGTTGATTCCGAGCAGCGCCGGGATCTGCGGCAGCCTGAGAATGTCCCGATTCGACAACGCCTCGCAGTGGCGAACGAAACACTCCTTGGTCTCCTGCCCGAAAACTTTACACGCATTGGGGGTTTGCGGGTCCGTGGCGAGCGCCACGGGTCTGCTCTCTCTGAGCCCGAATCCGATGAGTAATGTGGCGACAAATGAAACCAACAGCGCGGTCGCAACCGGAAGAATTTCGCCGTGAACGGTGGCGCCGAGTAGACCGGCCAGCGCGGGGCCTGCGATAAAGCCGACATTGGTCGATACCGCCATACGCCCGTAATTTTCACTGCGATGCGCGTCGTCGGTGATGTCGGCGAGATAGGCGTTGGCCACCGATACGTTGCCGCCGGTCAGACCGTCGGTCGCGCGTGCCGCAAACAGTACCAGCAGCGGTAGAGTCAGGGTGAACTGCCCTAACGTGCTGGAATCGATCTCCAGCAATGCATCGGTGGGAAGCACGAAGGCGGTAAGAAAAATAAGCCAGGACAGCAGTGTGCCCAACTGGCTGAGCAAGAGAATTTTTCGCCGGCCGTAGCGGTCGGACCATTTGCCGAGCAATGGTGCGCCCAGCAGTTGAAAAAACGAATAAGTCGACGCCAGCACGCCGTACACGATTGCATTGCCGCCCCATTTCGTGACCAGAAATACCATGAACGGCAGCACGATGCTGAATCCCAGCGTTCCCACAAAATTGACCGAAAGGATCGGTACGATGGAAATGCTGGCAGGTTCACGCGAATCGGCAATTGGTGTGGACATGTACCCTTACCCACGACCCCGCTCCCACGAGGAGAGGGGAACAACAGATGCGCCCTCCCATACAGTCAGAGGATTGAGCGCAGCCTAAGAGTAAAGATACGAAAAGAAAAGAGCGCGACGGCGATCACTCGGGCGCGACGTCACGTGCGCGGGACCTGTCCGGGTTTGACACCGGGAAGCAACAAACGCAGTCCGGGCTCCAGCAGGCGCGGGCGCGCGGTGACCGTAGCATTCATACCGGATCGCTGGCCGCGCCCAACAAATGGTATCTGGCGGTTTTCAGATGCTGCACGATATGCTCTACAGCGGCGTTGCTGTCTCGCGCCGCAATCGCTTCGAACAGCTCGCGATGCTGGTCGTTGTACTCGCTTATGTGCAACGGGTCGAGGATCTTGTCTTTCATTTTGCTCCACTGACTGTGGCCACGCACTTCGTTCAAGTGCTGATACAGCCACTTCATCAGCGGGTTGCGCGTGCAATCGGCGAGCGCCAGGTGAAACGCTGCGTCGGCTTCAGTGAACGTTTCGGGATCGCGCGCGGCGCAGACACGCCGCAGTGCACTGTCGAGGTTTTCAATGTCGTGGCCGTTGGCGTTGATGGCGGCCAGTCGCACCATCTGCGGCTCGATGCCGAAGCGCACATCGATCAACTCTATCGGGCTGGTGGCTTTGGCAATGTCTTCATCGTTTTCGCTGGCACGGTAGCGCACGAACGTGCCGCTGCCGACTTTGCGTATCACCAGGTTGGTGTCTTCCAGGCGGCGCAGCGCTTCGCGAATGGTACCGCGCGATGCGCCGAAGTGATCAGCCAGCTGCCGCTCCGGCGGCAGACGGTCGTTATCGGCATACACCCCTTGCTGTATGGCCAGGCGCAGGTCGGCGGCAATCCGGTCGGCGCTCGCTGTGGTTGCCGGCGGTCTGTCCCGATCCTGATCAAGCATATGCGTGGTCCCCGTTCGTGCCGGGCAAGTGGTATAGGAATTGGATTGAATTGGAACATATATGCACCGCCAAATCCACTTGAGTAGGAACTCTTTCGCTGCCCCTGATCCGCTCTGGGTTATCGAAAAAATGTTTCCCGTCAGGCAATATTTTGCTTAAAAAACAATTAATTGAATGATGTTCTCAAGCGACGCTGCAGACCGTTATGGCTGGTTGACGCGCAGGTGCTTTTGGTCTAGATTTGGTCCGAATAATACTAAACCATTTTTCCGAGGAGTACCGGCACGTGAGGTTTCCAGGACGGGCGGCAGTGCCTGCGCCCAGGCATTACATTATGCCGTTGAATCGCTGAGTTCGGGTGCACGACCGTGGCGTTTCCCAACAGCACGAAATATCTGATCGTCGGCGCAGGTATTCACGGACTCAGCACCGCGTGGCACCTGGCCAGGCAGTTGCAAGCCACCGGTAACGGCCGTGGCGAAGACATACTGGTGATCGACAAAACCGCCATAGCGGCGGGTGCTTCCGGCATCGCTTGCGGGGTGATTCGCAACAACTATTTCCAGCCCGCGATGCGCGAGCTGATGGCACACAGCGTGTCGGTGTGGGACAGCGACCCCGAAGCCTTCAGTTATCACCCTGTCGGTTACATGCAGATCAGTCCGGAGTCCATGCATGCCGGCGTCGCCACGATTTTCGATCAACAGCGGGCGATCGGTTACGAATCCATCTTCATCGAAGGCAAAGACGACTGTCACAATTACATGCAGGGTCTGTTCAGTGACTGGCAGGCGCAAGGCATTACCTCGGTGCTGCATGAGAAGCGAGGTGGTTACGCTAACAACACCAAGGCGATCTATGGGCTGGCCGGCAAGGCTGAGGCCGAGGGTGTGCGCATCATGACCGGCGTAGCCGTGACGGGCTTTCGGCGCGGCAACGGCAGTGACGCGGTAACCGCTGTCGAAACCAGCAAAGGCACGATCGTTTGCGAACAGGTGGTCGTGGCGGCAGGTCCCTGGGCCAAACAGATCTGGGACATGCTGGAGTTGCCCAGGTCCATCAGTATCAAGGGTCGTGACGGACACATGCATCACGACGTGCCGATGTGGGTGTACTGGTGCCTGGAGGAGGGTACGCTGGGCATCGATCCCGAAATACAGAAAACCAACGACGGCGAAATGCCGCCGGTGATTCACGTGGATACCGACGCGCCGCTGTTCTCCGACGTCGACGGTTCGCTGATCACGGAAGACATGTGGGGCATTTACTACAAGCCGGACTTCAACTTTGGGGGCATTCAGGGCGGCGCGGCACCCTACGAAGTGAAGACACCGCCGGACGAAGTGGCCGTGGATCCGTACGGTGTGGACTCGCCGGATTTCATCGTCGGTGACGAGTTTGCACACATGTGGTGCTCGGCGCTGGCGCACTGTCAGAAACGTTTTTCCGGGCAGATTCCGCGGTACAAGAACGAACCGTCGGGCGGCATCGGTGCATTTACACCGGACAGTTTTCCCTTGTTCGATCGATTCTGCGAGAACGTGTATATCATTGCCGATTCCAATCACGGTTTCAAAATGATCGGAGTCGGTGCGCTGGTAGCGGAAGAGCTGTGCGGGAAACACAGCAGCCTGCTGGAGCCGTTCCGCTTTGCGCGTTACGCAAAGGGCGAGTTGCACCCGGTTTCCAACAGCCCCTTCCCGTGGAGCTGAGTCCACGGAAACAATCAATCAGCCGGCTGCTGGGGTGTTCGGCGCTGGCGGATCGAGATAAATCAGGAGGAAAAAATGACTGACCTCGAAGCATGTGTGAACGCGCCCGGGCGCGCCGATCTGGTTTGGCGGGCGCACCGGCGCGTTCAGCGGTTTCATGATGCAGCGAGGTCGGATGATTATCTGCGGCGACGCCGGCAAGAACCTGGGCGACTCGATGTATGACGGTACCATTCACGTGGGCGGCACA
>JAOTYY010000358.1 GCA_029861595.1 Gammaproteobacteria bacterium
AATTTCGAGATCGGTAGCGCACACGGCCACCGCGTCGATCCGGACCAGCACTTCCGCCCGGCCGGGCATCGGGACGGGTTTTTCCGTGCGTCGAAGTTCTTCGGGGTCGTCCAGCACCCACGCCGTCATCTTATCTGGAATCGGAAACTCTCGAGAGGTGGTAACAGCGGTTGTGTCAGACATAGCGTGGCCCTTGTCTTCAGATATCGAGAAGTTAGACGAAAAACCGAGCATTCCATCAATCGATCGTGACGGCAAGCGGCAACCGGGTGCTGCTCGACTTGTGGGAAACCCTGGACGTGAAATTCCGCACGATCGTCAACGTCCTGCGCCAGACGCAGGATCTGACCCGGATAGCCGAGTCCCACGTTACCATCGTCGACGCGATCGACTCGGGCGATCCGGCCGCAGCCCGGCAGGCGGCGGAAGGCCACGTGCTGGCAAACCGGCCTGCTTAGAGGCACTGCGCCCGCGCGTGCTGCGCGGTTCGGTCCGTCTGGTGCAGATCGCGCTCGCAAGGTGTAAGGCGGGTCATGCTTCGGCGCCCAGTTCACGAGCGAGGAAATCCAGCCGGTCCTGGCCCCAGTACAGCGATTCGCCGTACAGATAGGACGGCGCGCCGAACACGCCGCGCTCGATGGCGGTTTGCGACACTTTTTCCCGAATGCTTCGGTAATCTGCGGCTTGCGCATCGGCGTGCAGCGCGTCACCGTCCATGCCCACAGCGGCTGCGACCTCCAGCATCGTCGACGCGTCGCCGATGTCTTTTTCATCCACCCAGTTGGCGCGCAGAAAGGCACCGGTCAATGCCAAGGCATCGTCGCCGCGTTCGCGTGCGGCGTAGATCATTCCCGCGGCTCCGATTTCCTGCCCGGGCCAGTTGGCGGGTTCCAGCACCAGCGGCAGATTCAGATAATCCCGCCAGCGTTTGAGTTCCTGCCGGCGGTAGGCCTGGCGCTGCGGCGAGCGTTTCGGCAGCGGCAGGCCGCCGGTGGCCGCGAATATCGGGGCGAAATCGACCGGTTCGACGTGAATGCGTTTGCCGTGCGCTTGCGCAATCGCCACGAACCGCTCATGTCCCAGATAGGTCCACGGCGAGTTGAGAGACACGTAGTAGTCGATGACTTGCGGCATCCCCGATTCCTTAATTCGCTCCGGCGCGGACGTTGGTGTCGCTCATGCTAGCGGACCGTTCGGCGTGAGCACCACTTTTCCGTCCCGGCCGCCACGCTCGGCATCACGCAGTGCGTCCGCCAGCTGCTCGAGTGTGTAAGTCGCCTCGACCGGCGCAGTCAATACGCCCTGTTTGAACAACTCTGCGATTTCCGCGTAAGTCGCCTCGATGACTTCGCGCGGCTTCTGGAACAGGTGGTTAACCAGCCAGAAACCCTGTAGATCGATGCCATGCACGATCGCGTGGCTCGGGGTGATCATACAAGGATCGCCGGACAGGAATCCATAATTGACCACCGTGCCGCCGTCGGACAGGCAGTCCGCCAGGTGCAGGCATGAGTGCCCGCCGGCCGCATCGATTGCCAGCGGCAGGTTGGCGTCTCCGATTTCCGCTCTTACACGCTCACCCAGATCGTCGCCGTCCACCAGCACGAGATCCGCGCCGATGTCCCTCAGTGACTGGATTGCCGAATCCCGCCGCACGACGTTCACTGTCTTGATGCCCCGGTGGCCGGCGAGTCTTATCACGTGCCGGCCCACCGCAGAGTTGGCGGCATTCTGTATCACCCAGTCACCGGGATTCAGCGTCACGTAGTCTTCCAGTATCAGCCGCGCGCTGGGCGGATTGGCCTTGATCTGCGCGGCCTGCAATATGTCGAGATCTTCGGGGATGGCGATCGCCTGCTCCGCCGGAACCTTCACCTGCTCAGCCCAGTTGGCGCGGCCCAGCAGCATGACCCGATCGCCTGGACTTAATCCGCTGACGCCTTCGCCGGCGCTGGCAATCCGTCCGGCGCCTTCGATTCCCGCTGGTGCCGGCGGCTTGGGTCCCGGATAACGGCCTTCGATAATCAGCAGGTCGGCGGGATTGATTGCCGCCGCCTCGACGGCAACGATAATCTCACCCGGACCCGGGTCGCCGAAATCCGGTTTGTCTACGAGTGTGCATACCTCGTGCGGTGTGCCGTAGCGCGTGAATTCAACGATCTGCATGTCGGGTCCTTTTCAAATGGGTCGCTAGATTGTGGGTTTGCGCGCAGCCTGGCGACAGCATCAACAATACCGTTCGACGCCGGGTAATTGTGCCTCGGAATAGCGGTCCCCGTGCGCGAAGCCACACGGCAGGAGACGCTCGATTTCCTCGAGATCGCCGGCACTCAGGATCAGGTCCGCGGCGCCGGCGTCTTCAGCGAGATGCCGGGCGGAACGCGTACCCGGGATAGGGATCAGGTGCTCGCCCTGGTGCAGTATCCAGGCGATCGCCAGCGCAGCGGGTGTGGTGCCCCGGTCCAGCGCATACGACCGGAACCCGTCAACTATCGCCAGGTTGTGGCTGAGATTCGGCGCCATGAACCGCGGGTTGTTCTTGCGAAAATCGCTGTCGCTGAAATTCGCTGGATCGGGAGCCCGGACTGCAAACATGCCACGTGCCAGCGGCGAAAAAGGCACGAAAGCCACGCCGAGTTCCCTGCAGGCCTGGATCATCCCCAGCTCCGGCATGCGGCTCCACAGAGAGTATTCGCTTTGCACGGCGGCCACGGCATGCACCGCGTGGGCACGGCGCAATGAAGAAGGGGCAACTTCCGAGAACCCTATCGCGCCGATTTTTCCTTGTTCCTTGAACTTGACCAGCGTCTGCATGAGGTCTTCGATCGGAATCCGCTGATCGCGGCGGTGAATGTAGTAGAGCGCGACGTGCTCCACGCCGAGATCGTGCAGCGATTTGTCCAGCGCTTCGCGCAGATGCTGCTCGCTGTTGTCGAACGAACGCACCTTGGTTTGCGGATCGCGGCGGATTCCGCCCTTTGTAGCAATCGTGAACCGATGCGGGTGAGATTTCAGAAACGAACCGATGGTTTGTTCGGAAACGCCGTTACCGTAGACGT
>JAOTYY010000359.1 GCA_029861595.1 Gammaproteobacteria bacterium
CTGCGGGATCGGCACCTTTATCGGCATCCTGCCCGCCGAAGGGGCTACCGTCGCCTCGATGATCGGTTATGCCGAGGCCCGGCGATGGTCGAAGAACAAAGAAGAGTTCGGCAAGGGCGCCATCGAAGGGATAGCGGGTGCGGAGTCGGCAAACAACGCCGCCACCGGCGGTGCGATGGTACCTACGATGGTGCTGGGCATTCCGGGCAGCGGCACGACAGCGGTGATCCTGGTCGGGTTGATGGTGCACGGGTTGCGCCCCGGGCCTTACCTGTTCACTGAACAGGTCGACAAGGTCTACCAGATATTCGGGGCGATGCTGCTCGCCAACCTGATGTTCCTCGCAATGGGTTTGTACGCGGCGAAACTATTCGCGCGCATTTCGCTGGTGCCCACGCAGATTCTCTGGCCCATCGTGTTTGCGCTCTCGGTTATCGGTGCGTATGCGCTCAGTGCCTCATTGCTCGATGTGTGGATCGTGCTGATTTTCGGGGTAATCGGATTCTTCGCCCGGCGGCACGGTTTCGCCGTTGCGCCAATCGCCGTCGGATTGATTCTCGGCGAAATGGTCGAAACCAATCTGCAGAACTCACTGAAGATGTTCGACGGCCAATGGTGGCTGATTCTCACCCAGCCGCTGGCGACATTGTTTCTGGTACTTGCCGTACTGGGTTTGTCCGGGCCGATGTTGTTTCGGTGGATAATGGGTTCGCGGCGGTAAAGGCCAGGCCGGGAGTCAGCGGATCGCGAACTCGTTGAGTGCATCGCGCTTCAGTGCGAACCCCAGCCCCGGTGTATCGGGCATCGCCAGCCAGCCATCGTGAGGCCTGGCGAGGCCATCATAGATCTTCTCGCTGCAGGTGACCGACGGGTAGTGATATTCAACCAGGCTGCCATTGGCCAATCCGGCTTGCAGATGCTGGTTGACGAATGGCCAGGCGCCGCCGTTGGCAATCGGCACGTTGAATGCGGCAGCCATGCCGGCGATCTTTGCGCACTGGGTGAACCCACCGCTGATCGCGACATTTGGTTGAATGACATCCGCTGCTTGTGCGCACAGCAAATCACGAAACCGAAATGCCAACCCTTCGTTCTGTCCGCAGGCCAGCGCGATACCATGCCGGCTGCGTAGATCTGCCATTTGTCTGACGTCGTTCTGCGTCACCGGTTCTTCGAAAAACGTAATATCGAGTGGTTGCAACGCGCGGCACAGCTGGTCTGCATGGTAAAAATCGAGACTGCAGTTGGCGTCGAGATAGATTTCGACCGCATCACCGACCGCTTCTCGCACTGCCCGCACACGTACGATATCTTCCCGCACCACCTCGCCGAGCGGACGCGGCTCATCGCGTCTCTGCAGCGCGGAGTTGCCAACCGTCATCTTCAGACGTCGCACGCCACGCGCCACCCAGGCACTTGCCGCCTCCACCAGCGTATCGAGATCGTAAAAACCAAATCCAAAGGTGGTATAAGTCGGTACGGTGCCTCGCGCCCCACCGAGCAACCGCCACACCGGTTGCCCGAAAGCGTGCCCTTTGATGTCCCACAAAGCAATATCGATAGCTGCAATCGCGTGCAGCGCCACACCAGTTTGCCCTCGCGGCGCGAGTTGCCAGTAGAGCTTGTCCCAGACGGCCTCGTGATCGAGCGGGTTCATGCCGATGATGGCGGGCGCGGCGAGCGTGTCGACCATGTGCGCTATCGAACCCACCGGACCGATCGAACTTATTCCATGGCCGCGCAGGCCGTTGTCGGTTTCTACTTCCACTATGCACACGCTGTGTGAGGTATTGACCGGCTCACGTGTGATATCGAGCGACACCGGTATTTCCAGCGCGTAACTGTTGATGTGGTCAATCTTCACTGGTCTATGGGCTCGTGTGCTGATAGTCCATCATTGCATAATCATGTACTGTGTACTCCAAGACGCGATAATCATAACGTACGCGAAACGTGCAGGCGATATCTGTGAAAGTGATTTTTATTTTGTTCGATTCACTCAACCGTAACGCGCTTTCCTGCTACAACAAAGGCGCGCCTCAAACACCGAATTTCGACAGGTTGGCGAACAGCGGCACGCGCTTTCTCGACCACTATGTCGGTAGTCTGCCGTGCATGCCTGCGCGCCGGGACCTGCTCACCGGCCGTCTGAATTTCCTGCACCGCAGCTGGGGGCCCGTTGAGCCGTACGATGTGTGCTTCCCTTCACTGCTACGCCAGCGAGGCGTCTACACGCATCTCATTTCGGATCATTACCACTACTGGGAACAAGGGGGCTGCGGCTACCACAACGAGTACTCCTCGGCGGAGTTCGTACGCGGTCAGGAACGCGACTTGTGGAAGGCCATGGTGAAACCGCCCACTTCGCGATTCAAGGAGCAGTACCATGGCATGCTCAGCGACTCTGCGCGGCGATTGCCGAATATGGTGAACCGTGAATTCATCCGCGACGAAGCACAGTTCCCGATCGTGCAATGCGTCGACCTCGCGCTCGAATTTCTACACGGCAACCATCACACGGACAACTGGCTTCTGCAGCTGGAACTGTTCGATCCGCACGAACCTTTTACTGCCCCAGCGCGTTTCCGCGAAAACCTTCCCACACGCTACGATGGTCCGGTGCTCGACTGGCCGCTCTACGACACGTTGGAGCTGAGCGCGGCCGAAGCGGACGAACTGCGAGCCAACTACCTCGCACTGGTGTCAATGTGCGACCACTATCTCGGCAAGCTGCTCGTTGCAATAGATGAGCTCGGAATGTGGCAGGACACCGCGATCGTGCTCACTACCGATCATGGTTTTCTGCTGGGTGAAAAATCCTGGTGGGGCAAGAATCGCATGCCGGTATGGGACCCGATTGCGCATATCCCGCTGCTGCTGCACCACCCACGTCTTTCCACCGGCGCCGGGCATGAAGCTCAATGCCTCACGCAATGTCTGGATGTGACAGCGACTTTTCTGGACCTTTTCGGCGTCGCAACACCACCGACGATGGAAGGCAGTTCGCTGTTACCGACGCTAACTGAAGCGTGCGACGTACGCAA
>JAOTYY010000143.1 GCA_029861595.1 Gammaproteobacteria bacterium
CGTGCGCGAGATGGCACGCTGCTTAGCGCTGCTGCCGGTAGCGGCGCCCTGAGTGGAAATCGGTGCTTCGACGCGGCTCGTAGTGCGCGCCGCCAACTGGGTACCGACGGCGCTGGTGCTCACTGCTCCGGTTGCGATGCCGCCGCTGCCCTGGCTGGCACTGGCGCTCGAAGTCACGATGCTGCGTGTCGGCGCGGTAACTTTTTTGGCCGACTTGCTCTGCTCGCTGGCCACCGTGAGCTTTTTCGATTTCTTGAGACTCGTAACCGAAGACAGGTCGCGCAGATCAGCCAGCTGATCGGAAAATGCGAGAATGCCCGAACCGGCAGCTTTCTTGCGCGCCTGCTCGGTAGTCTGCTTTTTCGGCTCCGGCTTCTTCTCCGGCTTTTTGACCTTCGGTTCTGGTTTCTTAGGCTCGGGTTTCTTCGCCTCGGGTTTTTTCGGTTCCGGTTTCTTAGGCTCTACCTTTGCGACCTTCGGCGGCGGCGGTTGCTGTTTGCGCTGCAGTATCAGTTCGGCTACGCGTGGTGGAAGTTCCACCACTTTGCGCTTCGGCAACTCCGGCAACGGCAGAAACGGCATCACGATCGACAGACACAGGAAAACCGCGACGATGATGAGCGTCAGGCGTCGAAAGCGACGCTCGTCCTCAGGCATTGCCACCCATGGAAGCTCAGGCGAAAGCTTGGCAGTGGCAGTGCTCATGTGGATTTCTGTACCACCGACAGAGATATTCGCCCGAAGCCCGCTTTGGTGCATGTCAGCATCACCCGTTTCAGCAGGCGAAACGGAATCTCCTTGTCGCCCATGATGGTGATTTCGCGCCCCCCGGGACCTCGGTCGACGGCTTTCAGCAGACGTCGCTTCGCCTGGTCGCGCAGCGCCGCATCCAGCGAACCTATTTGAGTTTCCGCGCCGCGCATTGCCTGCTCGATGGAGGCAATGCGCCTGCCCTGCAGAAGTATTTCGCGCTCGGTGACCATGACCACGAGCGTCTCGCGCGGTTTTTCGGCGGCCAGGGATTCCGGCAACTGAATCGACTTGGCGCTCGGCAGCACTTCCACGTCGCTGGAGTTCACCAGTAGGAAGAACACCAGAATGGTGAAGATGTCCATCAACGAGACGATGTTGAATCCGGGCATACGCGATTTGCGCTTGTGGCGGCGCTCCATGCGCACTGCCCGTCGCGACATTTTCATGCGCGAACCTCCAGCCGGTGGCTATCCTTGCCTGAGCTCACTAGCCAGCCCTCCGTGGTGCATCGCCGATCGAGATCTGAGGGAACAGCACGGCGCGTGCTGTTTCGTTGGCATCGAGCCGCACCGCATCCATGATCTGCACTAGGGCGTCGTAAGACACACTTGGCTCCAGCAACAGCGTAATGTCCTGCTTGTTCGGGAAACGCTGCTTGACCTTTTCCAGATAGCTCGTGAGCTCGGCGAGGGGATAGATGCCGGCCTGCGCTTTCAGGCGCTTCAAAGGCCCGCTGGAACGATCTGCCACCACCAGTTCGTTAGCGCGCACGATCACCTCCAACTGCAGCGTTCGCTGCGGTGATTTTCCCGCTTGCGCGTTGGTTGGCAGGTTCAACTCGAGAATGGTTATGCGCGAGAACACCGCGGTGATGAGCAGGAACGGCACCAGCACGACCATCAGATTCATGAAGGCCGTGATGTTGAGTTCTGCCACCTGGCCGCGGCGCGTGCGCCGCCACCGGGGAGTCATTGTGCAGGTGCCTCGCTCCGCTGGTAATTGGTTATGAGGTTCAGCAGCTTCACCGATGCCATTTCTATGCTGTCTACCAATTCGGTGGTCTTGGTCTGCAACAGCGCGTGCACCAGCAGCAGAGGAATGCCCACCATCAAACCAAACGCCGTGGTGTTCATCGCCACGGAAATACTGGCGGAGAGCAGGTCGGCTTTCTCCGCTGGACTGGCGTTGGACACCGCGGTGAACGCCTCGATGAGACCGATAATGGTGCCCAGCAGACCAAGCAGCGTGGCGATATTCGCGAAGGTGGCCAAGTAATGCGTACGCCGCTCCAGCCTGGGAATCACTTCCATCAAACCTTCTTCCATCGCCATTTCCAGGTCCTCGCGGCGCCGCGCGGTTTTGGAGCGCGTGAGCGCATAGCTCAGGATCTTGCTGATCGCGGTTTTCGACTTGCCCGCGGTCGACAGCGCCTGTTGAAACTTGCCGCCTTCCAGCATCGGTTGAAAACGGTTCCACTCGCGCCGGTTTTTAGCGCTGGACATTCCCAGGTATACGTAACGCTCGATGGCAATCGCCATGCCTAGCGCCAGTACCACCACGATGGGATACATGAAAACGCCGCCAGATTGGAAAAATCCGACGATCGCCGCATAAGCCTCCATAACAGATCCCCTCTAGAGCTTTCTCGACAACATCTGCGAGTGGCCCCTCCAGGGGCACTCGACAATCGGAACGGATGGAGACCCATCCATCCCAGCCACGCCGCGCACTCCCTGCGCCGCATCAATAGTGTCCGCAGCAATGTTTAACGGCCGCATAGCCACGTAGTGAACGATTATTCGATCGCGAAACCGGCCTCGTAGTAACGCAACTCGCGGCGAAACACCGGTGGATCGATCGCCGTGAGTTCCTCGTCCAGCAGGCTGCCTTCCGGCTGCGCGGCTAAATCGCCCGGTAACGCCCGTTTCCAGGGCACCAGCGTGATCGTTTTGGGCAGTTCCGGGTTGCCGATGATCGAAATGCCCTCCAACTCGATGACGTCCTGTGCAGTGACCGGAACAACCGCCACCGTGAGCAGTGCCAGACCCAGTCGCCACAGCCCTCGCAACCGGCCGTGCCCACCTGCCGGGCTCCTGCGGGTCGAGTGTGCACCCACGCTCATTGCGCCTTGCCCGTGCGTCGCTCTAAATCGACAATCCATAAACCAACACGCTCCGCCTGCTCCCCGCCCAGCGCCACATAGCGCGCATAGTGTGACAAAGCGCAGTCCGCCTGGCGGAGATACAAGTCACACAATATGCCCAAGTTCAAGTGTAGAGGCGGGTAATCGGGCTGCCCGTCGAGCGCCTGCTGATATAAACCCTGAGCTTCGCTGAAACGGCCGGCGCGGCGCTCGATGATAGCAAGTTGATTCAGAACCACGGGGTGTTGCGGCCGCAGGCCAAGCGCGGTCTCGAAAGCCTGCATGGCACCCGGTTCGTCGCGCAAACGCAACCGCGTGATGCCCAAGTTTACATGTGCGCCCACCACGTCGGGGTTGCTCTCCAGCAACTCTTCGAGCGTTTCACGCGCCGCGTCGAACTCGCCTGCCCGCATGGCCGCCACTGCCACGTCGAATTGCTCCAGCACCGCGAGGTTTGGTGGCAACGGCCCCAGCAACTGTGGCACGAGCTCCTCTTCGACGCTTTCTGGTGCCGGCGCCACGCCAACCTCTACCTGTGCGGGGGTCTCTTCGGCCGGCGGCAACGAACCACAGCCTGGCATCACTGCCAGCGCAGCGACCACCACCGCCATGGACCAGCATTTACTGCAATGCATCGACATAGAACTCGGCGACCTCCTGCTTCGCGTAACGCACCGGCAGCAACGCGGCAAGACTTTCGAAACTGCGTTTCACCCACTCGTCGTACAATCCGTCGATTACGCGTAGGGCGTTGACTTCGTGCACCTCGATAGCCTGCTCTTCGAACGGGAATGCTTGCTCTTCCAGCAGGATCTCGTACTGTTCCAGCTCGTCTGCATTCAAATTGCCGGGACGTTCCGAATTGAACAACGCCTGGCTGAACGTATGGTAGATATCGGCGATCTGAAACGTCGCCTCGGTGGCGACTTCTGCGATTTCGTAATCCGCCGCGCGGCCATACGCCTGCAAGGCATTTTCCATGTTCGCCTTCTTACGTGGCAGACTCTTGTTCAACGGGATAGTGAGTTTGTTGCTGTCGTAAGCACGCCGGTACGGTTCGGCCAGCGCCAGCGATGCGTGCGCCGCCAGGTAACGCGTGCGCTCCGAGCGTTCCGAACCGGCTTTGGCGTCCGCGATAACGATCTGCTGCAACCAGTAACGGCGGGCTTTCTCTTCCCCCAGCTTGGCACTGAGTTCCAACAGTCGCTGCCGAATCTCGATGCTCTCTCCCACCGGCCTCGGAAACTCCTTGACGAACTTCTGCAACGTACGAGCGGTGTCGCGATCGGCACCTGCCTGCTCGTACAGATCCGCCGCCTGCAACAGCACGGCGCGCCGTTCCTGCGGATCCTGACTGGTCGTCTCAATGCGTTCCAGCTCGCTTGCCGCCGCGATGGGTTGGGCGCTTTGCAGATAGACGAACGCCAGCTTGTGCGTAACGTCGTCCTGGAGTGAGTGGTCTGGATAGCGCTGCCGAAATGTCTGCAACACGTCGACGCTTTGCGTCCAGTCTTCCAGGGCTATCAGCGCCGCGGCTGCGTCGTATTCCGAAGTGGCCCGGATTTTCGCATCGGGCACGACTTGACCGACACGCAAAAAGTGTCCGGCGGCGACTCGCAGATCGCCGATGTCGCGAGCGCTTTCACCTTGCTTGTATATCGATGCCGCGAGGCGTTGCGAAAGCTCGCCATGTAATGGCTCAGCGACAGGCGTAATCTCGCGCGCTTCGCTGTAAGCAGTTTCGGCGAAGTCGAAACGCTGTTGATCGAAGGTTGCGTGCGCGGTAACGATCCAGGCACTGCGGCGCAGTTTGTCCGGCAAGGGCGCCGGCCATTCCAATACGTCACCGGCTGCTGTTTGCGCACGCCCCAGATCACCCGCCGCGTACAGCTCTTCGCTGGCGCGCGTCAGCACGACCGGCGCCTGAGCATGCTCGGGGAAAGCACGGGCAAAACGTAGTGCCGAGTCGGTAGCTTGTGCGCGTACCGCCTTGGCTTCCTCCAGTTTAAGGGTCTTCGCGTGTTCGTCGTAGGCCAACAGTGCAGCGTAACCGGCCTCGGCATTGCGCGCATGCAGGGCGTAGTTGTAAGCGGTGTGCTCGTATTCGGCGGCAGCCTCGTGGAAACGGCGGTTCTCGAACAACGCCTCGGCGAGCAGAAAATTCATCGGTGGGGCTTCGGGATCTCTGCCGAAATCGCGCAGGTACGTACGGTACCACTTAACCGCTTTGTCATAATCGGCGCTGCTTTTTTCGGCCTGCGCGGTCGCGTGGTGGTGGCGTGCCAATGCATTGAGATTCGTTTTCAGATGAGCGATGATTTCGGGTAACGCGGCCGGATCACGCGCGGCCCAGTACTCACCTGTGAGTTCATAGCGTTCAACGAACGCAACTTTCGCTCCCAGCACGCGGTTGGCGAAACCGGCACGCTCGTAGACATCGATCACGCGCACCAGAAACAGCGGTGCTTTGTCGCTCATCGCGTATTCCTGCGAATAGCCCTCCAGCGTGGTAGCGGCGTCATTGTAGCGTTCACCCTCCAGATAGTGCTCCGCGAGACGCTCATAGAGCAGATCCAGATAGGGACGTTCGCTACGTTTACCGAAGTACTCCTGAATACTTGTTGCACCGTCCTGGTAGGAGAAGGTCAGGCTGACCGCGCGCAACGCGTCCTCGATGCGTTCGCGCTCGCCGCGCGACATCGCCTCCAGCACTGGTCGTGGATCGGCGGCACCGGCGAAGCGTCGATCGAGGAGGATCAAAAATGAATCCAGGCCAGCGTCATACTGAAACTGTTTAAACAATCCCCAGCCGTGTTTGTACAGCGACTGCTCGTAGTAAGGCGAGCTTTCGCCATAGTCGATCACCGCTGCATACGCGAGCACCGCCTCGGGAAACTGTTTGTCGCTGAACAGCAACTCACCGCGCCGGAACTGCATCTCGTCGATGCGCGGTGATTGCGGATACCGCTCGACAAGCGTCGTCAATGTAGCGAGCACGTTGCCGGCGTCACCTTGCGCTTCATATACGCGTGCAAGCTGATAGTAGGTTCTTTCGGCTTGCTCGCTGCTCGGGTAGTCGTTCAGCACCTGCGAATACAGTGTCGTTGCCTCACTGTAGGATTGCGCTATGCGCTGGCTGTCGCGGCCGTTATCACGCGCATCTTCGACCTCACCATGTTCCAGCTGCAGGTCGGCGATTCGGCGCATGATTTCCGGCGCCAGCTCGGTGTTTTCAACTTCCGGCAGCAGACGGCGGTAGCTGGAGATCGCTTTATCCAGACTCGCATCCATCGGCAGTTCCTCAACCTCGGCTGCCGCGCGCGTGCGCAGACTGGCGATGGTTGGCGGCGCATCAGTGACCGGCGGTGCACTCGCGCAGCCCGTCAACAACAGCATCAGCAGCAGCAGCAGATAGCGTCTCACTCGGCTGCCGCTCCGCCGCGCGTTTCGTACAGCATATCCAGGTTCTGCGCCTGACCGAATTTCGCGTGCAGCACATAGCGCCCCAGCCTGGCGCGATACTCCCGCAGCCTGGCGCGCGCCAGCGTCTGCAACACCTCACCCTGCGCGGCAACAAGCTGCTCGGTACGTGCCGAAAGCACGCTGATGCGTGAGCGCAGCCCGGCAACCCGTGAGTCATAACCTGTAAATGTCGCGGGCACTGCCGCGCGTGCATCGTGCACCCGCTGAGCGAGTCGTTCCGCCCGGTCTATCGCATCACTCAGCGTATTGAGCTCTCGCCGAGCGCGCCAACTGTTGGCGGCATAACCGAACGTGAACTGCCATATCAACAGACCCTTGAGCCGGCTCTGCGTCAGCGTCGCCTCTTCCACTTCCGGCGTGTACGGCAATTCGTCGAGTTTTTCTTCTAGTGCAGCGAGCCGCGCGTATTGATCCTGTTGCGGCGTCGAGGCCAGTGCGACGATGTCTTCGGAGTCCAGATAACCGCGCAGGCGCTCTCGCAACTCGTCGCGCCGGGCCCGTAACGCCTCGATGTCGACGCTGCCGAGGCGTGCCTCCACGACCGGCAGGACTTGCTCGTAGCGCAGACGCCGCGTCTCCAGCATGTCGTCGTAGGCTTCCATGTTACGTTGCGACACCAGAAGGTTTTCGCGCAATGCACGCAGATCGCGGAGATTGCGTAACGCTCGCCGGAACTCGTTGCTGGCCAGCAGGGTGACAAAGTAGCGCGTCTCCTCGACAGGCTCGGCATTTTTGCGCCGGTGCGGCCCCGGTTGCAAAGACTCGGTTTGCGCGATCAGTGCTTCGATAAGTTCGCCCGCTTCCACCGCAGCCAGTGCCGCATCGATACGCCGCTGTTCGTCGAGATATTTATTCTCCGCCTGGCGGTAGCCTTCGGCGGCACGTCCATGCAACGCAAGTTTCGAGTAGGCATAGGGTATTGCGAGATTGGCCTCCAACACCGCCGACTCCGGCGTATCGCGATCGCGCAGCTCCTGCCAGGGCACCAACGCACTGCGATACCGGTGCTGCTCACTGGCCGCCCAGCCCGCACCCAGCAGCGCCCGATTCGAATACGGTCCTTCGAGACGCACGCTCTCGAGGAATTGTTGCGCGCGCAGCGGATCACTGTTGCCGAGAAATTCAAAGCCGAGCGCGAGGCGTGCGCGATCGGCCAGAGCTTCCCGCTCGCCCGTCGGCGTCACCGGTGCAGCTACCTGCGCCAGCGATTCGATTCCGGCTTGCCGCCGACCGGATCTGATCAACGCGACGCCCCGGTTGTAGTGCACGTAAGGTTCGAGATCGCCGCCGCCCTGCCACACCGCCAGTTCGTCGGCGGCCTCGCCGAAGCGCTCCTGCTCCATCAAAACCTGCGCCAGTAGTAAACGGCGTGGTGCCGCCTCGCCCGGCAATGACTCCTGCACGGCGCGCCGCAGCATTCGCTCAGCGTCGGCCAGCCGATTCTGTTGATGGGCAAGGCGACCAAGCAAATGCCAGGCTTTTCGCTGCAACGCGGGATCAGCACGGCGCGCCAGCAGTTGGTCGAAAGCTCGTTGCGCTGCATCCGGCATTCCGTAGGCAAGGCTCAATCCACCCAGCAGCAGCTGCGCGTCGTCCCGGTGGTTGCCGAGGCGCCCGCCGAACGAATCGGGGGGATGGTCTTCACGCTGCAGCTCGACCAGGGTCCTGATCAGTGCGCGAAAATAGTCCTGCGTATAGAACTCGAAGAGCATTTCCCCGTACACGGGGTCACGCACTTGTTCTATCGGTTGCTGCGCCAGCACTGGTGACACAACAACCCACCAGATCAAAGCGCCGCAACCGGCGCGACGCAGACAACCGGCTGGCCCGCTCACCATTCGCGAATGGAAAACTCTGGCTGCAGCTTACTGGTGCGGTCCTCGATACTGAGTTCGACGAACCGCGGCCCGACGTCCTTGGTGATCAGCCGCGTGGCACCGCGGCGATAGTCGCGGCCGTTGGGGCCTTTACCGGTGAATAATGCCACGACCTCGTGCTCACCGACACGCACATTGCCCGTGTAAATGCGATGTACCCCGCCACGATGTAGAGCATCGACTTGCCGGTTTGTATACAGGTAGTTGGCGACAACCTTGTCGTCTATCTTCAGTTGGATCGAATCCAGCTGGAAAAATGCGCCAACATCCATGGACACGAACACGGCCAGCTGGCTGCTGGACGGATACAGCAGCTCTTCTTCGAGCAGAAACAGTTCGCGATTGAGCTCCAGGATTTCCTGCTTCAGCGTCTCGATCCTGCGATCGAGACCTTCCACCGGCGCTGCCTGCTGCGCTTCCGCCGACGCAGCAATCGCTGTCAACAACAATAACAGCCCGTAGAAGCCGTCCCGCACCTTGCGCGCAGACGGTACCCCAACACGGTATTTCAAGCACTGAATCAAAACGTTACCAGTATATTTACGGTCATGGTGAAGTTGCACTGAGAAACCTTCGATCTATCGTCGAGCGTGTAACGCAGAAGCGATACGGATGTGGGTGTCGGTCAGATGTCCGTTAATACCAAATAGAAAAATAAAGATGCAGACTGTCGGCACTGAATGAGTACGGATTTGCGCTGCCGCTGCTCGCGTCCGAGTAGTCGTCGTAGTCGTAGTCGATAATCTCATAAGAGAAATTCAGCGTGCCGTGCGTCACGCCCCTGGTGCGTCGAAACAGCGGATAGGTGAATTTTGCGCCCAGGGCATTCGACACGAAGGTGCTGAGTTCCTTGTCGCGGGCCATGTAATTCAGTTCTTCCTGAAAGTCGTCGCTGTAGAACGAGGCGCGCCCCTGGGTGTAGTAACGGTAGTACAGATCGACCAGCCAGCCGTTTTGCAGCTGGTTCGTGTAACCCGCTTCCCAGCTTTGCGCCTGGATATCCCAGGAGTCCCAGAAGTAGCGGTAGCCGAACAGTGTGCTCGCGTTAGGTGTCCAGCTTTTCAGGGCGCGCAGTGCCACGGCATTGCTGGTGCGGGTTTCAGGATAGACCTCCGGTCCCGCGAACACCCCAAGCACACGCTTGTTTCGATAAGGACTGCCAAGGAAGCCCTTATCACTGATTGTCTCGTAATTGACGCCCATCAGCAGCGAGCGACTCAAAACCTGGGAAATGCCAAGGGTGTAGTTGAAGCGGTCGATGCTCTCCTCGAAACTCTTATCGGTGTTACTGCCGACTGTGTCGTCGCCCCTGCCGAACCCCATTTTGAAAGTAGTCATGCCGCCGAACACGTCGTGCGCGACGCCCAGCGAAAACAATTTCGCGTCGTAGTCGGTTTCGCTGCTGGCGAGGTAGTGAGCACTCATGATTGAATTGCCGTACAGGTAATCGAGGCCGAACCCGTATTCGTTGCGTTCTTCCGAATAGGGGCTGGCGGTGGCCAGCACGTCCGGCGACGCGCCGCTGATCTGGTCGCGGTAAAAACTGGCTGCCAGGGAAAAGTCGTTGCGCACTCCTTTGCGGAACAACACCGCGGGGCCATTTACCTGCACGCCGCCGCCGTCGTAAGCGTGATACTGTACGTCCGTACGCGAATCCGGTAACAACGCGGCATAGGCGCTCGGCGACGCGCAGGCTGCAGCGAGCAGCCACGCCGCCCAGCCGCTTCCGCGCAGGGGTGCTACCTTCCTTGATTGCTCAGACATGCCAGGTCCTCTACTGCGCCAGGCGCTAAAATTCCGGCGCGACGTGCCACCAACGCAGGGCGCACGCCGCGGTCGATATATGCGAAATCTCGATGTTTGGCATTGATAATCAACAATCTACGCTTGCAGATCACGAAGCGGTCAACTGTCAAAAACACAAACTCAGCCAGAGTTTAGCGTTTCGCAAGCAATTTTTAGGCAAAAATTCTAGACACCGTCCACATTTCTCCTAATTACACCCGCAACCACCGCCTGTCGCGGACCCCGCACCCCGCGCTCCTTCACGAGTAGCGTTGACGTGCTCGCGGTAACGGGACGAAATCGGATCGCGGTCGAAGCGCATATACGGCTCAGCCAGCAGGCCCCTGTCGTAGGCCGGCACCCATGGCTGAATCCCGCATCCTGGCAACGCCAATGATGCGATCACCAAAAGGCCAGGCATACGTATCATCGTTCCAGCACCGTTCGGACGGCTGCACCGTAGTCGGTACTCAGCACCGCCGATCCCGTAATTCTGGTGGCGATAACGCCGTCGCGATCGACAATCACCACAGCGGGTATTTTCTCGATTTCATAGCGCTTTACCACGTCCTGCTTCACATCGAGCAAAATTGGATAGCTGCCTGCAACATCGGCGGCCGCCCGCTCTGCACGAGTGTCCCGATCATCAACACTGACCCCTAGAATCTGCGCGTCGCTGCCGGCGATATCTGTATGTAAACGTTGCAGTATTACCAACAATTCCGGGCATTCGCCGCACCAGGAGGCCCAGAAAGCAACGACCACCACTTGTCCCCGGTACTCCGAGAGGCGCTGATTCTCGCCGCTGATGCTCTTCAGCGCGAAATCAGGGGCCGGTTGCGGTTGCGCACCGAGCGGCACGGCGAAAAGTAGGACCATCAGTGTAAACAGGATACGCATCAGAACAGGTAACTCATGCCGCCGACCAGTTCAAGGTTGTGGGTCAATTCATTCTCACCGAGCAGATCCGACTCGAACAGGTAGTCGCGCATCTCGACGCGCACCGCGAAGTCCTCACCCGGCAGGACACGTACGCCCAATCCTATATTGAACGTGAACCGGTCCTCGTCGGCGAAATCGGTCACACCGACTCCGCCGATTACAAAAAACGTGCTGCGCATTGCCCGGTCTTCACCGGCGAACACCTCGCCGGGTAGAAAACTGTAAGCGGCCGACACATCGTAGCGCAACAGGCGTTCTTCTTCAGCGCCGAAAATCGGCAGCCCGAAGCGCCGGTAGCGCTCGTCACTGACTGTGGAACTCGCGACACCCAGTTCGATGAAGGCATCCTCGGTGACGTGATACGCAAACCGCAATCCGGCAATCACATTAGTGTTGAACTGGTCGATGTTGATCACACCTAACACTACACCCAGCTC
>JAOTYY010000360.1 GCA_029861595.1 Gammaproteobacteria bacterium
GGTCATGTGCGATGAGCGAGGCGTCGTGACCAGCGCCGGCGGCAACTCCGCAGCGCGGCTGTTCGTAGCGACACCACTTGGACGCGCCACAATCTTCCGTGACAACACACTGATCAGCAATGCGCTCGGCACAATGGGCAAGTCCTGTCCGTAAGGAAATGAACATGACAAATCTCAGAAAATCCAGGGGTTTCTCGCTCGTTGAGGTGTTGATCGCACTGGTCATCATGTCGATCGGCATGCTGGGTATTGCCGGCCTCTACGTGCAGAGCCTGCAGGCGGGTCGCACCTCGATGCTGCGCCACCACGCCGTGACGCTGGCAGGCGATGTCGCCGACCGCATCCGGGCCAACCCGACTGCCGGTGCCGCGTATGCCGCACCCGCTGGCATGGACAACAACTGTGTCGCGATGAGTGCCGACTGCGATGTCGCCGAAATGGCTGCACACGACATTTTTCTCTGGCAGGCACAGGCGCTGGAGTTTTTGCCGCCGATGGGCGATGGCACACAACAGGTTGTGGTCGCGCATGACGACACTGTGATCCCGCAGACTTTCACTATCACGATTCGCTGGGACGAGCCGACGCCGGATGGCATTCCGCCGCAGTACTCGTTCACCGTCCCGGTTAACACGTTTTAGGAGCAACCAGACATGACGCTACGCACTGCCAAAATGCTGCACCGCCAGTCCGGTCTCACACTGGTCGAGATCATGGTTGCCCTCGCCATCGGATCGTTCCTGATCATTGGTGCGGTCCAGATCTACAACCAGAGCCGCCAGGCCTTTGTCGTAAACGAATCGATCGCGCGTGTTCAGGAGACTGCACAGTTTGCGATGGACACGATCGAGGCGGATCTGCGCATGGCCAGCAACTGGGGTCGCAACAGCCGCGGCCTTGCCGTTGAGGGTCGTTCGCTGATTGGCGATGCCAACCCGACGGGCCTCACAGAACCGCTCAGCGCGAATGGCACGTGTGGCGCCGACTGGGCATTCAACCTGGCAACCGCTATTGACGGCAGCGACAACAACTACTTGCTTCCTTGCGCTGGCGACGGTGGCGAGCAAGGAAACTCCGACGTCGTAACGGTTCGCCGCGCAAGCGTTCTACCGGCAGCGCCCGAAGCCGGGCGACTGCAGATTCAGTCCACCCGAATCCAGGGCGAACTGTTCGAAACCGGTGGTGTACCGGCAGCATTCGTACCGGTCACCAATCACCCGATCACAGGCGCGCCTACTTCGGCAACGCATAACCTGATCGTGAACAGTTACTACGTTTCACCGTCGTCGACACTGATCCCTGGCGTACCTACGCTGCGGCGCAAGTCGCTGACAATGCGTGCAGGCGCCCCCTTCATCGAGGACCAGGAAGTCGCTCCGGGTGTGGAGAACATCCAGCTGCAACTCGGCATCGATGTGGACGAAGACAACACCGTTGATCGGTATGTCGAGCCCGGCGATGACATCTACAACCCTGCCGCGGCCGGCTACATACCGGGCGCACGCGTCATGACGGCACGCATCTGGCTCGTCGTACGCGGCGTAACCACCGAGTTTGGTCTGCAGGACAACCGCACGTACAACCCTGGTAACGCGAACCTCGGAACGATGAATGACAGTTTCCGTCGTCTGCAGGTATCGAAGACGATTCTCCTGCGTAACGCACGGACCTGATTTCAGAGAAGCACTATGACTATGAAACGAACACACATTTCCACACGTCACGCCCAGCAGGGTGCCGCCCTCGTTGTCGGCCTGATGCTGCTGGTGGTCATTACGGTCCTGGCGATCTCGGGCATGAACACGGCGACCACAGAGTTGGCGCTCGCACGCAACGACCAGGCGTACGAGGACGCTTTCCAGGCGGCCGAAACGGGCCTGGCTACCGCCCTGTCGCAGGGACAGTTCGCGACCGCGGGCTCGACGTCCATGACGCAGATCCCGTCGTCGTACCAGAACATCTCCACGACGATCGATTTTGAGGATTCGACGATGGTTCCCGACAAGGCCTTCAGCCTCGGCGTTGGCAGCGGAATCTCGGCGTACCACTTTCTCGCCACGTCACAGGCCCAGTTGAGCCGCGACCCTGGCAACACCACGGATCGTGACGCAAGCGCGACCCACTCACAGGCATTTTATGTTGTTGGCCCGGAAGCGCCGACGCTGTAAGCAACGGATTAACGGAGTACTCCGATGAACAGAAAATTCTTATTTATGGCAGCAGTCCTTATGTTTGCACTTCCGGCCGCAGCAGACTTTCAAACCGTATCGCGCGCGTATGAAGTCGCACTAAGCAACCTGACCGTGCCGACGTCGACTAACAGCCGCATCCTCTTCAAGGAATGCGACGAGTGCAACACCGAAACGGCAAGACTGACGCCGAACACAGACTTTGTGGTCAATGGCCGCAGTGTCCGGTTTGAGAAGTTCCGGTCAATTGCGAACGAAATAAACGAGGCCGACTCCGTGCCGGTCACGGTTCTGCATCACCTGGAATCGGGAACTGTCGTCAGGCTATCCCTGACCGTCAAGTAGCAAGGCAACAGGAATTATCGAGGATTAGATCATGAAGATCTCTACACAGAAATTAGCATGGATGACTACCGGTCTTGGCGTTGCGCTGCTTGCTGGCGCGCCCGCTGTTGCGGATGACACGGAGCTGCTGTTGATCAACCCGGACCCGACGCAGAATCCGAAACCGAACGTGATGTTCATCCTGGACACGTCCGGTTCGATGACCACGACAGAGACCACCATCGACCCCTACGATAGCGCGGTCACGTACGGGGGCGCTTGTGACTCGAGCCGCTTGTACTGGACCGATGTTGACGTTACGCCAGTGTGCGTTGCGACCAACCTGCAGTACATCGAGGGATCCAGCTTCCATTGCGACTACGCCGCAAATCAAATTGCGGGAATCGGAAGCTTCACCAACACCATGGTGCAATACCGTGCCGGCGGCAAAGATGGCTTGGACACGGGTGCCAAGACAAGTTGGAATTACCTGGCGCCCGGCTATCACACCG
>JAOTYY010000361.1 GCA_029861595.1 Gammaproteobacteria bacterium
GCTTAGTAGAAATATCCTGAACTCGATTTTCCAGGCGGTGTTCTTCAACGACATCACGGGTCTGGAGGAAGTCTTTGATCTGGGCCAAAACACCGTCGGTTACCCGCCGCAAATCGTGCGCCGGTTCGATCTCACGGTGACTGAGCCTCGGCTGATCGTAACGAAAGAGGTCTGTAACGAAACCTTATATGGCGTCGGCCCCGCGTGCAGCAACTGGACGACGCTTGCCGACGATGGCGATGCATTCAATTCCTATCTATACCGCATAACGGTGACTAATGAGGCGGCTGCTTCCGGAGTGCCGCGCGCGCCGGCGTACGATGTGAGCGTTATCGACCAGCTGGATGCGAGCGATCTCGCCTTCGTACAGCCGTTTGGAGCCGATGGTTTGAATAACGACGCCGATGCCAGCACCGATGAGGCCGGCGCCGAGGGTTCGATTAATGACAACGTCGTCAAGAACGGCACGCCGGCTGAGATCACCTTCTCCTATACCCACAGCACGGCGTTGCAGCGCATCGATCCAGGCCAGTCGGTGCAACTGTATTACCGGGTGGACTACGACGATGACGCCGCGCCGCTGCAGACGTTCACGAATACGGCGAATACGACCTACGACAGCTTGGCGGGACCGTCGGGTAACCAGAGCGCACCGCAGCGCCCGAACAGCGACATCGGCGGCGCACGTGTGTATCAGGCGCAACCCACCTCCGCCTCGGTGCGCATCATTCCGGTCTTGACGCAGCCGAAGCGCGTTACGCGGCTGTCAAATACCCCGCCTGGGGGATCCCCGCAGCCCGTCTCGATTGGTGAAGAGATCGAATACGAGCTCGTGACCTCGATCCCGGTCGCACTCTTGAGGAGTTTAACCATCCGGGACGAGTTGCCTGTGGGGATACGCTGCAGCGAAGCGCCGGCTGTCAATCTGAACGCGCCGCCCTATGACGTGGCCGGCTTCGTACCGGGCGGAACATTTACGCCCACCTGCACGGATACTTTTGTCGAGTGGAACTTCGGCGACCAGCGGGTCACGCAGGGAACCACGAATAATCGCTACGACTTTGCGATTCGCTTCATCGCCCGCGTGGAGAATACTGCCAACACAAACGATGGCGGCGTGATCTCTAATGGCGGGGCGGCGACCAATGTCACGGCCAGCTATATCGATGAAACGAACAATCTGGTCACGCTGACGTTCGGTCAAGTCGACATCGTCGTGCGCGAGCCGCGCATAGACCTCACAAAGGCATTCGCAGTTGCTAATGCCGACGCGGCGGACGTGTTGACGGTAACAGTCACCGCAACCAATAGCGGTACCGCCACCGCCTATGACCTGCGTGTGCTGGACGACCTCACGGGCAGGAAACTCACATTCCTCGGTAACCTGGGTGGCACCGATCCGCCAGATAACATCGACACGACCACGCTGGGCGCCAATCAGCCTATCTTCAGTTGGAATCCGGCGAACCCGCAGTACGCCATCGCTCCGGGCCAAACCCGCAGCTTCACCTTCGAGGTGCGCGTCGACACCGCCGTCCAGCCGCTCGAGGTGCTGGATGACACCCTTCAAGCGCGTTGGACATCCCTACCGAGCCAGAACACCGCACTGAACAGCAGCGGTGCCATCGGTGCTGATGGCAGCGACAACGGCATGCGCAACGGAGCGCTGCCCAATGCCGGTGACGCGATCAACGATTACGAAACCACGGCGACTGCCGCGTTCTCAGTGCCCGCCGTCACCATGAGCAAGACAGATTTGTCGCCCACGACGGTCCCGACCATTGGCGCGCACAAGAACTTCCAGATCGAGATCCGATTGCCGGAGGGCGTGGCGAACAATGTCATCGTTACCGACAACTTGGCGACGACCGGCCTTCCCCTGAGCTATTGGCTCGAGAACAACTCAGCTTTCGACATCAGCTACACCTTCGAGGGCATCGCCAGCATCAACGGTCAGCCGCCAAGCGAGGCGGCATTGCTGTCGTTCCCGGCAGACAACACTTCCGGTATCGCGACATGGAATATCGGCACCGTCGTCACGGCCACGGAAAACGACACGGCGTCGAACACGCTGAACCCGGTGATCCGCATCAGTTACTACGTGCGCGTCAACAACGATCTCGTCACCGATGCGGGCGACACACTGCAAAACGGCGTCGTCGCAAATTACACCAACGGTGAAACGGGCGCCCAGGAAACGCTCAACGCGTCGACTCCGGTCGTAGTAGTGCTCGAGCCGCGGCTCACGCTCAGCAAGACACTCGCCAATGTCACAGTGGGCAAGCTACCAGGCGATCCGCCTGTGGCCGGCGACATCCTCGAATATCGCCTGATTGCCGCAAACACGGGCAACTCCACGGCCTTCGACGTCAACCTGGTAGATAGCCCGCCAATAGGAGTGGTGTTGGACCCCGGCTTCACGCCGACCGCGACGATCAACGCTACCCCGGTCGCCGGCTTTGTAGCCACCCCGGCGGGTGCACCAGCGGGCCCGCTGGTTTGGGGCCGAGGCAACGGGGATGGAAGCCTAGATCTCCCCGCCGGGCAGACGTTGATCCTCACCTATCGAGTTCAGGTTCAGGTCATCGCCGATCCCAACGGGCTCATTGAGAACGGTGTCCTCGCGGATTGGACCTCGCTCGACGACGTCAGTCCCTACGAGCGCACAGGAGCGGGCTGTCCGAATATCACACTGCCCAACGATTACTGCGTGGGACCGGTGGTGGCCTCAACCATCGGCATCAGACCCGTGCTGGAATTCCGCAAGACCGTGATCAACGTGACCACGGGACAGAATCCGGGTGCGAACGCAAGCCCTGGCGACATCCTGCGCTACCGCGTGCAGGTGAGGAATGTCAGTGCTGCTCCGCTGAACAATTTCTCGCTCGTCGATGACCTCGACCAGTTAAACAACCCGCCGTTGTTTGTCCCAGGGACCTTGACACTCGTCAGCGTTCCGCCCGGCGCCGATACCACGAACACCAATCCGACTGGCGGAATCAGGG
>JAOTYY010000144.1 GCA_029861595.1 Gammaproteobacteria bacterium
GCTGGAGCGACAGCGCTCGCCGTTTCTGATGGCGTATCTGCGCGCGGTGCCGTCCGGCCCGCGCGACGACGCACCGCGGTTTCAGGCCACACTGCAGTTCAACGGCGACTGGTCCGCGCAACTGGATCGCCAGGATCTGGTGTTGCGCGGCCTTGACGATAGTTCTGTCATAACAATAACCTTGCGGGCGCTGCGCGCGGACATCGGTTACGCGGCACGCTTGCCGGCGCTCGCGGTTCGCGCAGCAGCCGAACGGGGAGACCTGGGGAATGACGGCGTGCACGCCCAGCTCATCGATCTGGCCATGCTTGGCGAGTACCGATTGGATAGTAGCGGGTGGTTGTTCGGCGACACCTCCTTGCGCGTTGCCAGCATCGTTCATTCACCCACGCAGGGCCGGGTGTCCGGCTTCGAACTGGCCGCCTCCAGCACCGAAAACGGCGCCTCGGCGGCGGCAAGTATCGCGCTGCGTGCCGAATCCAGTGAGTTCCTCGAGCGCGATTTTGGCGGCGTGGAACTGGACGCCACGGCGCGCAACGTGTCGTTGTCGGGACTCAGAAGCTGGTTCCACCGCAGTGATTCGTTTTCTGCGCGGGCGCTGCAGAGTCTGAGCGCCAATGCGAATCTGCGGCTCTCACGGCTGACGATTCGGGATCGTGAAGGGGCGTCGCTGGTGCGGGCCAGGGCGACGGCCAGAATTGCGCCCGCGGAAACGTCGCACGACACGCGTTTGTCACTCGATTTGAGCGCCTCACGCGCGTTTTCTGAGTTCGTTTTCTGGCATGGCGCGAAACGCACACTGGGACGATCGGCGTTGTTCGGCGAGTTGAACGAACTGGACGACGCCGAGCAATCAGCAGTTGCGCGAACGTCGGCGACTAAACAATTGTCGGTGCTGGCCGCGCGCGGCTACCTGACCTGGAATCGTGGCTGGTACCACACCCGTGTGACGCTGGATGCCGGCAAATGGGCGCTCAACGGCCGCCCGGTGAACGTGAGATAATCCCCACGTTCTATTGCCGTGTTTGAATTCCAATGCGATGTGAAACGCCGTCTGAAAGTTGCGACGCCTGGGCCCGACATGAGTAACGTCGTTGCGCTGGTCGGGCGCCCGAACGTGGGCAAGTCCACTTTGTTCAATCGCTTGACCCGGTCGCGTGATGCGCTGGTCGCCGATGTTCCCGGCGTCACCCGGGACCGTAAGTACGGCTATGCGCGTTGCGGCGATGCCAGCTTCGTGGTTATCGACACCGGTGGGCTCAATGACGAGACCGGTGACGTTGATGCGGCGACCGCGCGCCAGGCCCACGAGGCCGTCGATGAAGCGCACCTCGTGGTGTTGGTGCTCGATGCACAGGCGGGTCTGACGGCGGCTGACGAAATTATCGTGGCGGAGTTGCGTAAACGCGGCAAACCGCTGGTGGTGGCGGTCAACAAAGTGGACGGGTTGGACGAGCGCACAGCCATCGGCGAGTTTTTTGCCCTGGGGATCGAGACGCTGGCACCGATCGTGGCGACTCAGGGGCGCGGGGTACAGCAACTGGCGCAGGCCGTCGTGGCGGAGTTGCCCGCCGCTGATCCGGCGGTACCACCCGACGGCGGTATCCGGATCGCGGTGGTCGGGCGTCCGAATGCCGGCAAATCCACGTTAATCAACCGGCTGCTCGGCGAGGAACGTGTCATCGCCGCCGATCAGCCAGGCACCACGCGCGATAGCGTGTATGTGACTTTCGAACACAAGGGCGATCAGTTCACGTTGATCGACACGGCCGGCGTGCGCCGTCGTGCACGCGTGAAACACGCGGTAGAAAAATTCAGTGTGGTACAGACTCTGGATGCCGTTGAGCGCAGCAATGTCGTCGTGCTGATGCTGGACGCCAGCGAAGGTGTCGCCGAGCATGACGTGCATCTTGTCGGTTATGTGCTGGACGCGGGTCGAGGGCTGGTCCTTGCAGTCAACAAGTGGGACGCGTTGGATGATTACGCCCGCAAACGCGTGCGCGACGAACTGGATCGGCGTTTGCGGTTCATCGGCGGATGTGAAACACATTTTGTTTCCGCCAGGGATGGCCACGGCGTGGCGGCATTGTTGCGTGCGGCGAAACGTGCGCACCGTGCCGCTACACGCGAGTTCGCGACCAGCGAGCTGACGGCGCTCCTGGAACGTGCGCTGGTGAAACATCCGCCGCCGCTGGTACGCGGTCGGCCCATCAAGCTCCGTTACGCGCATCAGGGCGGGCGCAACCCGCCCGTGATCGTGATTCACGGTAATCAGACCGAACGCGTGCCGGAGACCTACGTGCGGTATCTATCGAATTTCTTCGCCGACGAGTTGCAGTTACGCGGAACGCCAGTGCGAATGACGTTCCGTTCCACGGACAATCCTTTTTCCGGCCGGCGCAATCAGCTCACGCGGCGGCAGCAACTGAAACGCAAACGCCTGATCAGGCATAGAAAATAGGGGCTGAGTGATGGGTTCACAGATACCTCTGGCGCACCGCATGGCGGACATCGAGCCGTTTCACGTGATGGCGCTGCTGGCGCGCGCGCATGAGCTGCAGGCGGCTGGCCGTGACGTTGTGCACATGGAAATCGGCGAACCGGATTTCGCCAGTCCCGACGCCGTGGTAGCAGCTGGCGTCAGTGCACTCACCAGCGGGCGCACCCGTTATACCGCGGCAGTTGGTATTCCGGAACTGCGCGAGGCTATTGCCGCACACTATGCACGGCGCTTCGGCCTGCAAATCGATCCGGCGAGAATCGTCGTGACGCCGGGCGCCTCGGGTGCGTTACTGCTGGCACTGGCGGTCACAGTGAATCCGGGCGAGGAGGTATTGATGACCGATCCCGGTTACCCCTGCAACCGGCACTTCGTGCGGTTTCTGGAAGGCCAGCCGGTGTCGGTTCCGGTGGATGCCGCCAGCCGCTACCAGTTGACTGCCGGGGCGGTAGCGGACAATTGGGGCGAGCAGACCCGCGCGGTGATGCTGGCGTCGCCTTCCAACCCGACCGGCACCACTCTGGCGGCCAGCGAATTGGCCGCGATCCTGGACACGGTGCGTGCACATAACGGCTATCTCATCCTGGACGAAATCTACCAGGGCTTGCTTTACGAAGGGGCGCCATCGAGCGCACTGGCGATCAGCGACGAGGTGATTGTCATCAACAGCTTTTCGAAGTATTTCTACATGACGGGTTGGCGCCTGGGCTGGCTGGTGGTGCCGACGCGGCTCTGCCAGGCGATAGAGCGGCTCGCGCAGAATCTGTTCCTTTCGCCATCCGCGCCCGCGCAGTACGCGGCGTTGGCGGCGCTGGATCCGGTTACCGACGCGCTGCTTGAGGAGCGGCGCGAGGCGTTCGTCGAGCGGCGGGATTTCCTGATACCAGCGCTGCGCAACATCGGTTTCGAGATTCCCATAACCCCGGACGGTGCCTTCTACATCTACGCGGACTGCTCAAGATTGACCGACGACAGCTTTGCATTTGCCAGGGAACTGCTGGAATCCCAGGCGGTGGCGATAACGCCGGGAATAGATTTTGGCGTCTACCGCCCGGAACGTCACGTGCGGTTTGCGTACACTACGTCACTGGAGCGCCTGGCGATGGGCACGGAACGTATCGCGGAGTTTGTCGCCAGCCGGTAAATGGACGCGTTGCAACAGCACTTAACGTTGATTAGTTTCCGCGACCGAGTTCGTTGACCCACAAGGCAGTGCCGCCGGCCACCGCGGCTGGCATTACGAACAGATTCAACACCGGGATCATAGTAGTCACAACCACCGCGCCTCCGAATCCCAGCGCCAGCGCGCGCCGTTTACGCAGGCGCTGGCGGAGTTCCTTGAAGCGGATTTCGTGATTGCTGGCCGGATAGTCGATGTACTCGAGCGCCAGCAGCCAGCTGCTTAAGACCAGCCAGCAGGGGCCTATGACAACGGCGAGACCCGGCACCACCATCAGCAGCGCGAACGGCAGCATCCAAACAAGCAGGTACAGAAGTTTGCGAATTTCCGACAGGAAGGCTTCCAGGATGGTAGCGAATACCGCCAGCACCCGCCCGCTGGAGGGTGGTTTGTTACCGGTCAGCGTTTGTTCGACCCGTTCGGCGAGCACACCGTTGAACGGTGCGGCTATGAAGTTGGCCAGTAACACGAAGGTATAGAACGCAATCAGCAACATCGCGCCACCGAAAACGATCCACAACGTATATTTGAGCGCCGCGATATCAAGCCAGGTTGGCAGGTATTTTTCCAGCAGGCCCGCAAACCAGTCGCCGCCGAACCACAGCAGTGCGCCGAACACCAGCACGTTGACCGTGAGCGGCAGAGCGACGAAGCGCCGGATTCCACGTTGCCTGATCATCGAGAAGCCGACGATCAGGTAGCGCAATCCGCTGTAGAGGTCTTTGATCATATCTGTCGAGGCCATAATTAGCGCGCCGTCTGTGGTGCGCGAATGATATAATCCCGCCCTTGGTGCGAACAGTCCAAACTTCCCAGCTGTATGCTTGAAACGCCGAGGGGAAACCGTCGTGCGGCGCGGTTTCAGTTTGGCACTGCGGATGTAGGCCGATGCCACGCCGTGTCGGGACGCACTACGGTCCTGCGCCCCGGGGCAGTGCAAAGGGGCGGCTAGGGAGACTAGGGCACGGCGACTGACGCCGTACAAACTGAAGAACAATGCGGCTCACTCGAATAAAGCTCGCGGGATTTAAGTCGTTCGTCGATCCTACCACCGTGCACCTACCCAGCAGTTTGATCGGGGTGGTCGGTCCGAACGGCTGCGGCAAATCCAATGTCATAGACGCGGTACGCTGGGTGATGGGCGAATCCTCCGCCAGACACCTGCGTGGCGATTCCATGGAAGACGTCATCTTCAACGGCTCGTCCGCCCGCAAGCCCGTGGGCCAGGCGTCGGTGGAATTGATCTTCAACAATTCCGACGGCAGATTGGGCGGTAAGTATGCCAACTACGTGGAAATCTCCGTCAAACGCCAGGTGTCGCGCGAAGGGCAGTCCGTATACACGTTGAACGGCTCGCGATGCCGGCGCCGCGATATCACCGATATTTTCCTCGGCACGGGGCTTGGCCCGCGCAGCTACGCGATCATCGAGCAAGGCATGATCTCCCGTCTGGTCGAGGCCAAGCCGGAGGATCTGCGTGTCTACGTCGAAGAGGCAGCGGGCATTTCACGCTATCGCGAACGACGTCGGGAAACGGAGAGCCGCATAGCCCACACCCGTGACAATCTGGAACGTCTGAACGATCTGCGCGAGGAAGTCGCCAAGCAGATACAGCATCTGGACCGTCAGGCGCGCGCTGCCGAACGTTACAAGCGCTACAAGGAAGAGGAGCGCCGCAAACGCGCCGAACTGCTGGCGCTACGCTGGCGCGACCTGCAGCAGGATGCGCAGCGTCAGCAGCGCCTGCTGCAATCCAAGCAAACGCAACTGGACGCTATTGTCGCCGAGCAGCGTCGCTGGGAGGCGCAGCTGGAACGCGACCGCGCGCGCTTGGCCGAGGCCAATCAGAGACTCAACGACGCGCAAGGTGGTTACTACGAAGTAGGTAACGAGATCTCCCGGATCGAACAGACTATTCAGCACAACCGCGAAACCACCGCGCGTCAGCAGCGCGAACTGGAAAGCGTCGGCAGTGCGCTGAGTGCGAGCCAGCGGGACGTGGAGCAGGACAGCGAACGACTACGTAACTACGGCACCGCTCTTGCCCAGGATGAGCCTGCGCACGAGGCGTTGCTAGCCGAACAGAAACGTTCCGCCGAGCAATTGACCAGCGCGCAACAGTCGATGCGTCAGTGGGAGGAACGCTGGGACGACTATACCCAGCGGGAAAGCGAAGTGCGCCAGCGCATCGAGGTCCAGCAGTCACGGATCGAGCAGCTGCGCCGCCACAGTGCTCAGACGGGTGAGCGGCGCGACAAACTGGTTGCCGAACTCAGTACTCTATCCACTGATGAGTTTGCGGCGTCGCGCGCGGTCGGTGAAACGCAATTGCGCGACTCGCGCGATTCCGCTGATCAGCTGCAAAGCCAGGTCGATGAGTCCAATCTGCGGCTTACTCAGGCTCGCGAAGCTTTGCAGCAGACGCAGCAGAAGCTGAACGTCACACAAACCGAGTTGCAGGATCTGCGCGGGCGCCTCGCGTCGCTGCAGGCGCTGCAGCAGGCCGCGCTGGGGAGTGAGGAGGAAACGCCCGGCAATCGCTGGTTGAGCACGCAGGGATTGACAGGTCAGCGACTCGCCCAGAATCTGGACGTGGACAAAGGTTGGGAACTGGCCGTGGAAACCGCATTGGGTGCGTACCTGGAGGCCACCTGTGTAGCGCCAGGCAGCTACACGGCAGCGAACCTTTCGGCGCTCAGCGAAGGTCACGTGCTGATGATCGAGCGCGGGCAGGACGCCGCGCCTGCCCCGGCCGGTGCGCTGGCTTCGTGTGCGCGGGCACCTGTTGCACTGAGTGATTTGCTGCGCGGCATTCATACCGCCGGCGATCTTGCCGAAGCGCTCGAGCGCCGTGCGCGACTGGGTCCGGGAGAGTCGATAATCACCCCGGCCGGCGAGTGGCTGGGTCGCGAATGGGTGCGGGTTACGCGCCGCATGGACGAGGGCGAGAGCGTGCTCGCCCGCGAACAGGAGTTGCGGCGCTTGCAGGAACTGGTGTCCGTCACGGGAGCTCGCGCCGATGATCTCGAAGCGCAGCGGCTTCAGCAGAGCGGAGAACTGGAAGATCATGAACGGCGCCGCGAGCGTTTGCTCCAGGAACTGGCCGAGGCACATCGTCAGGTGGCGGTGAACGAGTCGGCGTTCAATCAACTGAGCGGCAAGCAACAGCAGATCGAAGAACAGATTCTGCGCCTACGCCATGAAAGCGGCGAGCTGGAACAGCAGTTGCGGAACGATGGCCACGAGTTGCAGACCGCTCAGGAAATACTCGCCAGCGCGAGTCGAGATGCGGAAATGCACGAGGCCGAGCGGCGGGACCTGTCACAACAAAAAGAGCAATTGCTCGACAGTCTCGACGATGCGCAACAGCAGTCGCAAAGCGACGTGGATGCCGGCCATGAAATCGCAGTGCGCTTGCAATCTATGCGTACCGCGTTGGAAACTACTGAACGGCACCTGAACCGTATGCGAGAGCAGCTCCTGCAATTGCAGGAGCGCCGGGATCAACTTCACGAAGCACTGGCCAGCAGCGAAGCGCCGCAACAGAAACTGCAAAAAAATCTCGATGAGCTGCTGGAGCAGCGCGTCAGCGCGGATAAACGCCTGATTGACGCTCGGCACGCGGTGGAGGGTATCGAAAGCGAGTTGAACGAAGCAGGCAAGTCGCGCAGCGACCAGGAGCAGGCTGCCCAGGAAGCCCGCCAGGCGTTGTCCGACGATCGACTGAAACTGCAGGAATTGCAGGTCCGCGGCCAGACGCTGGAAGAGCAATTGGTTGAAACCGGTTTCACACGCGAACAGTTGATAGAAGAACTGGCTGAGGATGCGTCCGCCGAGGCCTGCGACGAGGCACTGGCAGCACTCGAGCGGCGTATAAACAGGCTGGGTGCGATCAACCTGGCCGCGATCGACGAACACCAGGAAACCCTGCAGCGACAGGAATACCTCGACCGCCAGTATAAAGACGTGAACGACGCATTGACCACTCTGGAGGAGGCGATCGAAAAAATAGACGCTGAAACGCGTTCCCGGTTCAAAGCAACTTACGAACGTGTGAACATTCGCCTGCAGGAAATTTTCCCGCGCTTGTTTGGCGGTGGCCAGGGATTTCTGGAAATGACTGGCGACGATCTGCTCACTACCGGCATTGCCGTTATGGCGCGCCCGCCGGGTAAGCGCATATCCAATATTCATTTATTGTCGGGTGGCGAAAAGGCGCTGACGGCCGTGGCACTGGTGTTTGCATTCTTCGAACTCAATCCTGCTCCGTTCTGCATGCTCGACGAGGTGGATGCGCCGCTTGACGATGCCAACGTTGGTCGCTATTGCGAGCTGGTAAAGGAAATGTCCGAACGGGTACAGTTCATTTTCATTACGCACAACAAAACGACGATGGAACTGTCCGATCAGTTGATGGGTGTCACTATGCAAGAGCCCGGCGTGTCGAGGCTGGTATCCGTAGACGTGCAGGAAGCGGCACGCTTGGCTACCGCGTAGCGCCTCGCTTTAAGGTTCAGGCTTGATGGACGACCTGCGCTGGATCCTGTTGGTTATCGGGCTGGCGCTGGTTGCGGGCATTTATTTGTTCGGACGCCACCGCAGTGGGCGTGACCAGAGTCTGCTGGATGCCGCGCATGACATCCAGGTGGGCCGCGCCGTGAAGCGGGATCGCCAGACGATGGAGGACCCCGAGGAGTTTGACGGCATCGCCGATCAACTGGAAGAATTGAACGATCTGCTCGCGGATCCCCCCGCTTCGCGTGGACACTCCGGAAAAAAGCGCGCGCATGCAGATCACACTGCCCCGATGCAACAGTCCTTCGAGAAAATTATTGCCATTCACGTGGTGGCACCGCGCGGCACCCGGTTCGCGGGCGCGGATCTGCGCCGCGTATTCGAGGAACGCGGCTACCGGTTCGGCGAACACAATATTTATCATTCGATACACGAGGATCGCACGGTGTTCAGCGTTGTGAACATGGTGAAACCAGGCTGGTTCGACCCGCAAACCATGCTTGAATTCGAAACGCCGGGAATCTCGTTGTTTCTGCAATTGCCCGGTCCGCTCGCGGCAATCGTCGCGTTTGATATTCTGATTGCAGAAGCGAACGGGTTGGCGGAGGCTCTCGGGGGTTCCCTGCAGGACGCGAGCCACAGCACTCTGACGCAACAGACGGTGCACCACCTGAGAGAAGAGGTGCAAGCCTACGTGCGACTGAGCGCAACCAAGAGCCGTCATGATCACTGAGAAAAGTTTCTCGCAACGTTGAAACGATGCGTGCTGGGCCACACGAGCGCAAACGTGTCGCAGAATTGCGGGAGTTGGTGGAATATCACAACCAGCGGTACTATGTGCTGGACGACCCGGAAATCAGCGACGCCGAGTACGACGCGCTGTTTCGTGAGTTGCAGACGCTTGAAGAACGGTACGCGGCGCTGCGCAGCTCGGACTCACCCACGCAACGCGTCGGTGGCGAACCCGCGGCCGGTTTCGAGCAGGTGCGCCACGAGGCGCCGATGTTGTCTCTGGCCAACGCGTTCAGCGACGATGAACTGGCCGATTTCGATAAACGTATTCGCGAGCGATTGCATGCCGAGCACGAAATAGTGTATTCGGCCGAGCCAAAGCTCGACGGTCTGGCGGTAAGCCTGCGTTATGAAAACGGCTTGCTCGTGCAGGCGGCGACCCGCGGCGACGGCACTACGGGCGAGAACATTACCGGCAACGTGCGCACCATTCGTAACGTGCCGCTGCGTCTGCAGGGCAAGCCGCCGGCGCTGCTGGAAGTGCGCGGCGAAGTTTACATGACACGCAAAGGCTTTGCGGCGATCAATGAGAAAGCCCGGGAAGCTGGTGGAAAAGTTTTTGCCAATCCACGTAACGCGGCCGCCGGCAGCGTGCGTCAACTAGACTCAAGGATAACCGCCCGACGGCCGTTGGCAATGTACTGCTACGCGCTGGGGGCGGTATCGGACGATGGGTTGTTCGAGGAGCATGCACAGGTGCTCAGTGCGTTCCGCGACTGGGGGCTGCCCGTATCACGGGAAACCGAGCTTGTGACGGGCGTGCAGGGCTGCATCGGTTACTACGCTCGAGTCGGTGCAATTCGCGCGGCGTTGCCGTATGAGATAGACGGCGTGGTGTTCAAAGTGAATTCGCTGACCGAGCAGGCGAGCCTGGGCAGCGTGTCGCGCGCGCCACGCTGGGCGATAGCGAGGAAGTTCCCGGCCGAGGAAGCGGCCACGCAATTGCTCGACGTCGAATTTCAAGTGGGTCGGACGGGCGCGCTCACACCGGTAGCACGCTTGAGGCCCGTGACGGTCGGAGGCGTCACGGTCAGTAATGCGACTCTGCACAACATGGACGAGATCGAACGCAAAGACGTACGTATCGGTGATTCCGTGGTCGTGCGGCGCGCCGGGGACGTAATTCCGGAAGTGGTGCGTACGCTGGTGGAAGAACGACCGAAAGGCGCGCACATGCCGAAAATGCCCGACGCCTGCCCGGTCTGTGGATCGGCGGTAGTGCGCGAACCCGAGCAAGCCGTGCACCGCTGCACGGGCGGATTGTTCTGCGGCGCGCAGCGCAAGGAGGCAATCAAGCACTTTGCCTCGCGGCGCGCACTGGATATCGAGGGATTGGGCGACAAGCTCGTCGAACAGCTGGTAGAGGCCGGCCTGGTCGAACACGTGGATGACATTTACGCACTGCAACTCGAGCAGTTGCAGTCTCTGGAGCGCATGGGTGAGAAGTCCGCGCAGAATCTGATCGACGCTTTGCAACACAGCAAAGACACCACGTTGGGCCGCTTCGTTTATGCACTGGGCATACGCGAAGTCGGTGAAACGACCGCACAGACGCTCGCCGATCACTTCGGCAATATCGACAGTTTAATGCAGGCGGATGCCGAGACACTGCTCGCGGTTGGTGACGTGGGACCGGTAGTTGCCGAACACGTGCAACGCTTTTTTGCAGAGCCGCATAATCGCGAGGTGATCGAGGCGTTGCGCGCCGCCGGATTGCATTGGCCGGAAGGCCCGCCGCGTGAAACGCAACGTCCGCTGACCGGCAGCACGTATGTGCTGACCGGTACACTCGAGGCCTTGACTCGGGACCAGGCCAAGGCGCGTCTGCAGGCACTGGGCGCGCGCGTCGCCGGCAGCGTATCGAGCAAGACCACCGCAGTGATCGCAGGAAGCAGTGCCGGATCGAAGCTGGACAAAGCCGAAGCGCTCGGCGTGACTGTTATGGATGAAGCGGAGCTGGAGTCGCTGTTACAGAGGTACGAAGCCTGATGAACCTCGCCAATCTTGCCTGGCGAGCGGCGCGTCTGTACGGCGACCGCCCGGCAGTGGCATTAGGGGAGCATACGGTTTGCACTTACGCAGACCTGTACGTGCGCATCACCGCGTTGGCCGGCGCGTTACGGTCCCACTTTGAGCTGGCCGGCGGCGATCGCGTTGCGCTGATCATGCGCAACACACCGGAGTATGTGGAATTGCTGTTTGCGTGCTGGCACGCGGGGTTGGTCGTGGTGC
>JAOTYY010000362.1 GCA_029861595.1 Gammaproteobacteria bacterium
AGCAGGGCGAGCAGGCTGCCTTTGTGCACGAAGGCATAAGCCATCGATTCGCCGAGCGGAAACAGTCCCATCTCCAGGCCGAAGATGAAGAAGCTCAAGCCCGCGACGATCACGGCGGTGCCGGCAAGCAAAGCGAGCCAGTCCGGCAGGGGCTGTCCGATCACGACGAGCTGAAACAGGGCAATGACGGCAACGATCGGCGCCAGATCGCGAATGCTCTGGACGGTCGCGCGGACAAAGGACAAAAATGGTGTCAGAAAGTTGTCTTTCAAAGAAAATTGCTCGCCGTTGATGTGAAGACAGCCCCGCGCAGAATGTCCGATCCCGCCGCGCAACGTTTTGCCTTGGATCATTCAAAGACAGGCAACGATGTGGTGCGGGTATGGATCAGCGATACCGCACAATGGCTGTTCGTTCCACCCACGGGTGCGGGCACGACCGCGTGCGCATGGCGTGATCGTTGATTCTTGGTATCAGAGTGGCACAACATGGCGTGAAACGACAATACCGCGCACGGCGCAAAAGGGGTTGCGCGGATGTCTGTGCGCAGGCGTCCACCTGTTCCCTGCTGTCCCGAATCGCGCAACAATCGGCATTGAACCGTTCATCAACAGGAGTGAGCACCATGGCCAGAATCGAACCGCTGATGTTGCCCGACCTGCCCGAACCGATAAGCCACTACTGCCACGGCGTGCGCGCCGGCGATCGCCTGTGGATCTCCGGCATGGTAGGGGTGGCCCTGGACGGCAGCGTTCCCGGGGATACGGTAGAGCAGTTCAAGCTTGCGCTGGGGTACGTTGACGGCGTACTGCGTGCCGCGGGTGGCGAACCCCGTAACATCGTCAAGGTTCAGGTATTTCTCACCGACGTTGCCGACCGCGCCCGTATCAACCCGGTGCGCGAGGGGTATTTTGGTGCACACCGGCCCGCTTCGACGCTTATCGGCGTCGCTGCGCTCGTCACCCCGGAGCTGAAAGTGGAGATAGAGGCCGAAGCGGTACTGGATAAATAATCGCGCGCGGCAAACTTGCGCAACCGTCGGATTAAACGTGCACGAGTGTCTTTCGCACCTCGGTACTCAATAAAAGCGCTTCCACCAACAGCACCACGTCGCGTTTGTCGGTAACGTCCGTTTCGAATACCGGAACGTGCAGGCCGAGCGAGATCAATTCCGCCTGGTAGTCGTCGATTGAATAGGTATCGGAGGTGTTCAGGTTGCACAGCCCGACCGCCACGGAAGTCTCGGCAATGTATGCCTGAAAGCTATGCAGGTAGAAATGCATATCCCGCAGCGGGTAGGGGCGCTTGTTGTCCAGCAGAACGATCAACCCCATGCCACTGGTTTGCACGAATTCGGTGACCGTATCGACGGGTGTATCCGGCGGAGTGGCGTACAAATGGATCTCCCCGGCCTGTTGCAGGTGCAGGACACCGTGGTCCAGCTGCAGCCGCAGCGCTGTGTCCACGGTTGCAACGTCGCAGCTGTCGCGCGTTACACGGGCATCGCTGATCGTTGCTATGGCGCATGTGGCGGTGGAGTCGTCAGGGCCCGTGAAAACGATGCGCCGATGCCGGCTGGCGGGAGCGTTCATGCTGCGGCGTCCGCTTTGTCGGCGCGCACGAACCTGCTCAACACGGCGTTGACGAGATTACCGTAGGGTGAGGGATTGACCACCGACGGCGCGATCAGAGTATCGGACTCGCGTCTCGCGAGGCCGGCGAGTCCGATCGTCTCGGCAGCCGTGTACAGCGTGAATATGTTTTCGATCGGCACTTTCAACGTTTCATAGAGGTTCAGCAGCGAACGCGGCTGCTGCACCCATACCGCAGCGATACGCATGGCGTCGTCAGGCGGCGCGACGCGGGTGAAATTGGGCCAGCGCCGCAGATACACCGGCGCGTCGAGCGGCGTGCCCTCGGTGACCCGGCCATTGGCGGTGGCTGCCGCCAGCTCCCACATAAACCGGTCCAGCGGGTGCTCATGCACGTCACCGGCATCGGGCAACGGTGCCTTCCGGTCCAGATGTTCCAATACGGTAACTTCTTCGTTTCCCGCTTCGGATCCCGGCTGGCTGGCGGCTACCGATGCCAGGCGGCTCAGCGGAAAATTAGCGAATATTTTGCAGTGCGACGCGTCTGCGGCGATCAGGAAATTGCTGCCCCGCAGCCGCACGGCCTTACCGGGATTGCTGGAAAGCGCGTAGCGGAGACGGCCGAACAGGTAGTCCCCTGGCTGGAAGTACACGTCCTGGTTGATCGCCGGGCGCTCGTTGGCGACACCTGGACGCGTCGCCAACGAGCGCCCGGCGGCGGGTCTCTTGCCGGTGCGACTCGTCTTCGTGTGACGCGTCGCCGTCACGCTCTGCCTGGTTCGCGGTGCGGGTTTTCCCGCGGCCACGGCGCGCTCCAGGGCAGCTTCGAGCGCACTCACACTGAGCGGTACGGGAACGTAGTCCACGTCGTCCAGGAGCGGAGGTTCGCGGGCGATTACCACGATCCGCGTGTCGGGATGCTTGCGGCGAAACGTGCGCCAGACCTGCCCGGCGTTGGTGCAATCCATGTTGAAGATCGCCACCGGGGCGGCGGCCGGCATGCCCAGGACGAAACGTCCCTGGTAGCGTTGCTTGAATATCCCGACCAGCGCCTGGATGGAGCGCTTGCGTAAACCAACCAATGCTACTTTGACGGGAGATTGCACGCTGGTGTGTTTCGCTCTCGATGTTAGGGGATGACGGTCCGGTGCCGATCGGGGTTCGCCCGGTTTTCACCTCGCCTGTTAGGTTATCGTCTGCCAGCCCGACAACATTAACGATAGTCATGTCCCGCGCGACCGTGATCCGCCGTCAGGAGCTTGGAATTGCCTCGGCTGTGTGACGACAGGTAACCTTTGCGGCGGAACTCTAACCATGAAAACGCAAGTCGCTATCATTGGCTCGGGCCCGTCGGGGCTGCTTCTGTCGCAGTTGCTGCACATGCGCGGCATCGAGTCAG
>JAOTYY010000145.1 GCA_029861595.1 Gammaproteobacteria bacterium
GCTGCCGCCCCCGGCGGGCGGTCGAGAGATGCGGTCGCCAGTAACGAAATCCTGATTTCCCGGTTGTGTGAACTGACGCCGGCCGGCGTTGCCATGGCGGAAAGCCGGCTCGGAGATGTCACGTTTAGGGATGTTTATTTTTTCACCGCGATCGATGTCGGTGATACCGCGGTTCTTGATCGTATCGGACACCGCTTCTTTTATTTGCGAGCGAAAGCGGCGAATAAAGCGTTGCCGGTTGACGATACTTTTATTCTTGCCATTCAGGCGTCTGTCGACGACCAGCGACATTATGGTTCAGTCCCTTGTCAGGAGGATTTACGCACTCGCAAGTACCATTCGCAGAGCAGGCGCACTTGCTTTTCCGTATAGCCTTTTTGCACCATGCGGGCAACGAAGTCTTCGTGCTTCTTCTGATCTTCCCCGGAAACTTTTGCGTTGAACGAGATCACCGGCAGCAGATCTTCGGTATTCGAGAACATCTTCTTCTCGATCACTTCACGCAGTTTTTCATAGCTGGTCCACGTCGGATTATTGCCCTCGTTGTTGGCTCGCGCGCGCAGCACGAAATTCACGATCTCGTTGCGAAAATCCTTCGGGTTGCTGATGCCGGCCGGTTTCTCGATCTTTTCCAGCTCTTCGTTCAGTGCATTACGGTCGAACACTTCGCCGGTATCGATATCGCGATATTCTTCATCCTGAATCCAGTAGTCGGCGTAGGTGACATAGCGGTCGAAGATATTCTGGCCGTACTCCGAATAGGATTCGAGATAAGCCGTCTGGATTTCCTTGCCGATGAACTCAGCGTAACGCGGCGCGAGGAACTCCTTCAGGTAGGATATATAGGCCTGCTCCAGTTCCGGCGGGAACTGCTCGGCGGCGACCTGCTGCTCCAGCACGTAGAGTAAATGCACCGGGTTGGCGGCGACTTCGCTGTGATCGTAGTTGAATACTTTCGACAGGATCTTGAACGCGAAGCGGGTGGACAAGCCAATCATGCCTTCGTCCACACCGGCGTAGTCGCGGTATTCCTGGTACGATTTGGCCTTGGGATCGACGTCTTTCAGGTTTTCCCCGTCGTAGACGCGCATTTTCGAGGAAATGCTCGAATTCTCCGGTTCCTTCAGGCGTGACAGAACCGCGAACTGCGCCATCATTTCCAATGTGTTCGGGGTGCAGGAAGCTTCGCTCAGTGAACTGTCGCGCAGCAGCTTCTCGTAGATCTTGATTTCTTCCGAAACCCTCAGGCAATACGGCACTTTGACGATATAGATGCGGTCCAGAAACGCCTCGTTATTGCGGTTGTTCTTGAAACTCAACCACTCGGATTCGTTCGAGTGTGCCAGCACCACGCCGTCGAAGGGAATCGCGGACAGCCCTTCGGTGCCCATGTAGTTGGCTTCCTGGGTCGCGGTCAGCAGGGGATGCAGGACTTTGATGGGTGCCTTGAACATCTCCACGAACTCCAGCAGGCCCTGATTGGCCTGGCACAGGCCGCCGGAAAATGCGTAAGCGTCAGGATCGTCCTGCGCAAACTGCTCCAGCTTACGGATGTCGACTTTACCCACCAGCGAGGAGATGTCCTGGTTGTTCTCGTCGCCCGGTTCGGTTTTAGAAATCGCGATCTGCTCGAGAACCGAAGGCCGGCGCTTTATTACCCGAAAGCGGGAAATGTCCCCGTTGTACTCATGCAAACGCTTGATCGCCCAGGGCGACATCACACCCGTGAGGTAACGCTGCGGGATGCCGTAGTCTTCCTGCAGTATCTGCGCGTCCTCTTCTGGGGAGAACAAACCCAGCGGCGATTCGTTGATCGGTGATCCCTTGATCGCATAAAAATTGCTCTGCTCCATCAGGTGCTTGAGCTTTTCGGCCAGTGAGGATTTACCGCCGCCGACCGGCCCCAGCAGATACAGTATCTGCTTGCGCTCCTCCAGGCCCTGGGCGGCGTGTCGGAAATACGCCACGATCTGCTCGATGGTGTCTTCCATGCCGTAGAAGTCGCAGAACGCGGGGTAAATCTTGATGATCTTATTGGAGAACAGGCGGCTCAAGCGGGGATCGTGGCGCGTATCGACCATTTCGGGCTCGCCGATCGCCTTCAGCATGCGTTCCGCCGGGCTTGCGTAGGCCACTGGCTCCGCGCGGCAGATGTCGAGGTATTCCTGGAGCGTGAATTCCTCTTCTTTCGCGTCTTCGTAGCGCGACTGAAACTGGTTGAAAATGCTCATTACTACGGCCTCTCTATGTTCCTCAGAAAGGATGCAGCGGGGCCACGGTGGGCTGCCGGTAACGCGATCCTTCCTTGAGAAGGTGCGTCCGGTCGGTTGGTCCGGCGTCCGTCCTTGTCGTTATTGTCGGTGCGGGACTCAACGTTCTGGACGCGCTTTCGATCAAAATTTGCAAGCGTTATGCCAAAGCCTGCAAATCTAAGTTAGCTAGAGTGTCGGCACACGCAGCTTGGCCCTTTAGACAAGAATATTAGAGTTTTTATCAGAGGAACCGGCATTACGAAGTAGCAAGGTGCGACGGCATACCGGCAGAGACGACAAATACGCGACGTTTTGCACGTCACTAAATGACAAAAAAGCCGGCGGTAGCCGGCTTTTTTTTGATCTATTTGATCTTGCCTTCCTTGTAGATGACATGTTTGCGCACCACCGGATCGAATTTCTTTATTTCGAACTTGCCGGTCATCGTGCGCTTGTTTTTACTCGTGGTGTAGAAATGGCCGGTTCCAGCCGATGAAATCAACCTGATTTTGTCACGCATGATAAGGTCCTCAGAATTTCTCGCCGCGGGCGCGCATTTCCGCCAGCACGGTGTCTATGCCCTTTTTGTCGATTATACGCATTCCGTGCGAAGAAACGCGTAGTTTGATCCAGCGATTTTCGCTTGCCACCCAAAACCGGTGGATATGGATGTTCGGCAAAAACCGCCGCCTGGTCTTGTTGTGGGCATGCGAGACATTGTTCCCCGACATGGGGCCTTTCCCAGTAACCTGGCAGACTCTGGCCATCTCGGCCTCTCCTAGCTTCTCGGCTGGAAATTCAATCGCGCGAATGCTAGCCGATTCGTCTATTCCAGACAAGCCGTGACGGTGGTATCGACGCGGTTGAGCCGCTATATTGGCGCGCCACCATCGGCCGGAGGGTGAGTTTGGACACTATATTCCTGCGCGAACTGCAGGTTGCGGCGATTATCGGTATCTATGATTGGGAGCGCGTGACACCGCAGGCGGTCAGTATCGACCTGGAGATGGCCACCAACAATCGCGCCGCCGCGGCTGCCGACCGCATCGAGGATGCGTTGAACTACAAATCCGTTGCCAAGCGTATCATTGCATTCGTCGGCGGCAGCAACTTCCAGCTCGTTGAAACGCTGGCGGAGCGGATTGCCGCCATTTTGCTCGAGGAGTTCGAAATCCCCTGGGTGAGAGTGACGGTCAGCAAGCCCGGCGCGATCCGCGGCGCGCGTGATGTCGGCGTGTGTATCGAACGGGGTACCCGGCTCTGAGCAGCGGTGCGCCGACCAGAGTGTTTATCAGCGTCGGCACGAATATCGAACGCGAGGCGAATCTGCGTAGCGCAGTCGCAGCCCTGAAAGCGCGGTTTGGCGAGCTCGAGATGTCGCGGGTGTACGAATCCAGCGCGCAGGGTTTTGACGGGGAGCCGTTTTACAACCTTGTGGTTTCCCTGTATTGCGATGCCACCGCTGAGGCAATCGCGGCCGCACTCAAGCAGATAGAACGCGTACACGGGCGCCAGCCCGGCGAGCCCAAATTTGCTCCCCGCGCGCTGGATCTGGATCTGCTGACGTATGGCGATGCCGCGTTGAATCTGGCAGGTTTGCGACTGCCGCGGGAGGACATCCTGCGCTACGCGTTTGTTCTGCGCCCGCTTGCAGAACTGGCGCCGGATGCTCGCCATCCCTGCCTGGGGAAATCCTACCGCACGCTCTGGCTGGCGTTCGACGGCCCCGCTGATCTGCAACCTGTAGCGATCTCGTTTGACTGATTCGCGCAAGTGCCTCGTCCCGACTACAAAAAGCGCTTCTCTCCCCTGAGGGAGAGGGGGCTCAGGTTTTCCCGCAGGTGCGCAGAACAGGGCTACACAAGTGAGCTGCCGCCGTCGACGTTCAGGATCTGCCCGGTGACGTAATTCGCGTCGCGGGCGAGGAACAGCACACTGCGCGCGACATCTTCCGCGGCACCCAATCGCGCCAGGGGTATGTTCGCGACGATGCTGGCGCGTTCCCGGGCGTCCGGTGCGTTTTCTTTTGGCCAGAGAATTGCACCGGGCGCTACGGCATTAACCCGCACGTCGGGCGCCAGTTCGCGCGCCAGGCTGCGGGTTATTGCTGCCAGGCCAGCTTTGGCCGCGCAATAGATACTGTAGTCGGGGAGCGGCTTATGTGCGCTTATGTCGACAATATTGACGATTGCACCGCAGCTGGTACGCAGGTGGGGCGCCGCCGCGCGGCTCAGGAACAACGGCGCCTTGAGATTCGTGCCGATCAGGTCCGCCCACTGCGCTTCGTCGATCCCGGCCAGCGGCGTGGGGTAGAACGTCGACGCATTGTTGACCAGCAGATCGATCCGACCGAACTCGTGCAGCGTGCGTTGCACCAGCGTGTCGGCGGCTTCGAGCTCGAGGAGGTCGGCCTGAATAGTCACCGCGGAGTTTTCGCGTGTAGTGTTAAATTCGGTTGCCAGATCGTGCGCGCCGTGCGCCGAATGCCGATAGTGCAGCGCGACGTTCATTCCAGCCGCGTGCGCGTGCGTGGCGATTTGTGCGCCGATACGCTGACCGGCGCCGGTGATCAACGCTACCTGCTTACCCAAGTCGACGATCTCCTGTTGCATAATGCCGCCCGGTTACCATTACCCGCATCGACGCCGAGAGGATTGCCCGCCCGATGACGCTAGCGCCTGTCCATGAACTTCCCACGCCGGATCTGATGGCGCAGGCGCATTCCGGAAAACTGGTCGCTGAGATTACCCGCGAAATCGGGGATGCCAGCATCAGTTTTGCGCGCTATATGCACCGCGCATTATATGCTCCGGCTCTGGGCTACTACATGGCCGGTCAGCAGCGATTCGGCGAGGGCGGGGACTTTACCACCGCCCCCGAAACCTCGCCGGTGTTTGCCCGCTGCGTGGCCAATGCCTTGGCTTCCGTGTTCGCGCAACTGGGATACGGCGATGTACTGGAACTGGGAGCAGGCAGCGGTGCGCTCGCGCACGGACTGTTAGAGCACCTGGCCGCCACGGACCGTCTGCCGCGGCGCTACAGTATCTTGGAACTCAGCCCGGATCTGAAGCGCACTCAGGAACACTACCTGCGCGGCGTGTTGCCGCCGCGCTTGTTGGGACGTGTCAACTGGCTGTCGCGCTTACCGGAGTCATTCTCGGGCGTGGTGATCGCCAACGAGGTCGCCGACGCGCTGCCGGTCACGAGGTTTCGCGTCGAGCGTGATTATGTGGCGGAAATCCGCACCGCCTGTGCGCGTGGTGAACTGCACGACAGGATCGTTCCGGCGAGCGACGAACTGGCAGCCCGGGTGGACACATTACAGTCACAGCTGGGATTTCGCCTGCCGCGCGAATATTGCTCGGAGTTATCGCTCGATCTGCCGGCGTGGGTGAGCACACTCGCCGAGACATTGCACCAGGGTGCGCTGCTGATCGTCGACTACGGCTACCCGCGTCGCGAGTACTATTCGGCGGAACGGCATATGGGCACGCTGCTCTGCCACTATCGGCACCGCGTGCACGACGATCCTTACTGGTATCCGGGGTTGCAGGACATCTCGGCATCGGTGGATTTTACCGGGGTGGCGGAAGCGGCCACGCAAGCGGGTCTGGAGTTGGAAGGGTACACCAATCAGGCCGGTTTTCTGATCGATACCGGGCTGCTCGACGAACTGCCCCGCGTGCAAGGTATGGCGCCGCAGCAAATCACCGCCCGGCAGCAACTGCACGTATTGCTGTCGCCTGGCGAGATGGGCGAGCGTTTCGGCGTGATCGGCCTGTCACGCGGTCTGCGCGAACCGTTACCCGGCTTTCAGTTCCGCTCGTTGACGCATCGCCTGTAGCCGGCCGCGCAATTCATGGAGACGCACAGCGTAGACGTGTAACTTCGCCGCCGGGGGTAAATTCGCACCTATCGTCTTGAATCAGCTTGGGAACTCGACAATTTCTGGCTGCCTTCGTGCAACATGCGGGCTGATATGTTTTGAGCTGTCAAGTCATTTCAAATTTCAGTTTGTTCAAACACATCGGTTCAGGGCGCTTATCCGCAGATTACGACGATGGTTCATGCTGAGATACGTGGATTGGTTACCGACCTTCCATCACTGCATCGCGGAGCTGGCCTTTGTCTAGTATCAGGGTTCATCGAGGCGAACGCCCGCCTGGGATTATCCCCACGATGCCGGTTTAGCCCGAGCAAGGATTCTCCACACCGGCGAAACAAGTACCCTGAACCCATGCGTCTGTGCATTGCCTCCGTTGGTTCGTTGCTGAGTAGGCAGTCGTGTTCATTGCAGCCGCAGTTTCGGCATCTCGAGGCACACGATCGCCCAGATAAACCCCACCAGTTCACGCGCAATCGCCACACAGGTCACTTTCGTGCACTTGCCGGCGTGAACCAGCGTGCGGTAGCGCCCGCACAGCCGCCGCTGTGCCTGCGCCTGCCAGGCAATCACCTTGGCCTCGCTCGAGGAGGCCTGTTGGGCCTTGCGCTTGAGGTGCATCGTCTGGCGCGCCGGGAAACGGTAGCTCCAGGCCGCCTCCACCAGCATGCGCCGCGCGTGCGCATTGCCCATCAACGTAATACCGCCCTGACGACGGCGTGTGCCGGTGCTGTGCTCACTGGGCACCAGCCCGAGATAACCCATCAGCTGTTTGGGCGAACTAAACTGTGTGAGGTCGCCCAACTCGGCGAGCAGTGTGATCGCGGCGATCTTGTCCACACCGCGCAACGCCACCATCGAATCCACCACCGGCGCCAACGACCATTGCACCAACGCACTCATCAGCTCAGCGGTGAGATCATTGACGCGGCGCGTCGCCGCACGCACCGCCTCGCAGTACTCCTGCAACACCACTTGTTGCCAGGGGTGAGGGAACGTGAGCGATTCCAGCCAGTTCCAGTGGCCCCGCGTCCAGCGTGTTTTGCCGCGTGGCCAGTGATGGCCGTGACGCAGCACGAAGGCGTTGAGCTGTTGGCGCGCTTTGCGCTCCTGGCTCTTGAAGTCCAGTCGACAACGGCTCAGATCGCGCATCGCTTCCTGCTCCTCGCCCGGCACCCGCACCCGCGTGAGCTCGCCCGCGCGCAGCTTGCACGCATCGCACCGGTCGGTCTTGATCCGATCGCTCCTCGGCGCGGCCACCACCTCACAGTCCTGGCCCAGCGACAGCAGTTGCCGATACAGCCCATAACCGCACGGGCCCGCCTCGTAGCACCACAGCATCAGCACACCGCCATACTGCTCACTCAGCTGTGGCACCAGCTTGCACACCGCTTTAGGTGCGTGCTTGATCTCGCCCCAATAGTGCACCGCAGCCCGACCCGGTTCGGCCACCGCCACCGCAATCGTCTCCTTGTGCACATCCAACCCTACGTAAAACCCGTGACGCTCCTCACTGCCCAAACAACCTCGCAACGTCGCGGTACTGACTTGCGTTTCGATCGTCTGTTGTGCGTTAAACTTCTTCATGCCTGCCCTCCTCAATGTGGCTCTGTGTTAAGGATTCAACTTCCCCAACATAACCCACGTGCGTTGAGGAAGGGCAGGTCAAATCATTATGTCTAGGGCAACTCGAGCTGCAGGGTTTTACCACGGTAACCGTGCACCTTGTCGTGCGCGCGGATGGTCACGTGCTCGATGCCGGCGGGGACCTTTATTGCGGAGAGGCTGCGCGTAAACGGCTGTTCGTCGACGTGCGGGTGATACAGGACTCGCGTGCCCAGTACGCTGCCATCCGGTGCGACGACATCCCACTTGTCCGCATAGTGTTCCCAGCCAGTGTCGGCGTGGCGCAACGTCACGTCTACCCGGTAAGTACGAGCACCGGATTCCGCGATGCGTGCGTCCACCACATCGACCTCGCCGGCAACTGTCAGGCGTACAGCCAGAATCACGAGTAATGCGACGATATAACGCATGTCAGGTCTCCGTTGGACAATATTCATCAACCAGTTCGATCCAGTGGCGTACCGGCAGTTCGGTGCCCGCCTGCAAATGCTGCAGGCAGCCGATGTTGGCAGTAGCAATGCACGCCGGCTGCGCATGGGTCAAAGCCTGAAGTTTTCTGCTTAGCAGGCGTTGCGAAATATCGCTTTGGAGCACCGAGTAGGTCCCCGCCGATCCGCAGCACATGTGCTGATCCGGGGTGGCTGTCAGGACGAAACCCAGTGTACTCAATATGTCTTGCACGCGCGTGGGCAGACGCTGGGCATGCTGCAGCGTACAGGGTACGTGGCAGGCGATCCGCGGTGCGTCGCCCACTCGCCGGAGGGCCGGTAGATCGCCGTCGGTCAACACTTCGGCGAGATCCATCGTGTGCGCCGCAACGCGAGCTGCCTTTGTCCGGTAGTGTGCGTCGTGCGCAAGCAGCTCACCGTACTGTTTGATGGTTGCCCCACAGCCGCTGGCTGTAACGACCAGTGCCTCCACACCGTCGTCGAGCATATTCGTCCACACGTCGACGTTGGTGCGCATCTGCTGCAACGCCTTCTCGCCGGCCGACAAATGATGGTGCAAGGCTCCACAGCAGACCGCCCGCGGTGCTTCCTGCAGGCGAACGCCGAGCCGTTGCATAACCCTCGCGGCGGCAGCATTTATCTGCGGTGCCAGAGCCGGTTGCACACAGCCGCGCAACAGCGCCATGCGACGCTCACCGGTTTGCACGGCTGGCCAGCGTGGATCGCCGGGGCGCGCCGCTGGCACCAGACGTCGCAACACCCCCGGCAGCAGCGGTCTCACCAAACGGCCCAACCTGAGCAACGTACGAAAACGTGACTCGTGGGGCAGCACCAGTTGCAGGCCCCAGCGCACCAGGCGCTCATTCAATGGGCGCGCTACCCGATGCTCGATGATCTCGCGTCCGATGTCGAGCAGGCGGCCGTAGCGCACGCCGGAAGGACAGGTTGTCTCGCAATTCAGGCAGGTCAGGCAACGGTCGAGATGCCGCTGCGTGGTGCGCGTGACCTGTGCGCCTTCCAACAGCTGTTTGAGCAGGTAAATCCGCCCGCGCGGTCCGTCGAGCTCGTCACCCAGAAGCTGGTAGGTCGGGCAGGTGGCGGTGCAGAATCCACAGTGCACACAGCTGCGCAGAATGGCGCCCGATTCCTGGCCCTGCGGGGTATCTCTGATGAAGTCGGCTAGTTGCGTTTGCATGCAGGCGTTTACTACAACGAGCGGTACATGCGCCCGGGGCTGAATATGCCGTGCGGATCCAGTGCTTGTTTGACGCGTCGATGCAGAGCCAGTTGCGGCTCGGAAAGCGGATGCAGGCGGTCCGCGTCGCAATCCCCGCGAAAACACGTGGCATGTCCACCATGGCGTTCGGCCTGCTCGCGAATCGAGCCTGCGGGCGCGTCACTGCGCACCCACCGCAAGCCGCCCGCCCAATCCACAAGCGCGGACCCGATGTCGTCGAGCACCGGTGTTGCAGGTGGCACCGAGACGCGCCACAGTGGAAGTTGCGGTTGTGCACTGAAGAACGCCAGTCGTTGTTCGCGCAGTTCGTCCCAGAAAGACATAGTCGACTCGTCGCCGCCCAGTCGCTGACACGCCGCCGCGATACCCGCCGCGGTGCCCGACAGGCGGATGTACAACTGCCCGTCCAAGTGTGCGAGACCGCTGAGCGGCAGGGGTTCGGCACACCACGCCCGGAAACGCCGCAAAGCGGTGGCCTGATCAACCGTTTGCACCAGCGTCAGCTCCTGCTCCGGTGCCGGAAGTACCTTGAGCGAGACTTCAGTGATGGCACCCAGCGTGCCGAGCGATCCGGTCAATAGACGCGACACGTCGTAACCCGCCACGTTCTTCATCACCTCGCCGCCAAAACGCAGGTGTTCACCCTGCCCGTTGATCATGCGCGTGCCTAGCACCAGGTCACGAGCTGCACCCTGCCAGGGTCGCCGCGGACCCGACAGGCCGCTGGCGATCGTTCCGCCGAGCGTGGCCTGGTCGCTGAAATGCGGCGGCTCGAAGGGCAGCATCTGCCGCTGTTCGACCAACTCGGCTTCGATGGCCTGCAGCAGCGTCCCGGCGCGGGCGGTGATCACCAGTTCGGTGGGTTGATAGTTCACGATGCCGCGGTGCTCACCGATTTCCAGCGGTTGCGCATTGATCGCTTCGCCGTAAAACAGTTTGCTGTCGCCGCCGCGCGGGCGCAGCATTTTACGCTGGTCAATCGCCTCTACAACTTGTGCGCACAACGCTTCGGCAATATCTCGGTCATCGCTCATAAAAATGCGCTAGGGTGCGTCGTGCATGCGGCCTAAAAACGCGGAATGTCCGGATGCGGGAGTTTGCCGTGATGCACGTGCATGGCCCCGAACTCGGCACACCGGTGCAGGGTGGGTACCGCCTTGCCGGGATTCAGCAGACCGTGCTCGTCGAACGCGCGTTTCAGCGCATGAAACTGCAGCAATTCGGCCGCCGCAAACTGCACACACATCTGATTGATCTTCTCCATACCGACGCCGTGTTCGCCGGTAATGGTGCCGCCGACCTGCACGCACAGTTCGAGGATTCTCCCGCCCAGCTCTTCGGTGCGCTCGAGCTCGCCGGGTTTGCTGGCATCGTACAGAATCAGCGGATGCAGATTGCCGTCACCCGCGTGAAATACATTGGCTACCCGCAGTCCGTATTCTTCACTGAGCGTTTGAATTTGTGCCAGCACGTACGATAGCTGCGAACGCGGAATAGTGCCGTCCATGCAATAGTAATCCGGTGAAATCCGGCCGACCGCCGGGAATGCCGATTTGCGCCCCAGCCAGAAACGCGCCCGCTCGCGTTCGTCCCTCGCGCTGCGCACCTCGGTTGCCGCGCAACGCTTGAGAATGTCGTACACCTGCTCGACCAGCGTTGCTACTTCAGCCTCGCTGCCGTCCAGCTCGCATAACAGAATGGCGGCGGCGTCGACGGGATAGCCCGCGTGCACGAATTCTTCGGCCGCACGAATCGCCGGGTTGTC
>JAOTYY010000363.1 GCA_029861595.1 Gammaproteobacteria bacterium
AGGTATTTTCAGAAGACTCAGTGCTTCTGTTTCGACAAACAGGATTTCGCAGCGCACGAGACACGCGAAATGCCGCTGACGTTCGTGATAGATCCGCAGATCCCGCCGGGCGTGGATACCGTCACGTTGTCGTACACGTTTTTCAACGCCGAGCCGGCGTAACCGAATACGGAAACTTAAAGAGGGTATAAACCATGTCGGATGCTGCTCACGGTAACGGTTATTACGTGCCCCATGAGGCGCGTTGGCCGATTTGGGGCTCCATTGGACTGACGCTGCTGTTGTGCGGTTTCGCCGTTTTTCTGAACGGCGGGGACTTCGGCAAGTTCATGATGATCGCTGGCGCTGTGGTCGTGGTATACATGATGTTTCGCTGGTTCGGCGACGTGATCGCGGAGAGTGAGAGCGGCATTTACAAGGAATGGGAAGACGTATCCTTTCGCTGGGGGATGAGTTGGTTCATTTTCTCGGAGGTCATGTTCTTCGCCGCGTTTTTCGGTGCCTTGTTCTATGCACGGGTGTTTTCGGTGCCGTGGCTGGGTGGAGACGGCGCCGGTGGCGCACTTTCCACCAACGCATTCTTGTGGCCCTCCTTTGAAGCCGTATGGCCCACCAACGGGCCGGCCAACATCGGCGGTGCGTTCGAGGTGATGGGGGCGTGGGGCATACCCGCGATCAACACGGCGATCCTTTTGAGCAGCGGCGTGACGGTTACCTGGGCGCATTGGGGTATCAAGGAGAACAAGCGCGGCACGTTGATCTTCGGTCTCTTTCTGACCGTCGCCCTGGGTGCACTGTTCGTTGGCCTGCAGGCGTGGGAGTACATACACGCTTACGAGGATTTGAACCTTACGCTGGGTGCCGGCATTTACGGATCCACGTTTTTCTTGTTGACGGGGTTCCATGGTTTCCACGTGACCATGGGGGCCATCATGCTGACGGTCATCCTGTTACGTAGCATCAAGGGACATTTCACGCCCGACAACCACTTCGCTTTCGAAGCGGTTGCATGGTACTGGCATTTCGTCGACGTCGTCTGGCTGGGATTGTTTATTTTCGTTTACTGGCTGTAGCCACGGCAGCGACGCGAAAAAGGCGCTGCCCAGCAGCGCCTTTTTTATTTAAGGTACGATGCCGTGCGGGGTAATGAGACCGGTCGCAGCGCCGACCATCAGCAGCGCGAACGCCGCCAGCGACAGACCTATGCGCCAGGTCAGCGCACGCACGGTACGATCGCTCTTACCGCGGTCGCGCATCATGAAAAATAAACCCGATCCCAGGCTGCCTATGATGACCAGCAATAACAGAATGACGACGATTTTAATAAGCATGGAACTCCGCGTCGGGGCGGCCGGTGAGCAAGTCGCTTAGTATATCGCCAAGATCGTCTATGTAGTGATGTTTTACGTTTCGACGACACCAGATTCTCATGCAATGAACATCCAGTTTGGGCGGTTCCGCATCACATTGCTCTTCTGGCCGACCGTTGTCGCAGGTGTAGCCTTGGGGTTGCTGCTGGGATTGGGCACATGGCAAATGCAGCGTGCCGCTGAAAAACAACGAGTGCTGGCAGAGCACCGGAGCAAGGCACAGAGCATTGCGATCGCGTTGCACGATGACCCGCGCGCACCCGCTGATTCACTGCACCTGCATCCGGTGACGGCACTTGGCACGCTGGACGGCGAGCGCACGATGCTGCTCGACAACCGCATTCGCGATTCCGTGGCTGGCTATGAGGTTCTCGTGCCACTGCGCCTGCAGGGCAGTGATGTCGCGGTATTGGTAAATCGTGGCTGGCTGGCACGCGGTGCGCAGCGTGCCGTTAAACCGACCGTGGAACATCCCCCGGGCGAAGTCCGGGTTGTGGGCGTGGCGGTGCGCCCCGAGCGCTCCTATCGGTTTGTGGAGATGCTGGAAACCGGCAGCCGTTGGCCACACATCGTGCAATTCGTGGCGATCGACGAGATGCAGACTCTGGTGGGTTACCGTTTGCTGCCAGTCGTACTGCGGCTTGGCGCCGACGATCCGCTCGCGTTGCGCACCGGTTGGCCCACCGTGACCATCGAGCCTCAGCGCCACTATGGTTACGCCGTGCAGTGGTATGGGCTCGCCATTGCGCTGCTGGTGACGTACCTGGCGGCCTGTACGAGACGTCACACATGAGCGACACACAACCGTTGGACAAAGCGCGCCAGGCGCGCGGACGCCGGATGTTGATCGGTGTTTTCGCAGTGTTTTTCGTGCCGCTGTTCGGTGCCTGGATATGGTTTGCCAACGTCGACGATTGGCGCCCGACCGGCAGCAACAATAACGGTGAGCTTATCGTACCGGCGCGGCCGCTGACCGAGCCGCGCATGGTTACCCTGCAGGGCGAGCAGCTTGGTGGTGAATCGATGGAGCGCAGCTGGACAATGGTGCTGGTAGCCGGCGGTGTCTGCAATGCGCGGTGCGAGCGTAATCTCTATCACACTCGCCAGGTGCGCATCGCCCTGGGCAAGGACATGCAGCGCGTCAAACGATTGCTGCTGGTAGCGAGGAACGATGTCTTCGCCGGGCGTCCGGCAATTGCCAGTGAGCATCCGGATTTGACCATTGCCGTGGCCGACGGGCTGGTTGCGGAGATAGCCGCGGCGACTGCCGCCATGCCACAGCAGAACGATGCAATCTATCTGGTCGATCCGCTCCTCAACCTGATGATGCGGTTTTCCCCGAATCTTGATCCGCGCCTGATTATCAAGGACCTGAAACGGTTGCTCAAAGTCTCGCGCATCGGTTGATCGCGAGATGTGGGAAAATCGGGGACAGTTTACTTATTTCACTGTGTTTTCTCGGACGAAGGAACGATACAAGCCCGAAATAAGTAAACTGTCCCCGATTTTCTGATACGGCTACCGCCGTGTGCCTCACACGCGCTATCATGCGCGCCGGTTGTGCGTCTTGGCGGGCGCGCCGCAGGCGTTCCGGGGAACGTCATCCGCG
>JAOTYY010000364.1 GCA_029861595.1 Gammaproteobacteria bacterium
GACACGATGGACTTGGTCTCGGCTCGCCATTGCTTGTCCATCGTGTCGATGTCGGTCTGGCTCAGGCCGCCGTGCTTGTTGTTCTGCGCTTTTATCGACTCGATTACCACCGGATCGCTAAGCCAGTTTTTGACATTCGTCTCTATGACATTCCTGATTTGTGCATCGTGCGGTCCGGCGTGTACAGCCAGTGGCGCCGCAACCAGGGCAGCGGCAATCGCTGCTCTCAGTACGTTTTTCATGGTGTTTACCTCTGTGAGATTCCCGTTCCTGTAGCTTTTCGACGCCTTGCGTCGATCGCTCGAGCGGACCGCACGCGACACGTTGGCAATCCGCTCACAGAGTTAGCGGCACCAAGACCGATGACTTAATAGGATTGCTAAGAGGCGGCGTGGAGAAACCGCCGCCAGCGATTATCGTTTGGTCGTGTCCACCCCTTCCGCGGCCACATCGACGTCGTCCGGCTCCGGAATTTCGCGCGCCACTTGCGGAGCCTCCAGGGCATCCACATCCTCGGCATCGTCATGCAGCGAGTCGCCGTCACCAATGGCTGAATCTGGCAGCTGGTCGGATTCTGTGTTGCCTGTCGCCGAGTCCGGCCGTGGCGCCAGCAGGATCTTTTCGGGGAGTTCGATAGACGACAACTGTCTGGCGCCACGTGTTAGACCGGTTGCGCCCTGTGCCAGGTGATCGTGCAGGCTGCGGTATTTCCGGGTCACTTCCTGAAACAGATCGGAGGTGCGTTCGAAATGCTCGTCGACTCGTGCACGGTAGCTCTCCATTTCCGTTTGCAGCTCGGAAAGCTCACGCCGCAGTGCCTGGGTGTCGTTGAACCGGTGCCGAAGCAGGTACATGGACAACGCGCCGATGCCAGCGCCGAGCGCGAATGCCGTAACGGTTAGCCAATCCAACAAGCCGTATCCTCCTCCGGTTCCGCCGCCGACAGGTGCGCTGATTCAATTGACAGTCGCAATAAAATTCGGCTGCGCGTACTCCACGCCGATCAGTGCCCGCAGCGCTTTAATCAGATTCATGGCGGTCGCCTTCAAATCGATACGCAGCGTGACCTGTTGCTGTGAATCCACCCGCGCTGCAAGCACGTAGTGCGGGTGGGGAAACTGTACTGCAAGCTGCCTGCGAACAGCCTCAGCGGCACGGGCTTCGCTGGCGAGTGACGCCGCTCGCCCCAGCTCACTGCCGGGCGCGGGCTCAAGCAACAGGCGATCCATCCAGTAGCGTTGCGTCCCTGCCACGCGGTCGATCCGGACATTAAGCACATCGGGTGAATTGCGCAAACGGTCCGCAACTGTTTCGAGCGCCCTGCTGCGCTCAATTTCCAGTACGAGTTCGCGACCGGACGTTATCTGCCGCACAAACAACGGTACGTCCAGCATCGCGGACAGTTCCTCGACGAACGCATCCAGCGCGTGCGATGCCGATTCACCACTTGCCAACAGCCTGGTGGCCTCACTGTCCGGCACGCTGCCGGCAGCGAATTTAGCCAGCATCTGCCCGACCGCCAATGGTTCCTGGTCCGCCGCAACCGTGCCGCCCGCCCATCCCGGAACATGACTCAGCAGCGGCCAAGCAATCGTCAGCGTCAGCGCTACTCCTCCCACCCTTGCGTTTGGTGGCCTCACCGTTGCACTTGGGGCGTGCTTCAGGATGTATCGCACGGCCTGGCCAATCGGAAACGACGGTAGACGGCGAGTGCCAGTAAGGCCAGCAGCACATTCCAACCGAGCGCGGACGCGACTGCCACCTCCACGCGCACCGCTGCCGTCTGCGTCTGAGCGGGCAGGCGCACCACAATCTCGGTATCGCCATCGTTCACTCCGGTGACGGTTGCCTGCGCGCGGCCAGCGGAATCGGTTTCATCACTGTCCGGTGCAACGGTTGCCACGTCAGAATCAACGCTCACAAAGCTGACCGTCTCATCAGCTAGCGCGGCCCCGCCTTGCGTCACTGTCACCGTGATTACTGCTGTGTCGTCTTCGTCTATGTCGATGACGGTGGGTACCACACTCAAAACCACTGGCTCGGGTGGCGGTGGCGGTGGCGGTGGCGGTGGCGGCGCGCTCACGCGGATGTTCGCGTTCAACAATCCGGCTCCACACGGCCGTGGGCACTGCTGCGAGGAGCGCGGCTGCGCATTGTTAATGATAAGCTCAGTCACCTGCTGCGGCGTAAGCTGCGAATCCTGCGCCAGCAATAACCCTGCAACCCCGGCAACATGCGGCGACGCCATCGACGTGCCGTTGAAAAACGCAAAACCGCCTTGCACCATGCTCAACACACCATCCGGATTACCGTCGCCGTTGTCATCGCGCTGCGTGTCTCCGCCGGGCGCCATGATTTCAACCGTAGCGCCGAAATTGGAGTAACGGCTCACGAGGTGACCGCGAAAATCGCCGGCGGCAACGGTAATTACATTGTCGCAACTAGCTGGCAGGAAACCCGCGGCATCCGATGCTTCGTTTCCGGCGGCGACCACCACCGTGACGCCTGCGGCAACCGCGTCGTTGATCGCACTCTGTGTCGAAGGCGAGGCACTGCAGGGAGCACCAGCCCCCAGGCTCATGTTGATGACCCGCGCAGGGGTTGGATTGCTCGGTGCACCGGGCACCGGCAACCCAGCGGCCCAGCGAATCCCATCGTTGATATCACTGATGCTGCCGCCGCATTTGCCAAGCACCCGCACCGCCTGCACGCTACTGTTCCAGTTCGTGCCGGCCACGCCGCTGGCGTTGTCGGTATTGCCCACCCCAACGGTTCCGGCGACGTGGGTGCCGTGCCAGCTGGAGCCCTGCGGGGGGCTGCCGGGAAAACACTCGTTAGCGGCGATCGCGTCGCCGGGATCGGTCGGATTACCATCCCGCCCATCGCCATCATTGGCGGTAAACGCACTGGAAATCATATCGAACCCGTTCACCAGATTCGGCGACCCGGCAATGTCAGGGTGCGCAGGCAGA
>JAOTYY010000365.1 GCA_029861595.1 Gammaproteobacteria bacterium
ATGGGGTATGGACCTGCTCGCCGCTGCCGTGCCGTTTTTCCTGCTCGCGTTGGTCATCGAGCTGGCGATCGACAGGCTTCGCGGCAGCGGGCTGTATCGTGCCAACGACGCGATTAACAGCCTCAGCGCCGGCATGTTGAGTACGACCTTCGGATATTTCACGAAACTGTTGCCGCTGCTGGCCTGGGGGTTCGTGTTGCAAAACTTCGCGCTGCTCGACATGCCGTTATCGTGGTTCGATGCGTCGGCGACTGGCATCGCATTGTGGCTGCTTGCGGCCGTGGCCTGGGACTTTTGCTACTACTGGTTTCATCGTTTCAGCCACGAGATCTCGGTGCTGTGGGCGGCGCACGCCGTGCACCACCAGAGCGAGGATTACAACCTGTCGACCGCATTGCGCCAGACAAGCACGGGCTTCCTGTTTGGCTGGATCTTCTACCTGCCGCTGTTCCTGGTCGGTTTTCCGCTCGAGGTACTGGTCACCGTCAACGCGGCCAACCTGATTTACCAGTTCTGGGTACACACGCAGGTCGTGCGGCGCCTCGGCGTTCTCGATCGGATCCTGGTCACGCCGTCGAACCACCGCGTGCACCATGCGCAAAATGAACGCTATATCGACAAGAATTATGGTGGCATATTCATCCTCTGGGACCGCATGTTCGGAACCTTCGAGGACGAGCGCGAGGCCGAACCGGTCGTGTTTGGCGTTCGCAAGCCACTCGCCAACTGGAATCCCTTCTGGGCCAACCTGCAGGTCTATGACTACCTGCTGTTCGACGCACGCCATGCCCGAAGGTGGCGCGACAAAGTCGGCGTCTGGTTTCGGCGGACTGGCTGGCGCCCGGCTGACGTCGCCCGCGCGTATCCGAAACACAATGTGACGCTCGATCACTTCCACAAGTTTGATCCGCCCGTCGCGCGGCGTCTTCGTGCTTACGTTATGGGCCAGTTTGTGGTGGCAGTTGTTGTTGCGCTCACGGTGGCAGCCCTGTTTGTCGAGGTCGGTGTTCGCGGCGTGCTGGTTCCGTGCGTCCTGTTGTGGGCGATGCTGTACACCGTGGGGCTGATCAACGAGGGGAGGCCTTATGCGCTCAGGGCCGAATTGCTGCGGCTGTTGCTGGTTGTTCCGGCCGCAGCCTACCTGCTCACATCGGGACCGCTGGCTTTGGCATCCGAGGCCGTCCGGGCAATCGCGATCGCTTACGTTGTTGTGTCACTGGCGGGCCTGCTGGTGGCGCGACCGCTCGCTCATGAGATGAAAAATAAAGTTATAAAATACAACAATTAATGGTATTTAAATCGATATTACTTTAATAAGGATTTGGCAATGAACGACAGGATTTCCGTGCGGTCCGGCGCTCGCTGGGAGCCGCTCGTCGGCTACTCCCGTGCAGTACGGGCAGGCACATTTGTAGCGGTGTCCGGTTCTGCATCTGTCGGTCCCGATGGCGAACTGGTCGGTGAGGGTGATGCGTACCGGCAGGCGCAGCGCTGCATTGAAGTCATTCGGGACGCTCTCGAAGAGGCCGGTGCCGGTCTTGGGCATGTGGTGCGGACACGCATGTTCGTAACGGATATCGAACAGTGGGCGGATATTGCTCGCGCCCACCAGGAGGCGTTTGCGGGGATCATGCCGGCAACGTCCATGGTTGAAGTGACGCGCCTGATAGATCCACGGATGCTCGTCGAAATCGAGGCCGACGCGATCGTTAGTTAGTACCGTGCCGGCTATTCGTCGTCGCGCGTCCAGGTATCGGTGCGTCCGAACAGCGAAATGCCGATATAACCGCGCAGCTTCAGGGTGTTCGCATCAACCTGGCGTATTGACCCCTTGTAGGTTTTGCCGCTGTTCGGATCGTAAATCCTGCCACCCACCCAGCGTCCGTCACCTTCGTACCTGAAGCCGGTCATAATTGTCATGCCTTTGAGTGGCCGGTCGCGCAGCGCCGGATCCGGGTTCAGGTCATCGAAACGTGGTTCGTCGTCCGGCTTGTCATTGGGCGAGCCGGCGATCCTGCCAATCAGACTATCGCCAACCAGCTCAATCTCGATCCAGCCATCGCCGTCGCCGCTGAGCCAGCGGCCCTCCACATCAATCGTCAGTGGCCAGCCGACAAGTGGGAGCAGCAGGCCTGTCAGGATGGCAATGCGTTGTAGTGGATTCATGACAATGGCTGGGTATGATGCGCTGACCGGCAATACTAGCGGATGGGCTGCTGGTTGGCAGCCGGTGTTTTTTGCGGAGGCAGAGTGCTACGGCGCAGTGTCATTCAATTGTTGGCGAGTGGCGTGTTGTTCGCGTTGCTGGGCGGGCGCAGTCGTGCGTTGCCGCAGCCTGCTGCGTATTCGTTCGCGCATGGCGTGGCGAGCGGCGACCCGCTCAAAGACGCGGTTATCCTGTGGACGCGCGTGAGCGGAGCGAGTGGAGAACCGTTGACAGTGCGGTGGCAGGTCGCGCGCGACGCGGCGATGCAAAACGTGGTTGCGGCGGGTGTCGCCGCAACGAACGCGGAGCGTGACTACACGGTCAAAGTTGATGTAGGCAATCTGCCCAGCGGGGCACGGCTGCATTACCGGTTCGAGGTCGGTGATAGTGTCTCGCCCGTTGGCGCGACGCGCACGCTGCCGGCCGGCAGCATGGACGCAGCACGGTTCGCTGTTGTGTCGTGCTCGAATTACCCCTACGGCTACTTTTACGCGTACCGCGAGATCGCCAGGCGTGATGACATCGAGGCCGTCATTCATCTCGGCGACTACATCTACGAATACGGCATGGGCGAGTACGCTACCGAGCGCGCCGAGGACCTGGACCGGGTTCCCGACCCGCCTACCGAGCTGCACACGCTGTCCGACTACCGCCGACGCTATGCGCAGTATCGCAGCGACCCGGACCTGCAGGCGATGCATGCGGCACATCCGGTAATCGCGGTCTGGGATGACCACGAAATCGCCAACGACGGCTGGCGCGACG
>JAOTYY010000146.1 GCA_029861595.1 Gammaproteobacteria bacterium
CTTACGAAGCATGCGCTTGTAGCGCGGCATTGCGGATAGACGCTAACATCGCACCTGCAATTCCGCCACGCTGAGGGGCACTAGCTGATGCAGAACACCACCAGGTTCCTCCTCACCGAGACCGAGGCCGGCGTCGGTCCCGGCGACGCACCGCGGCTGTTCAGGTTGCGCCAGCGCTTTCCCCGGCCGGCCGAATCCGATGTGCCCGGTGCGGTGCGCCGCGAGATCGAACCCTTTGTTGCAGGGGTGAGCGAAGGACAACGCATCGCGATAACCGGCAGCAGCCGCGGCATCACCGACCAGCTCCCGGTGCTGCGCGAGTGCGTCGCAGCGCTTCGCCAGGCGGGCGCCGAACCATTCGTGGTGCCGGGCATGGGCAGTCACGGCGGGGCAACGGCGGAAGGGCAGAGCGCGGTGCTCGCCGATGCCGGCATCACCGAAGAGACGCTCGGGTGTCCGATCCGCTCCAGCATGGAGGTGGTTCAGGTCGGCACCACTGACACCGGATTCCCCGTCTTTCAGGACCGGCTCGCGCACGATGCCGACGGTGTCCTGGTATTCTGCCGGGTGAAGCCGCACACAGGATTCACTGGCCGTGTCGAGAGCGGCTTGTGCAAGATGCTGGTGATCGGGCTCGGCAAACAGGCCGGCGCGTCGCGTATTCACCAGCAGGCGCTGCGCCATGGGATGGAGCGCCTGGTGCTGGACGCCGCGCGCCTGATCGTCGAGGTAGATCGACCGCGCCTGCTTGGCGGTATCGCCGTCGTCGAAAATGCGTACAAAGAGACGGCGATCGTGCGCGGCCTCGCGCTTGATGACTACGACGCGCTGATCGAGAACGAGGCCGCCCTGTTGCGCGAGTCCTACGAACTTTTTCCACGTCTGCCGTTCGATGATCTGGACGCGCTGATCGTCGACGAGATCGGCAAGAACGTCAGCGGCTCGGGAATGGACGCGAACGTAACGGGCAAGAAGCCGGGCATGGTCCGGCCGCGGATCGGCTGCATCTACGTGCGTGGCCTCACCGAGGTGACGCACGGCAACGCCGTCGGAATCGGTTACGCCGACTTGATGCCGCGCCAACTGCTCGAGCAAATCGACCTCAACAAGACGTATATGAACGCCTTCACCGCCAAGCACATGAACGTTGGCAAGATACCGGTATGCGTCGAGAACGAACTCCAGGCGATGCAGGTCATGCTCAACTACCGGCAGGAGACCGATCCGGCTTCGCTGCGGCTCGCGTGGATCCGCGACACGCTGAAGCTCGACCAGATGTGGGCATCGCAGGCGCTGCTCGACGAGGCGCGTGCCAACCACGATCTGGAGATTCTCTCAGAGCCGGTACCCGCCAGTTTCGACGACGCGTTCGATCTCGTCGAACCCGAGCTGGTTGCGCCGGCCGCATGATTGACGCCGCTGAAAAATTGATCTCGAAGCTGGTGGCCTTTGCCACGGTCTCGAGAGACTCCAATCTCGAGCTGATCGAATTCGTGCGCAGCTACTTGGCCGGGCACGCAATCGAGAGCCATCTGGTACCGAACAGCGACGGCAACAAAGCTAATCTGTACGCAAGTGTCGGTCCTATGACCGAGGGCGGCGTCGTGCTTTCCGGTCACACCGACGTGGTGCCGGTCGACGGTCAGCCCTGGACTACCGATCCCTTTGCCGTGGTGAAAAAGGACGGCCGGCTGTACGGGCGAGGTACGGCGGACATGAAAAGCTTTTCCGCCGTCGCCCTGGCACTGGTGCCGGAAATGCTGGCGGCCAATCTAAAGCGGCCGATACATCTTGCGCTCTCTTACGACGAGGAAGTGGGCTGCGTCGGTGTTCCGGACCTGATCGAGCGCGTCGTCGCCGAGCTGCCCGCGCCGCGTGCCGTGATAGTCGGTGAGCCAACTTCCATGCGTGTGGTCACAGCGCACAAATCCCTGATGGGCCTCGAGACGACAGTTACGGGACACGAAGCCCATTCGGCGCAGACGCACCGTGGCGTCAGCGCGGTGATGAACGCGTCGCGTCTCATTACGTTTCTTTCGGACCTCGCTGACGAGAATGCCGCAGGCAAACCTTCTGCAACGTCTTTCGAACCCGCTTATTCGACCATTCACGTCGGCACGGTAAAGGGCGGCACTGCCGTGAACATCATCAGCCGCGAGTGCCGGTTCGAGTGGGATATTCGCTGTATACCCGAAGACGATCCGCAGTCGTTCGTCGACCGTTTCAATGCCTACTGCGAGGAACACATCCTGCCGGGCATGCGTGCCATTGCCCCGCAGGCCGATATCGTTACGCGCACGCTTTACAACTCGCCCGCCTTACGGCCGGAAGCGAATGGGGCGGCTGAGTCGCTGGCGAAACAACTTACCGGGCGCAACGCGACGGATGCCGTTGCCTACCTGGCGGAGGCAGGTCAGTTTCAGCAGGCAGGATTCTCCACCGTCCTGTGCGGACCCGGCGCCATCGATCAAGCGCACCAACCCGACGAGTTCATCGAGTTGTCGCAGGTCGAAGAGTGCATCGAGTTCATGCGCCGCCTGATAGAGATTCAAGCCGCCTGAGTAGGTACGTTGAACCGGCTGGTCGTTTTCTAGCTGGGTGATGATGCGGTGTTCGCGCCTGAGGAAACCTTTGCACAAAAATCATCCCCTCTCCCCAAGGGGAGAGGGGAAACTTTTATCGCCCTTCTCCCCTTGGGGGAGAAGGGTTGGGATGAGGGGGATCAAATCAAGCGCTCACACCCTCACCCCCTCACCCCTGGCCCCTCTCCCAGAAGGAGAGGGGAAACTTTTCTTGCCCTTCTCCCCTTGGGGGAGAAGGGTTGGGATGAGGAGGCTACATCAACGAGCCAAGAATTAGAAATGTCCGTAGCAGTAGCGGGTTCCGCCGCTGGTGAAACAGATATACGAGTTCGGACTTTGCACGCCTTCGATGACCAAAGGGACGCGCTTGTTCGTACCATTCTCTACGTTGCTGTTGGTGCAGATTTGGTCGGTTGTGTTGTTCATGTCACGCGTCAAATTCGGATCACACTGTGGGAGAGTTTCTCCTGTGTCAGGGTCTTCAGGAACGTTGCAGGTACAGAACCTGAAGTTGAAATCCGGTTTGTTCTCGGCTGTTGTGGTTGGCGTGACATCCAAGCTGATCAGAACCCGCTGTTGATCCGAGCTGGTCCCGTTTGGACACGAAATTCCCGTACTATCCAGCAGAGTGTCGCTCGCCAGCTCGCTGCAATCGCCCAAGTTAAAAATGGAGTCCGAGGGTAGCGGCGGCGTCGACGGAATTTCTGCTCCTACTGTCAGTCCGTAGCAGAAGCTGATCGCCGTCAAGTCGCCATCGTTCCTGGCCGTTTCTTCATCGTCCTCGATCGCTCCTTTTTTACCAAAATGAAATACTCTCGCGCCGTCGTTCCCACGGGCTTTCAATATCGTGTAGTTGATCGGGTTCACTTTGTCTAGATCGAGCAAATCGGTGTCTGGATCTATGGTGGGTTTGGTGATTTCCCAATGGGTGACTTCCGTGCCCGCGTCATTAATTGTGTATTCAATCTCGAGACCGCCCAGTGTTATGCTCCCGTCTTCTTCGAGAAGATCGCCCGTCGCGGTGTTTGGGTTTTCCGCGCCGAGCATAAAATCTGACTCTCTGATTTCGATAATGGCCGCGTTGTCACCCAGCGAGCTGCACGTTGGATTGCCCTCCAGATTCAGCACCACATCCGTCGAGGACGCGTATGCCTGAGTCGATAGACCAACTGCAAAAATTACGGCGGATAAGCCGCCGAGCCTGATTTTCATCTTTACCACCCCTTTATGACATTAAAAGCTAATACACTACGAGCCCGTGCGGACTGAAGACCTTCGACCTCGGCGCGTAGGCATGCCGTCGCATCACTTCGTTTACTTCGAAGTCAATCATCCGGCTGATATCCCGTTACCGATTGTTCGCCGGCGGGATCTTGTTATTGATCGATGCCTCTTACTTTATTCGGGCAAGTTTCATGCCTGCATATGGATAACAACGTTTGATGGTGGCGTTTATTCCCCCCCAAATTACGGACAATCAAAAAAATGAATGAAGTGTAAGAAATACCGGCATATGAGGGATGGCGTCTGCAACTCACGAGCCATCACTTTGATCGCTGGTTGAGTTACAGAAAATTTCCGCGGCGACAAACTCGCAGCGATGTGTGCCTGCAGGCAGTTGGCGAAGCCGTTACCCGGCCGGCCTCGCCCGGCGGTCGCCGGGCGAGGCTAAGTGGCTAGAAGTGTCCGTAGCAGACGCGCTGTCCGCCGCTGGTAAAGCAGATGTAGGAACTGGGATTTTCGACACCCTGTATCAGTACCGGCACGCGTGTGTTGGTTCCGTCCACGTTATTGGTGCACGCGTTGTTCTGGTCGTTTTCATCCCGCGACAGTTCCGGGTCGCACTGCGGGAGGCGAGTGCTCTTCGTTTCGGGATCGACGAAGTTGCAGGTACAGAACTGCACGGTGAAATCCTTGCGATCGTCCGGGTGCGCCGGCGGCGTTATGTCCAGGCTGATCACAGCACGTTCCTGGCCTCGGGACGGGCACGCGACCTCGGTGCCGTTCAACGACCCGTGCTTTTTCATCAATTCATCGCAATCACCCAGGTTGATCATATCCGGCGGCGACGGCCGGCTCAGGCCATAACAGAATCTCACGGTCTTGATCTTGCCGCGCGCTTCTTCCGCGGTATCCTCGAGCACGCCTTCGAGTCCAAAATGAAATACCCGGGCGACTTGCCTGCGGTGTTTCTTCTTGCTGACCAGGATGGTGAAGTTAACGGGCTTGCCTGTTTCTGACGTTTCCCAATCGAGCACGTCTCCCCAGGCATCAATGGTGTAAGTGAAGACCTGCTTGTCGGGTCCTACGGCCCTGCCGGTCCCTCCGTGCGAAGGTGGATGTAGATCCTCTGCTTGTAGAATAGCATCGTTATTGCTTAGCGCCTTGCAGGTTGGTTTTCCCTTCACATCCGAAACAATCTCCGACGACGTTGCGAAAGCCGTTTGCGCTAGCACCAGGGCTGCAAAGGCCGCACAACTGCGAATCAACATGTTCATATGTCTGTACCCTCTTTGTGTGTTTTTTAGATCGCGCGGGAACGGCACGCCAAATGCTCAACGCCAAACAAAGCCGGTTGGGTAGGATAAATCGACACCTCGATGCGCCGCGTCCGGACGACGTTATACGCAGTTCAACAGTAGATCAGATCTTCGGGAGCGATCTACGTTTCCGCTGTAACGGAACGGGCATCTTAGTGGCCCGCGATTTACGCTGTACTAAATGCAGCAATCTTTATGCTAACCGAATTATCTTTTCTAAAATCAACTTGTTAGTCGTAGGTGCGTGTGCCATGCGAAACGCAAATGTAAAATCATTCGACGCTGGATGTGTGGAATGATCCTTGTAAGCGCTGCCGCACACGCTCGTGTCAGAAAGTGAAAGTTGCACGTATGATACCGGTGGTCTCCGGAAAATACGGACCGGTCGCCGGCTCGTCGCGGAACTCTCTGTAACTATCGTCCAGGTAATTGAACTGCTCGTCGCCCACGTTGCGTACCTCGGCGGTGATGGCGCCGTAGCGTTTGGGAAAACGATAGCCTGCGACCAGATCCACGACGGTGAACTGATCGTCGACGGTCATCGGTTCGGGGCCGGATGGCCCCTCGAGCGCTGTTTTGACTTCCTGGTCCACGTAGGTAGCCTTGATGCCTGTGAACCAGCCGCCTGGTGAATAATACATGGTGCCTATCGGCAGGCTGTAAGTGGTCACGTCGGTGGGAAGTCCACCGGTGCCGGTGACAATACCTTGCGCGGCCTCATATTCATCGCCGATCGCTTCGGCGCTCACGGCAACGCTCGGGTGAGGTGTCCAGTACACGTACAGTTTGCCCAAGCGTTCCTCGCGATCTTCGAATACGGAATCCCTGCTGATTACCTCGTCCGTAACAAAGTCCCTGATTACAACTATGGTCGGCTCTTCCATTTTGCGTTCGGTCAGCTCGATACCCCAGGAGAAGGAAGCGACAGGCATCGAATCGTAACCAAAACCGACCGTTTCCGATTTAGTGCCGTTGATATCGTCAAAAAACTGGTTGAAGCCCGCGACCTGGGTAGGTTCGAGGGTTCTGTTGTTCACCAGTGGTGGCTTGGTTGACTGAAATGCGGCGAGGCGTAACGCGTGCGTTTGGTTGATTTGCCATTGCAGACCTAGCTTGGCGTTGTCATCCTTTTCGTCATGGGGGTCGTCTTTATATTCCTCGGTGCTTGCACCCAGCGTCAAGGTTACTGCATCGTTCAATGCGAAGTTCGTGTAAAGATAGGCGCGTTCATGGTCGATTGTTCGCTCCGCGGGGGGGTCCTCAATCGGGGGGAAGCCCTGGACCGTGATAGCAGTGGTTGATTTGCGGTCAGTTTCACTCGAATTTGCACCCGCGACAACGCTATACGAACCACCACGCCTGATATATTGCAACTCCGCTTGCGTGCCATCTTCCGCCACGAAATCGTCGAACGTTGCCGGAACGAGCACCAGCTCTGGTATGGGTGGAGCGGGCGGATCGGGAAACACGAGAATAGGGAACAGTCCGTCTTCGAACGTTGACCTTTCGCGATCGCTTTCCATGTACGAGATCAGAAAATCGTTCGACGCTCCCGGCGACCAGCGCAGGCCGAGGCGCTGCGTTTCCAGATCGTTTTGGACCTTCTTGGATTCGGAGAAGTCTTGCGGATCGAATCTGAAGGCGAGGTCGCCTTCTTTGGTGTCCCGCTTGCCGAGTTCGATTTGCGCATTCAGCTCGGGTGTTATCGCCGCCTGTAAGAACAGATTGCCGATATCGTGTTCCTGGAAGTTATTCTCGCGCCAACCGTCCGTCTCGTACGTGTAACCACCGAGGCTGACAGAGAAGCGGTCGTAAAGCGCGGAGACCACGACTTCGCCCCCTTTTGTGTCGTTATTGCCGCCCAGCGCCGTGGCGCCCAGGTGCAATCCGTCGCTCTCGAAAAGCGGCGTGAATTCATTGAGTCCGACATCGGCCGGGCCGCCGCCGGCGACGTTCAAGTTGCTGGCGCTGAGGCTGGGCTGCACGGGATTGGTGTTGATATCCTGCAGCATCTGCGCCTGCAGCAATTCGCTCACGCGGGAGATTTCATGGCGCCGGACGCTGCCGTAACTGTCGGACAGGAAGCGGTGCGCCGAGGCATTCGAAGGATCCAGCGTCAGCGAGCGCCGGGATTCATTCAATCCGAGCTGCGTGAAACCCAGTGTGTCGTAAACCTTCGCGAGGCTCACACCGCGTGCCGCGCGATCCTGGTCCAGGAGATTGCGGCTGCGGTAGACTGCGCGATTGTCATTGTTCGCAATAGACGTTTCGAGATCGTACAACGCGTCCACGGGCCGGTTTTCCGACTGCTTGCGTAGCGCGTCGAATAAATAAGCGGTGGGATCGAGCGGGTCCAGCTCCTTGGCGATGGCGTACTGCTCCGCGTCCAGCGGTGCGCGCCGCTCTTCGAAATACGCTCTGCCCAGGTAAGGCCGCAGCAGCGCATTGTTCGAATCCACTGCGACCGCCGTTTCGATGTTGCTGCGGCCTTCCGCCAGACGGCCGTCGCGAATCCTCGCCAGACCCAATCCCAGGTGCGCAAGCGGATCGGCCGAATCGAGCGCCAGAGCGCTTTCGAACGCTTGCGCCGCGCCATCGGTGTCGATTCGTGCAAGCGCCGCGAATCCTTGCACGATGTGCGTGCGCGATACATCGGGGTCGATCTCGGTGGCGCGTTGCGCCGCATCCGCCCCTTCGCTGCGAAACCCCAGCGCCAGCCACAATTCCGCCAGCCGCGCCCAGGCGAGTGCATCCTCGGGCTGCCGCTCCACGGCTTCCAGCAAGGTATCGCGCGCCGCCTCCAATTGCAGGTCCGCCTGCTGGGCGTAAGAGAGTGCAATGCGCGGTGCGGCGGCGTCCGGGCTCAAGGTGACCGCCTGCCGCGCGTCCTCCAGTGCCTGTGCCGCATCGTTCTGAACGACAGCAATCACCGCGCGCAAGGCCAATGCGCTACCGGTCTGCGCATCGGCGGTCAAGGCGCTGTCTATTGCAGTGCGAGCGTCGTCCACGCGCCCTACGGAGAGCAGCAGCGCCGCCCGCAACAGGAAATAATCCGCGCTGCGGGCGGACTGCGGGGTATTTTCCAGTGCCTCGAAAGCGCACTCCGTATCGCCGCTCCGAGCGCAATCACGCGCCTGGCCGAGCGTCGCATCGGTATCCGCCGTGGCAGAGGATAGACTGCTCAGGGCGATAATCGGCGGGTAGAACAGGGACCACTGCACCTGGTCGCGGGGCCGCACGACGGTGCGAACCTGTGGCGCGACGCCCTCTGCAAGAACCGCCGTCTGGCCGCTGCCGATAGTGGCTTCGCCGGCTTCATTGGTGGCCAGTAGTTCGCCCTCGAGCACCGTGACTTCCGGGGGCTCGCCCTCGCGCGCGCTCAATACGAACTCGGTGCCGCGGATGCCGATGGTCGAGGTCGTCGTCTGCACGTCGAAAGTTCGCGGCTTGCGGCTGAAGAACTGGATGACGCCTGAGAACAAGCGCAGCAGCGAGCTCACTTCCGCTTTTGGCGAAATTGTGTCTACCCGGATCGAGGAGCTCTGGTCCAGCCGCAGCACGGTTTGGTTTATCAGATTAACCGCCGCACGGCTGCGTGAACTGGCGCGAACCGTATCGCCTTCACACACCGTTTCGTTAAGTGCGGCGCGCTGCCAGTCGCTGCTGTCCGTTCGCTGCACGCTGATACGGCCCTGAATAGAGGTTATTCGACCGGCGATATTTTCACAGGTTTGGGCGAGGCTCGGGTTTGTCGCGCTGATTATTAACAACGAGGCGCCAAGCAGGACTAAGGATTTAGTATTCATCGTTTAATTCTCGTTATTTTCGAGCAATCCTGCGATCGCAGTCGTATTGCTCCGGTTTATATGCACGCACCGATCACACTGGTTTAAAGTGTTATCGCTGTAAGAAATACTAGCAGAACCGTGGTGAATTTGGGTCGCCCCTGCCAATAGTCAGCGGTGAGCGGGTGCTAGAACCTCAGATCAAGGCCCATTAAACGTCATCAGAATGGCCTGGTGTGATTCACGCAAATCAATCTCGAGGATGAGGGACATACGGTATCGGGGGACACCGTTGGTAACCGCGATTCAAAACCGACCGCGATGTCGACGTACGTGTTTAAGTGATCCGCCGTTCTTGCTGCTCGTCCTGATTGCCCGCTTCCACACCGATCAGTCGGTGCAGTAATTCATGGTCGTCACGCAACTCCTGGCTCGGACCGTCGCGGGTGATCCTGCCGCGGTTCATCACCAGGCAGCGCTCGGCGAACTCCAGTGCGATGCGGCTGTTCTGCTCGACCAGAACGATCGCCATCGCGGAGGTGTCGCGCAGGCGCGTCATTGTTTCCTGCAGCTGTTCGACGATGATCGGTGCAAGCCCTTCCGAGGGCTCGTCCATCAACAGCACCCTTGGATTACCGACCAGCGCGCGCGCGATCGCGAGCATTTGCTGTTCGCCGCCGGACAGCTGACTGCCCAGATGCTGGCGGCGTTCGACCAGGCGTGGAAACAGATCGAAAACGCTCTCGGGCGAATACTCGCCGTCGCGCGCGGCGATGGCGAGGTTCTGGGTCACCGTCAATGACGGAAATATCTCCCGTTCCTGGGGTGCGTAGCCCAGCCCCTGCCAGACGCGGCGGTAGGTCTTTTGCCGCCCGACGTCTCGCCCGTCGAGATCGATACGGCCGGCGTGCAAAGTCGTGTGGCCCATGATGGTCGCCAGCAGGGTGGTTTTGCCGACGCCGTTGCGCCCGATGATGCTCACCACTTCTCCCGCTGACACCCGAAGATCGATTTCCTCGAGCACCACGGTATCGGCATAACCGGCACTCACGCCGGCCAGTTCCAGCACGCTGGCGGTGTCAGCCATCCAGCGTCGAGCCCAGATAGGCGGTACGCACGCGCGGGTCGGTAGACACCTCCTGCGGCGTACCTTCGGTCAGTATGGTGCCCGATACGAGCACTGTAATGCGTTTCGCCAGGCGAAATACCAATTCCATGTCGTGCTCAATGATCAGAACCGATATGTCCTCGCTCAATGCATCGATGACGTCGAGTATCAGCTGCGATTCGGAAGACGGCACACCGGCCGCGGGTTCATCCAGTAATAGAACCTGCGGCCGCTGCGCGAGCGCTATAACGATCTCCACCAGCCGCTGCCGCCCGTAGGCAAGTTCGTTGATGGGCACGCGCGCGACATCGGTGAGCTGCAGCGTGTCCAGCAGTTCGATGGCCTCGTCAGTGATATGCCGTTGCCGGCCAAGCGGTCGCAGCAGCGAGTTACCCGCGCCGCAGCGTTCGGCGACCGCGAGACAGACGTTGTCGAACACGCTCAGGCCTCGGAACAATTGATTGATCTGGAAGGTGCGAGCCAGTCCGCTGCGGGTGCGTTCAGTCTGGGACAATGCCGTCACATCACCGCCTTCGAGCCAGATCGTTCCCGACGTAGGCTGCAGCACACCGGTGATCAGATTGATCAGCGTTGTCTTTCCCGCGCCGTTCGGACCGATGAGCGCGTGCCGGGCACCGCGTTGCAGGGTGAAGTTGATGTCCCGGGCGACTTCGAGCGCGCCGAAAGCCTTGTTCAAACCGCGCGTTTCCAGTACCGGTGGGTCCATGAGCGCCGGGTTCATGGGCGGCGGGGAAACAAGCGGCTGCCGAGGTCCTCGATGATGCCGAGCAGGCCGCGCCGCGCGAACATCACCGTGAGAACCAGCACCAGCCCGACGCCGAATTCCCAGAACTCCGGGCTGACCTTGGACAGCTCGTCCTCCAGCACCAGGAATACCACGGTACCGAGGAATGCCCCGTACAGGCGCCCCAGGCCGCCCAGGATCAGGATCAGCAGGATGGTGCCCGAGCGGGCGAAACTGAGCACGTCCAGCGTCACGAAGGCGTTGAACTGTGCAAACAGGCCGCCCGCGAGTCCGGCCATGCCGGCGGAAATGGTGTAGACCGTCACCATGCGGTGATACACGGGGGTGCCGATGGCGCGCATTCGAGCGACATTTTCCCGGATGCCGACCAGCGATCTG
>JAOTYY010000366.1 GCA_029861595.1 Gammaproteobacteria bacterium
CGGGATCTCATGCACCGCTTCGTACTGGATGAGTTTCTCGAGCAGCGTCGCCGGTGCATCCCAGTTCAGGCGCCGCATATCCAGGAATCCGATGTCAAACCATGAGGACAACAGGCTTTTCAGATCCCCGTCCAGGCTCAGCATCCAGGCGTCGTCCTGGCTCAGCCGGCGCAGGTCGGCACGCAGGTCAACCAGAAATTTCACACCTTGAGGCAGTGCATTGAACTGCATCAGCAAACCGCGCGCTGGCAATCTCAGCGTGTCGCGCAGCTTCTGCTCCTGTTGCAGCCTGGCCACGGCTGTATCGGTATGCTGGTAAGCTGCTATCGCCTCGTCCAGTGCGTCCTGCGAAACGCCGAAATCGTGCGCGAGAATGTGCAGGAACCGATGCTTGCCAGTGTCGTCAAGGTCGAGGTAGGTACGCCCCAGGCCCGCCGCGCGGGCTTTCGCCGATACCACTCCACCTTTCGCCTGCAGGCACTCGCTGATGCGCAGACGGATCTTCTCCGCGTCCTTGTCCGGCAGGTCGGGTTTGACGCGCAGCGAATCGTCGTCGGCGTTGGCGCCGGCGATACTGCGCCAGGCGTTGCGCAGACTACCCAGGGTCGACAGCAGCGTGTTCATAGATACTGGTCACTATATCGGATCGACCGTGCTTTTCTGCAGCAGTTCCCACGGACTCGAGTGAAAAACTTGACGCAGCTCAGTTACGGGGTGATGAACATCACGCGGGATAGTGTATGCAATCTCAAATCGGCGCTTTAAGTGGATGTGCCAGTCTGTGAACCAGGTAGGGTTTCTACGAGAATGCGCGTCGCACTGCAGCGCTGGCAGCGGCATGTGCGTTGTCGCGCAACAGTGAGCCGTGCGCATTGACCAGGTGCGAGAACGGCAGTTGCAGCAAACGCTCGAAGTCCGCTCGCAGACTCGCATCGCGCGGCGTCATGTACTTCAACCACAGCGGGCCGATCAGCGTGCGCCGGCGAAATCCGATGAAAGGCAGCATCGCACGGACGAGGATCGAACAGTAACGTCGATCTCCCCAGTGTTGCAGGCTGTCGCAGGTAATCAAAATGCCCTCGTGCCGTCTTACCAGCAATGCACATTCCGGTCTGCGCGTGTATTCGAACACGAACAGATCGGTATCGGGCACCGGTAACGAAACGCCGTCCTCCAGCAACTGGTCAGGCGGTGGATCGCTGTAGTGCCGCGACTCGGCCTGGCACCAGAATTTCGCACCGAAACGATCGACATAGTAACGGTCGTCCAGGCCGTGAAAATTGCCGAGACGGATCACGTGCGTGACCTTCCCAAGGCTTTCCAGCTGCTTTTCGCCGGCGGGCGACAGACGTACCGCGTTGATCGCGGCCAGTTTGCCGTCGTGACGCAGCAGCGTCATGTTGCGACTGATACGCATACCGCGCCCCACGCGCATGCTGCCGCGCAGCAGGAATACGTCTGGAAATATTTCTGCAATCGGGTCGTGCGGTTGTGCTTGTGCGTACATGTGTGGTGACCAGCAGTCAGAAGGGACGCCACAGCATGATCAGGCGCGGCAGCAATGTCAGCGCCGCGAGCAATGCGATCGCCATTGCCAGTGCGGTGAATGTGCCAAAGTAGATCGTCGGTATGAAATTGGACATCACGAGGATCGAGAAGCCGACGATAATCGTAATGGCCGTGTAGAAAACCGCTCGCCCGATGTTCGCGTGACAGTAGTGCAGGGTGCTGACGTAGTCGTTGGTCCGCGGATATTCCTCGCGAAAGCGGTAAATGTAGTGAATGCTGTTGTCGACTGCTATGCCGATGGTTATTGCGGCGATGGTGATGGTCATCATGTCGAGTGGAATGTTCAATAACCCCATCAGGCCCAGGATGACCCCGGCAGCCAGCAGGTTCGGTACGATACCGATGATTGCGAGCGGTACGGAACGAAATAGCAGCACCAGCGTGATCGCTACGCCCAGCATTACCACGCCGAGTGTCTGAATCTGCGATCTGAAAAGACTCTGCAGCATGTTGTTGTAGAGTACCAGAACGCCGGTGACCGTTACCTGATCCGGTTGCAGCCCGAACTCGCCGGTCAGGTCCCGGCGCAGCTTCTGCAGCAATTCGTTGCGCCGCAGCTCGGGGCGGGAATCGAAAACGCGCAGGCTGATACGTGTTTCGTTGTCGTCAATGGACACGAATGGTTCGATCATCTCACGCCTGATTTGATCCGGCATGCGTTTGTACAGCACTGCCAATTCCATACCACTGAAGGGCTTGCCCTCGTTCAGGTCTTCCGCTACACGAATCAGCGATGCCAGCGACAGAACCTTGCCTGTTTCCGGCAATCCGTCGAGATAGTCGTGCACACGTTTAACCAGGTCGATCTTTTGCGGCGTGAACCAGTGCTGGGCGGGATCCTCTTCGTCGTCTTCCAGCAGATCGTCGATTTCGTCGAACTCCTCGTCCGCTTCGCTCTCTGTCGCCTCCTCGGTGGCGCCGCTGGTGAATCCGATCACGATGTCCAGTGGCGTGGTGCCGCCCAGCTGATCGTCGATCAGTTTCATACCCTGGTAGATTTCGGTCTCGGTACTGAAGTAGTCGATGAAGCTGTTTTCCACGCGCAACCGGTAAACACCGGCTACGCTGAGCACCACCAGCGCCGCGGACAGCAGCAGAATGACGGTGCCGTTACGCTCGGTAAAACGCGAGAGCAGACTCATGATGCGCGATCCGGCCGGCTTCTCCGCGACGGGCGCCAGTCTGCCCATCATCACCAGCAGCGTGGGAAACAACAGGAATGAAGTGGCGAATGTCACCGTCAGGCCGATAGTCATCATCCAGCCGAAATCGATAACCGGCTTGATGTCGCTGAACACCAGCGACAGAAACGCGATGATGGTGGTCAAGGCCGTGTACAGACAGGGCCAGACCATCTTGCGCACCGTGGTCAGCATCAGGTCGAATTGCGAAT
>JAOTYY010000147.1 GCA_029861595.1 Gammaproteobacteria bacterium
GCCACGTTGCAGTTGGCGATAGTCGGTTCACGCAAACCTACCGGTGCGGGACGCCGCACCGCGTTTGAGTTCGCTCGTCACCTGGCCGGCTGCGGATTGACCATTACCAGCGGCCTGGCGCTGGGCATCGATACCGCCAGCCACGCCGGGGCACTGCGCGATGGCGGTTTCACCGTGGCGGTCATGGGCAGCGGGCATCAGCACGTTTACCCGCGCGAAAACGCCACGCTGGCGGAAGAAATAGCCGGTACCGGGGCGCTGGTCAGTGAGCTGCCGCTGCACGCCCCGCCGCGCAAAGAACATTTTCCGCAACGCAACCGCTTGCTCAGCGGTCTCAGTGCCGGGGTGCTGGTCGTGGAGGCGGCTACGCGCAGCGGCTCGCTGATTACGGCCCGTCTGGCCAGTGAGCAGGGACGCGAGGTGTTTGCCGTGCCGGGCTCGATCCACAGTCCCCAGTCCCGGGGCAGCAACGCGCTGATCCGCAACGGTGCAAAACTGGTGGAAACGGCCGAGCACATCCTCGAGGAGCTGGCGCCGTTCGCAGCGGCCGCCCGGGAAAGCGCCGCGCCCAGGTCCGCGACCGTCGACAACGGCCTACAGGGTGAGTATCAGGCGTTGCTGGATGCGATGGACTTTTCACCCACGGCAGTGGACACGCTGGTGGAAAGCACCGGGCACAGCGCCGCAGAGGTCTCCTCGATGTTGCTGATATTGGAGTTGCAGGGCCACATCGAATCGGTCTCGGGCGGTTTGTACGTGCGCCTGCCGTAATCCCCGGTGGCGCAGGCTGACCGAACGCCCGCGGTGAACCGCGCAAATTACCGTGCGGGCGCGGCCCAGGGCGGCTGTCCGACAGTTGCAATGGCTCGCCCGGTCCCCGGTTTCGACCATGCCGGCGCCCGGGCGGTTTGAATTTCCCGACGGAGTCGCTTTACACGGCACCCGGATCTGCATAAAAATCCGCGCCCTGCGGGATTCGAAAATCTATCCCTTGATGCTCGGGGAAGGTCAGCCCGAAAAAGGAAACACTCTCGGCGTTTACCGACGCGACACGTCGTTGATAAGGAAATATGGCAAAAAATCTGGTCATAGTGGAATCGCCCGCCAAGGGTCGAACCATAGAAAAGTACCTGGGTAAGGACTACGAGGTTCTCGCCTCGTATGGACACGTGCGCGATCTGGTTCCCAAAGAGGGCGCCGTCGACACGGACAACAGCTTCGCCATGAAGTACCAGGTCATCGACCGTAACCAGAAACACGTCGATGCCATCAAACGCGCACTGAAGAAAGCCGATCGGCTGCTGCTGGCGACGGACCCGGATCGTGAGGGCGAGGCGATTTCCTGGCATCTGGCGGAATTGTTGAGAGAACAGAACAATCTCAAAGATAAACCCATTCAACGCGTGGTGTTTCACGAGATAACCAAGGGCGCGGTGCGCGACGCGCTCGAACATCCGCGCGAACTGTCGATGGATCTGGTGAATGCCCAGCAGGCACGGCGCGCGCTGGACTATCTGGTCGGATTCAACCTCTCGCCGCTGTTGTGGAAAAAGATCCGCCGCGGCTTGTCGGCGGGACGCGTACAGAGCCCGGCGTTGCGTCTGATCGTCGAACGCGAGGAAGAAATCGAGCGATTCGAGGCGCGCGAATACTGGAGCATCGAGGCTCAGCTGGAAAAGGATGAGCAACCGTTCGTCGCGCGCCTCACGCGCCTGGACGAAGAGAAGGTCGAGCAGTTCACCGTCACCGACGAGCAGCGCGCGACCGCTGTACACCAGCAGCTGGTGGAGGCTGCGCAAGGTAAACTGGAAGTGCTGGAAGTCGCGCGCAAACAACGCAAACGCAACCCGGCGCCACCGTTCACCACGTCCACCATGCAACAAGAGGCAGTGCGTAAACTGGGCTTCTCGGCATCGCGTACCATGCGTGTGGCACAGCAACTTTACGAAGGCATCGACGCCGGCGACGGTGCGGTCGGCCTGATTACCTATATGCGCACCGATTCGGTGACACTGTCAAACGATGCGCTGCAGGATATCCGCGAGTTGATTGCCCAGCGCTACGGCGCGGAAAAGGTGCCTGAGGCGCCGAGGACGTTCAAGAACAAAACCAAGAACGCGCAGGAGGCGCACGAAGCGGTGCGTCCCACCTCTGCGCAGCGCCATCCCGACGATCTTAAAAATCACCTCAGCAGCGACCAGTACCGGCTTTACAATCTGATCTGGCAGCGCACCGTGGCCAGCCAGATGATTCACGCCACTCTGGATACGGTGGCGGTAGATCTTGCCTGCGGCGACGCGCGCAATCAGTTTCGTGCCACCGGCTCAACGGTGCGGGAACCGGGCTTCATGGCCGTTTACCGGGAAGGACTGGACGACGTCGCGCCCAGCGACGATTCCCGCATTCTACCGGACCTGGACAAGGGCGAATCCGTACCGCTGCACGAGATTGCGCTGGAGCAGCACTTCACGGAGCCGCCGCCACGCTACTCGGAAGCGACGCTGGTAAAAACCCTGGAAGAGTACGGCATCGGCCGTCCGTCGACTTACGCGTCGATCATTTCGACGCTACAGGACCGCGAATACGTGGAGATGGATGCTCGGCGTTTCATACCCACTGACGTCGGCCGCGTGGTAAATCGTTTCCTGTCCAACCATTTCACCCAGTACGTGGACTACGATTTCACCGCGCGGCTGGAGGACGAGCTCGACGAGGTGTCACGCGGTGAAAAGGACTGGGTGCCGCTGATGCAGAATTTCTGGAACAGCTTCAAGAACCAGGTGGATGACAAGGACGCTAACGTATCGCGCGCCGAAGCCGTGCAGGCACGCGGGCTGGGCAGCGACCCGAAAAGCGGCCGCCCGGTCACCGTACGTATCGGGCGCTACGGCCCGTATGTGCAGATCGGTACCAAGGATGACGAGGAGAAACCGAAGTTCGCCGGACTGCGCCCGGGTCAGAAGATGGACACTATCGCGCTGGACGAAGCGCTGACACTGTTCGATCTGCCGCGCGACCTGGGAGCGAGCCCGGAAGGTGTTCCCGTGTCGGTGAACATCGGCCGCTTCGGCCCGTACGTCAAATACGGCGATACGTTCGTCTCGATCAGGGAAGACGATCCCTATACCATCGACCTGGCGCGTGCTCTGGTGCTGGTCCGCGAGAAGCAGGAAGCCGACGCCAAACGCTTGATTCAGGATTTTCCCGAAGCAGGCGTGAAAGTCCTGAACGGCCGTTACGGTCCATACATATCGGACGGCAACAAAAACGCCAAGGTGCCGAAGGACAAAGAGCCCGCTAAGCTGACCCTGCCGGAGTGCCAGGAACTTCTCGCCAAGGCGCCGGAGCGAAAAAAGCGCGGCAAAGCGGCAAGCAAAAAGAAAACCTCATCCAAGAAGAAGGCCAGCGCGAAAAGCAGCACCAAACAGCAGGACTGAGCGGGCGTTGAAGTGCGCGCTCATGCGTAAAGCTGGAGTTGAAGATGCGGTGCGCTTGCTCAAAGCAGGAGACGTTATCGCCTATCCCACCGAAGCGGTTTACGGCCTCGGATGCGATCCGGCGAACGACGCCGCACTGGCGAAACTGATCGTGTTGAAAAACCGCGCGCCTGATAAAGGCTTCATCCTCATCGCAGCGTCACTCGAGCAGCTGCGGCCCTGGTTGGGTGACGTGGATACGCAGACCCTGGCGCGTTGCACGGCGACCTGGCCCGGACCTACTACCTGGGTACTGCCCGCCAGACCCGGTCTGACACGCTTGTTGACCGGTGATCACGATACGCTTGCAGTACGTGTCACGGCACACCGCGAAGCGGCGGCGCTTTGCCGAGCGTACGGCTCAGCCCTGATTTCCACCAGCGCGAATCTCAGCGGTGCGCAGCCAGCACGCAGCGTCGCGGAACTCGAGGCTCAGTTCGGCGACAGCGTGGCTGTGGTGGTAACCGGCAAATTGGGCGACAGTGCACGTCCGACGCCGATACGCGACGCCCGCACGGGGCAGGCGTTGCGCGAGTAACGGGATTCATCTGACCATGGCTGACTTTGACGTCCAGGCTGTACACGACTACCTGCTGACCTTGCAGGACATGATCTGTGATGCTTTGCAACAACAGGAAGGCAGCGTGCGTTTCGACGAAGATGTCTGGGAACGGGGCGAGGGTGGCGGCGGACGCACCCGCGTAATCGCTGACGGTGACGTGCTGGAAAAGGCCGGCGTCAATTTCTCTAACGTGCGCGGCGCGCGTTTACCGCCCGCCGCCAGCGCCGCACGGCCCGAACTCGACGGACGTGCGTGGCAGGCTATGGGCCTGTCGCTGGTAATTCATCCGCGCAATCCGTTCGTACCGACTTCACATGCCAATGTACGCTTTTTCGTTGCGGAACAACTGGGCGAGGAACCGATCTGGTGGTTTGGCGGCGGCTTCGACCTGACACCTTACTACGGGTTTGCCGAGGACTGCGTGCACTGGCACGAGCATGCGCGACAGGCGTGTGTGCCATTGGGCGACGGCGCGTACGAAAAATACAAGCACTGGTGCGACGAGTATTTTTATCTGCGCCATCGCGACGAACCGCGCGGTATCGGGGGGCTGTTCTTCGACGATCTCAATCAGCCCGATTTCGGGACTTGTTTTACTTTCATGCGCAGTGTCGGTGATCACTACTGCGATGCTTTTCTGCCCATACTGCAGCGGCGCAAAGACACTCCCTACAGCGACCGGGAACGGCAGTTCCAACTGTACCGCCGTGGACGTTACGTGGAGTTCAACCTGATATACGATCGGGGCACCTTGTTCGGTTTGCAATCGGGCGGGCGGACTGAATCCATTCTCATGTCGCTGCCGCCCCTGGTCACCTGGCACTATGCGTATACACCCCAGCCAGGCACGCCGGAAGCCGAGCTCTACGACACGTTTCTGAAACCCAGGGATTGGCTGGCGACGGGTGCATAACCTCTTGCGCTGAGCGTCTCGCGCTCCGCCTGGCGCGGAGAGGGATTAATAGAGAGGAGAATATCAATTTGACACGCGAAAACTACGGCTGTCTTTGCTGCAACCCGATGCTTGCGGAGCTGTTCAGGATGAATCACCACGCAACGGAGTTGGCAGAGCAATGGGCGGCTTCCGACCATGCAACACACTGCTTCCACAGTGGCACTAACTTAAGCAGGCGTGACTTCGTCCGCGGCGGCGCGGCGTTAGCCGGCGCGGCGTTGGCCAGCGCGGCCGGTCTGACGCCGGTGGAGGCACAGGCGCAGGATACCGAGACTCGCGTCTTCACCGGCGGCACGATCCTTACGGTCGACAAGGACTTTTCCGAGGCTCAGGCGATTGCAGTTCACGGCAACAAGATTCTCGCCGTCGGCAACGAAGCTGATGTGCGCAAGGCGGCCGGCAACGGTGCCGAGGTCGTGGATCTCAACGGTCGCGTGATGCTGCCGGGCTTCGTGGACCCGCACACGCACATGATGTCCGGCAGCGCGATAGCGAGTCTCGGGGACTACGTCGGCGTCGCGAAGTTTGCGAAGACCGATGACGTCCTGAAGCATTTGACGGCGACGGCAGCGAAGGCGACGGCAGGCGCCTGGATCTTTGCGCGCAATTTCGACCCGACGCTCCAGGATGGCCCGGATGCGCTCACATTCAAGGAGCTCGATGCCGTTTCTACAGATCACCCAGTGTTTGTTTTGAACGCTTCGGGTCACTTGGCCTACGCCAACCGCAAAGCGTTCGAGGCGGCGGGCATCGACGAATCCGTCAAGAACCCGCCTGGGGCAGAATTCGTTCGCGGACCGGATGGCAAGCTGAACGGTACGCTGAAGAACAACGTCGCCTATCTTCAAGTGCTCCAAGCCAATCCGGCTCTGAGCCAGCTTGATCCGGTGAAGTCATTGGTAGCCATGACGGGAGATTTCGCCAAGTTGGGCCTGACTACCCTGAGTGACCTCGGGATGGGCGGATTGACCAATGGAGCGGGAGATTGGGCACTGTATCAAAAAGCCGGGGCTGATGGCGCGCTGAAAGCCCGTCTGCGTGTGTATCCCTTCTACACCTATGATGAGGCTTGGGACAAAGCCGGTGTCAGGGCTGGCGACGGCAACGCCATGGTGCGGATCGCAGGGTATAAGATTGTCGCCGACGGCTCGAACCAGGGTTTCACGGGACTGCAGCGTGAGGCATATCAGAACACGCATAACACCGGCCTCGCTTATACGACGACTGATGAGATGAAGCGCCTCATTCTCAAGCGAGGACGGCAGGGCTGGCCGCTGGCGATACACGGCAACGGCGACAAGGGCATCGACAATATTCTCGCTGCCTATCAGGCCGCGAGGGAGGAAGGTCTCGACCTGACCAGGCTGCGCCCGCGGATTGAGCACTGCTCGATCCTGCACGACGATCAAATTGCCCGCATGAAGGCACTCGGCGTCTCGGCCAGCTTCCTTATCGGTCACGTCCACTTCTGGGGCGTCGCAATGCGCGACAAGATCTTCGGCGAAGCGAAAGCGAAACTGCTGGATCGCGCGCGCAGCTGCGAAAAGGCCGGCGTTCGCTACACGGTGCATTCGGACTTCTTTGTCACTGATCCCGACCCGCTGCACATGATCGAAATGGCCGTAACCCGCCGAACCTGGAAGGAGCCGGATTATGTGCTGGCACCTGATGAAACTGTCTCGGTAGAATCCGCGATCCGCGCCGTGACGTCCGAGGCTGCCTGGCAACTGAGCTCCGAGCACGAAGTCGGCAGTCTCGAAGTGGGCAAGTTCGCCGACATGGTCATCCTCGACAAGGATCCGCGCAAGGTCGCGCCGGAAACAATCAAGAACATCAAGGTCCTCGAAACCTTTACGGATGGCACGCAGGTGTTTGAGGCTTGAGATCTTGTACCACGAACTGACTTGTGCAACGCAGCACAGCCCGTTCCCGATTTCCTGTGTCGAGCTTCGCACCGTCAACGGCGCGTTGATGGAGTGCCGGTGACATCTATCGCTTTTCGTCTACACTATCTTTCTTGAGGCCTGATTTAGTCATTGCGCTGATGCAATGCGCGGGAAAAGGGCTGCCGCCATCATGGCACAGGAAGACAGGCGGGCCGCGATCGAGAGCCTGTGGCATGCGGTGGTCGCCGTCGATACACGCTACCGCGTTTTTTACCCGGGCGTAGCGATTAGGAGGTCGTCTCGACCGGCGCGCGATCAACTCAACCAGCGGGCAATATCCCTGGCGAAGTAGGTCAGAACCCCGTCGGCGCCGGCGCGTTTGATGCCGGTGGTAGCTTCCAGAACGCAGGCTTTCTCGTCCAGCCAGCCATTCAGACCGGCCGCTTTGAACATGGCGTATTCGCCGCTTACCTGATACGCGAAGGTGGGCACGCCGAATTCGTCTTTCACTCGGCGAATGATGTCCAGGTACGGCAACCCCGGCTTCACCATCACCATATCTGCACCTTCGGCGAGATCCAGGGCGACTTCGTGCAGCGATTCGTTGCTGTTGGCGGGATCCATCTGGTAGCTGTATTTATCGCCGCCGGCCAGATTTTCTGCCGAGCCGACGGCATCGCGAAATGGTCCGTAGAAACTGGACGCGTACTTGGCGGAGTACGCCAGGATCCGGGTATTTACCAAACCGGCTGTTTCCAGCGCTTCGCGAATCGCCCCGATGCGACCGTCCTGCATGTCTGAGGGTGCGACGATATCCACGCCGGCCGCGGCATGGCAGACGGCCTGTTTGACCAGTACCTCCACCGTCTGGTCGTTGACAACGTAGCCCGTCGCGTCGATCAAACCGTCCTGCCCATGCGAGGTGTAAGGGTCCAGGGCAACATCGGTAATCACTCCCAGCGCGGGCTGTGCCGACTTGAGCGCCCGTACGACCTCCGGCACCAGCCCGTCCGGGTTGTAGGCCTCCTCGGCGAACTCGCTGCGGCGCGACTGATCGACCACCGGGAACAAGGCTATCGCGGGGATGCCCAGCGCCGCGACCGTGGCCGCTTCCTCGAGCAGCAGATCCAGGCTCAGGCGCTCTATGCCCGGCATGGAAGGCACCGCTTCGCGCCGCCCCTGGCCTTCCAGGACGAACACCGGATAGATCAGATCGTCAGGCGTGAGCACAGTTTCGCGCATCATGCGCCGTGAGAAGCTATCGCGGCGCATGCGCCGCGGTCTGGTTTTCGGATAGTTACGCATAACCTGCCAAAGTATATATCACCGGCGTGGGGTAGAAATCACCACGGCGATATAATTGCCGGGTGACACAACAGCCCGAACAACCCGCACGACAATGCTGCCTGTTGCTGGCCGTGGTCGGTAACCCGATCGCGCACAGTAAATCGCCGCAGATTCACAAGGCATTTGGCGAGCAGCTGGGTATCGATGTCGATTACCGCAAAACGCTGGCGGAAATCGGCGCATTCGCCAGCTGCGTGGCTGAACTGCGTGCAAACGGCGCGCGCGGCTGCAATGTCACGATACCGTTCAAACAGGACGCTTTCGAATACTGCGATCGACTCTCGGAACGGGCAGCGCAGGCGGGCGCCGTGAACACCTTGATATTCGATACGGAGGTTTGCCGCGGTGACAACACCGACGGCTTCGGCCTGGTGCACGACCTGGTGAACAATCTGCACGTTGCGATAGGCGGAAGACGCATCCTGGTACTGGGCGCCGGCGGCGCCACCAGAGGTGTCCTCGCGCCGTTGCTGGCCCAAGGGCCGCAATCCCTCCACGTCGCCAATCGCACTGCGGGGAAGGCCCGGACGCTGATCGAGTTGTTCGCCGATGCCGGAAACCTGTCGAGCAGCGGGCTGGCGGATATCCCGGAACGCGACTTCGATCTGATCATCAATGCGACAGCCGCAAGCCTCGGTCAGTCGCTGCCACCACTGCCCGATACGCTGCTGCGCAACGGCGGCGCGGTCTACGATCTGGTCTACGCCGAGGCCGGGACACCCTTTCTACACTGGGGTGAACAGGCGGGCGCCTCGCTCGCCGCCGACGGTCTCGGCATGCTGGTCGAGCAGGCGGCGGAATCATTTTTCCTGTGGACGGGCAGGCGACCACGCACCGCCGAGGTGCTCGAGGCAATGCGGGCACGGCCCGTGAAGTAGTCACCGCCAGTCCCTGACAATCGGACAGAATATCTTGACATAACTAGTTTTATAGTTATATTGACATGCATGAACGAAGGAACCGCCGTCAGCGCGCTGGCCGCGCTTGGTCACGAAGCCAGGCTGCGAATCTTCCGTCTCCTGGTGCGCGCCGGGCACGAGGGTCTGAACATCGGCGAAATCGGCCACCTGGTCGGGCTGCCCGCATCCACTCTGGCACACCATCTGCGCGCGCTGGTGGACGTCGGGCTCGTAACCCAGCAACGGCACAGTCGCCAGGTAATCAACCGCGCCGACTTCGATGTGATGAATGGCGTGCTGGCATTCGTCGCCGAAGAGTGCTGCAAAGGCATCAGCCTCGTGGAGGACGATGTGGCATGACGCGACGGGTTTTCCTGCCGGCAATTAAAACGACCGCTGCAGGGCTGTCCTCATGACGGAGCTGGCGCTCAAGATTCGCCGCCTCGGCACCGACGCACTGGGAATCGACCGCGTGTTGCTCGTGCTTGTCACGCTGTTCGGCGTGATCGCGCTGCTGACGCCCGACGCGCTCGTCGAGGCCCTGGTTTTTGTCGCCGGTTCGCTGCTCTGGATTGCGCCTTTCCTGCTGCTGTCCGTGGCTGTTGCGGCCTATGCTTCGGCAAGCGGTGCCGACAAGCTCATTGCCCTGGCGTTCCAGGGGCGCCCACTTCGCATGGTCGCGGTCGCGGCACTGTTCGGCGCGCTTTCCCCTTTCTGTTCGTGCGGTGTGATCCCGATCATTGCCAGCCTGCTCGCCGCCGGGGTACCCCTGGCACCGGTGATGGCGTTCTGGGTTGCCTCACCGCTGATGGATCCGGAGATGTTCATTCTCAGCAGCGCGGCGCTTGGCGTGCCGTTCACCGTCGCCAAGACGCTGGCAGCGGTTGGTATCGGGTTGCTTGCCGGCTATGCGACCCACCTGCTCGGCGCCGCCGGGCTGCTGGCCTCGCCCTTGCGGGCGGCGCCGGCGGACAGTTGCGCGACGGGTTGCAACAGCGGCTGCGGACCCGCCAACGAACCGCGGGTCGTGTGGCGTTTCTGGTCCGACGACGAGCGGCGGCGTAAATTCAGACGCTCGGCACTGGAGACCGGCTGGTTCCTGGGCAAATGGCTTACGCTGGCGTTCGCCATCGAGAGCCAGATGGTCGAGTATGTGCCTGCCGATCTGATCGTGACCCACCTTGGTACCACGCAATGGTGGACGCTGCCGGCCGCGGTTCTTGCCGGCGTGCCCGCCTACCTGAATGGCTACGCTGCGATCCCGTTGATGGCGCGGCTGATCGAGATGGGCATGGCACCCGGCGCGGCACTGGCCTTTCTGCTGGCCGGCGGCATCACCAGCATCCCGGCTGCGATCGCCGTGTGGGTGCTGGTGCGGGCACGGGTGTTCGCCTGGTATCTGGTTCTCGCCGCCAGCGGTTCGCTGCTGGCCGGGCTGATCTACCAGGCTGTCGCCTGACAAACCAGCGTGGCGTCGCCACAAACCCTCAGGCTGCGTACGCGGGCTCGTTACCCGTTTTCCACTTGATATTGCAGCCGAGACTGGCTTTCTGATCTGCGCTCGGGGCGTTACCGGCAAGCACTGCGTCAGCCGCAGCACGCAGGTCTGCTCCCGTTACCGGCACGTCGTTGTTCGGCCGCGCGTCATCGAACTGCCCGCGGTAGACCAGTTTATGGGAGGCGTCGAAGAGAAAGAAGTCCGGTGTGCACGCCGCCTGATAGGCAGCCGCAACGGTCTGATCGTCGTCGAACAGATACGGGAATTCGTAACCGAACTGTTTCACGTCGGCGATCATTTTCTCAGGACTGTCGTCGCCATAGGTCGTCACGTCGTTAGCGTTGATCGCGACGAATCCCAAACCGCGTCCGGCGTACTCGCGCGCGAATACGCTCAAGCCTTCCTTGATGCGCTTGACGTACGGACAGTGGTTACAGATAAACGCAACCACCACCGGCGCGCCGGCATAATCCTGCAGTGAGACCGTGTTACCGGT
>JAOTYY010000148.1 GCA_029861595.1 Gammaproteobacteria bacterium
AGGCGCCAGTCGATTCGCAGTTGCGCGGCCGTTCTTCGGCGTTGCGTGTCGCCCGGTTGCTATCCGAAAAACGCGCGCAATCGCGCGATAACGTAACCACAGTGAGTTAGCCTTATCATGCATTTTGAAGACGAACCAGTACCTGGATACTCGTTACCGGTATTGCCCGGTCACGTGTCGCCGGGCCGGCTGGAGCGAGTGCTGCGCAACGGTACGTTCGCGGTTACCACGGAGCTTTCCCCGCCGGATTCCTCGGACCCGGAAGAAGTCTACATTCGAGCCCGCGTGTTCGACGGTTATGTTGACGCAATCAACGCGACCGACGGCTCGGGCGCGAACTGCCACATGTCGAGCGTCGGCGTGTGCGCGTTGCTTACCCGCGTCGGTTACGCATCGGTCATGCAGGTTTCCTGTCGGGATCGCAATCGCATCGCAATCCAGGGCGACGTGCTTGGTGCCGCGGCGATGGGAGTGGCTAACATACTTTGTCTTACCGGTGACGGCGTGCAGGCCGGCGATCATCCCGAGGCGAAGCCGGTGTTCGATTTCGATGCAGTGACGTTACTCAGTACGCTCATCTCGATGCGTGACGAGCAACGCTTCTTCAGCGGCCGGGCACTGACCAGCCCGCCACGCGTGTTTCTTGGTGCCGCCGCGAATCCGTTCGTGCCGCCGTACGATTTCCGCGTCGAGCGATTGGCGAAAAAGATAGCCGCCGGCGCGCAGTTCGTACAAACCCAGTACTGTTTCGATATCCCGCGTCTGCGCGCGTTCATGAGCCGTGTAGCGGAGCAAGGGCTGCTCGACAAAGTGTTCGTTTTGGTCGGCGTCGGACCGCTTGCCTCGGCCAAGTCGGCCGAATGGATACGCAGCAACGTACCCGGCGTGCACATTCCCGACAGCATTATCAAGCGCTTGCGCGGTGCTGCTAAACAACGCCAGGAGGGCAAGCGCATCTGCATAGAACTGATTCAACAGTTGCGGGACATCCCCGGCATCGATGGTGTGCATTTGATGGCGTATCGTCAGGAAGAAGCGGTTGCCGAAATCATCGACGCGTCAAGTGTGCTGGAGGGGCGCACCCCATGGTATCCGCAACGCGATCACCCGGACGAGGTGTCGAACTCAGCCATGACCGCGGTGGTGTCATGACACACACCGTAATCAGTTCCGCCAGCAGGGAGGTCGTGCTGGGATTCGATCGCCCGTTTGTGATCATTGGCGAGCGCATCAACCCGACCGGAAGAAAAGTACTGGCGGCGGAGATGGCTGCCGGCGACTTCTCCCGCGTACAGTCGGATGCTCTGGCGCAAGTGCAGGCGGGCGCACATATGCTGGATGTAAACGCTGGCATACCCCTGGCCGACGAGCCGAAGATTTTGGCCGAGGCAATACGACTGGTGCAGTCAGTAACCGACCTGCCGTTGTCAATCGATTCGTCGATCGTCGAAGCGCTGGAGGCGGGGCTCGCCGTATATCAGGGCAAACCGCTGGTTAATTCGGTTACCGGCGAGGACGAGCGGCTGGAAAGCGTTTTGCCGCTGGTGAAAAAGTACAATGCCGCGGTAGTCGCAATTTCCAACGACGAAACCGGCATCTCGGAAAATCCCGACGAGCGCTTTACGGTGGCAAAAAAAATCGTCGAGCGGGCAGAGGATCATGGCATACCGCGTAGCGACGTGGTGATCGATCCACTGGTGATGCCGGTGGGCGCGATCAATCAAGCCGGTGTGCAGGTAATACACATCCTCAACCGTCTGCGCGACGAATTGAAAGTCAACTCCACTTGCGGAGCATCGAATTTCAGTTTCGGATTGCCGAACCGGCGCGGCATCAACGCCGCATTCCTGACGATGAGTATCAGTGCCGGTTTGACCTCGGCGATCATGAATCCGTTGCATGCGGAGGATATTCAGGCGGTGCTGGGAGCTGATGTGATGATGGGTCATGACCCTGACTGCATGCGCTGGATCCGGCGTTTTCGCGAACCGGTGCCGGCCAGCGGCGAACAAACCGGAGCGCGCGGACGGCGTGAACGCCGCCGCCGTCGTGCCGGCAGCTGAAATGTGTCCGGTGCAGCACGCCGAAGACTACGGCGGGGCCCCGGGCGCTCGGCATGGCTGACGACGCACTCGTCGTATTCACGCCCTCGGGACGTCGCGGGCGCTTTCCGATCGGCACGCCGGTGCTGCAGGCTGGGCGCGCGCTCGGTGTGGACATCGACTCGGTGTGCGGTGGCCGCGGCATCTGTGGACGCTGCCAGGTGCTGTTGAGCGAAGGTGAGTTCGCCAAGCACCGGGTTTCCTCCAGCGCTGCCCATCTCAGCGCATTCAACGACGTGGAACGCACTTACCAGGATACCGGCGAGTCGCTGGGCGGCCGGCGGCTGAGCTGTCAGGCGCAACTGCTGGGCGACGTGGTCATCGACGTGCCACCCGACAGCCAGGTGCACAAACAGGTGGTGAGAAAGCGCGCCGAAGTGCACGACATCGAGCTCGATCCGGTCGTGCGTATCTACTACGTGGAAGTGCAGCAACCCAACATGCACGATCCGGCCAGCGATCTGCGACGGTTGCAGGAGGCGCTGGAGTTCGAGTGGCGCCTAACCAACCTGCGCTGGTGCGATTTGCGTGTCGTGCAGGGTTTGCAGGCATTGCTGCGCGAGGGCGACTGGAAAGTAACAGTTGCCGTGCACAACGACAATCAGATCATTGGCGTGTGGCCTGACTTCAAGGACAAGGTCTACGGGCTTGCCGTCGACGTGGGTTCGACCACTATTGCCGCGCATTTGAGCGACCTCGCAACTGGCGAGGTGGTCGCGGCGGCAGGGGCCATGAATCCCCAGATCCGCTTCGGCGAAGACCTGATGAGTCGCGTGTCCTACATCATGATGAACCCGGGTGGCGAGCAGGATATGACGCGAGCGGTTCGCGAAGCGCTGAACGGGCTGGCCGGCCAGGTGGCCGCCGAAGCGGGCATAGAGGTCGCGGACATTCTGGAAATCACGGTGGTCGGAAATCCGATAATGCACCATTTGCTACTGGGTATCAGTCCGGTCGAACTCGGCGGTGCACCGTTCGCGCTGGCCACCGACGAAGCGACGCGGGTGTGGGCCGCCGAGTTGGACCTGCACGTGCACCCCAACGCACGCGTGTACGTACTGCCTTGCATAGCCGGTCACGTGGGTGCGGACACCGCCGGCGTCATTCTGTCGGAAGCGCCGCACTTACGCGACGAGTTGACGCTGCTGGTGGATGTGGGCACCAACGCGGAGATCGTGCTGGGCAACCGTCAGCATCTGATTGCTGCATCCAGCCCCACGGGGCCGGCGTTCGAAGGAGCACAGATCAGCTGCGGACAGCGTGCCGCGCCGGGTGCGATAGAGCGGGTGCGCATCGATCCGATAAGCCTAGAACCGCGCTACAAAATCATCGGCAGCGATCTGTGGTCCGACCAGCAGGGCTTTGACGATTCAACGGCCAGTCTCGGCATCACCGGCGTGTGTGGATCCGGCATCATCGAGGCGGTCGCTGAAATGTTTCTGGCTGGCGTTATCAGCACCGACGGCGTAATCGACGGCAGCCTCGCCGCACGCAGCGCACGAATCGTTGCCGACGGGCGCACGTTCTCCTATCTGTTACACGACGGCGAAGTGAAACTGCTGATCACGCAAAACGACGTGCGCCAGATCCAGCTGGCAAAAGCGGCGCTGTACGCTGGTGTGCGATTGCTCATGGACCGCATGCAGGTTGACAAGGTGGACCGCATTCGCCTGGCCGGCGCGTTCGGCAGCCACATTGACGTAAAATACGCGATGGTCCTGGGCCTGATTCCGGATTGTGACCTTACCCACGTTACCTCGGCCGGTAATGCGGCTGGCACCGGGGCGCGAATAGCGCTGCTGGATCGCAAGGCGCGCCCGGAAATCGAAGAGCTGGTGCGCACAGTGGAGAAAATAGAAACCGCGGTGGAACCACGTTTTCAGGAACATTTCGTCGATGCCATGGCGATTCCGCACCGTAGCGCACCGTTTGATAATCTGAAGCGCGCGATGCAGATTCCCGAAGTGAAGATTCTGGCCGGCGACACGCAAAACAGCCCCACACGGCGCCGCCGTCGCCGTGGGCGGGCGCCTACCTAGCCTGCATATTGTGCAGGCTGCCTGTTTCATTGCAGAGGTTGCCTCTGCGTCCGGTCAACCGATGATTTCGCTGAACAGCAACACTCTGGCCGCTTTGTTCACACGTATATCGTGAACCATGCGGATGGCCGTTTCACTGCGATTGTAGTAGCCGCGAATCTCTTCGAATTCGACGTAGCCCAGAGTTTTGTAGAAATTTCGTGCCGCCATGTTCTGGGCCCGTACTTCCAGGTAGATGTCGGATATGCCGGCCACCCGCGCGGATTCTTCCAACCAGCGAATCAGCGAGCGTCCCACGCCGCGGCGCTGGTTTTGAGACTGCACCGCGAGCAAATTAAGGTGCCCGTGCTTGGCGGCAAAATACATTATCGCGAATCCGACCAACTCGGCGTCCACCCAAGCGGCCGCCACCAGCGCGTCGGGACTTTGAATCTGTCGCAGTATCCGCGGTGCGGTCCAGGACCAGCCCAAGCCCTGTTCGATCAACTCCCGCGACAGCAGAGCAAACTGGTACGCGTCATCCGATCTCGCCAACCCTATCGTCAATTGCTGCGCCGTCATTGCAACCTGTCATAACGGTTATCACACGCTCGAACAGTGTCATTTCCGCGGGTGTTCGTCAAGCTGTCACGGATGACCCCGCGTCCAGTGGCGGCGGTGCGCCGCATGCGGCTCCGCCAGGTGCTACATAGATGTCCACAAGCGCACATCGGCGTTGTTGCACCTCGTCGCAGTAGCAACAGGTATTTCTCCTCGCTGCGCCTGGCGGCTGAACGCTGATGTACACGAACGTACAGTATGCAGATATTGCAGGAGCAAATATCCGTGCGGACACGCTGAAATGGTGCGAATTAGTCGGACAGGACGCTAGTTCGCCTGAGTGCCGGTCCCAGGACGGCGGTTGCGCTCTTCGCGCGGCGGCACCCCGAAATAATCGCGATAACACTTGCTGAAGTGGGGCGCTGATACGAATCCGCAGGCGAAACCTACATCCACGATGGACATGCTGGTTTGCAGAAGCAACTGGCGTGCCCGGGCCAGGCGCAGTTCCAGGTAATACCGGGTGGGCACGCAGTGCAGGTACTTTTGAAACAGGCGCTCCAGCTGACGGCGGGAAACACCTACGGCCTGGGCCAGTTCATCGAGGCTCATAGGCTCCTCGATGTTTGCTTCCATCAGCGATACCGCTTCGATGAGTTTTGGTTGACTGGTGCCCAGATGCAGTCGTAACGGCACACGCTGACGGTCGTGCTGGCCACGAATCCGGTCGTAGATGAACTGCTCGGATATGCTCGCGGCCAGCCCTTTGCTTTGCTGATGCATGATCAAATTCAGGAACAGATCCAGCGCGGCGGTGCCGCCCGCGCACGTGTAACGGTTGCGATCGATCTCGAACAGCTCCGCGGAAACGACGATACTGGGGAATTCTTCGCGTAGACTGGCCATGTTTTCCCAGTGAATGGTGCACCGGTAGCCGTCCAGCAGATCCGCTTTGGCCAGTAAATACGTGCCCGTGCACAACGCGCCGATAACCATTTTACGTTGTGCGATTTTGCGCAACCAGAACAGGTGCGCTTTTTCGTAAGCCCGTTCGATGTCGACTCCGCCGCATACGAACACCGCGTCCAGAGGTTGACACTCTGCGGTCGTGCAATCCGGTGTGACAGCGATGCCGTTACTCGCCGCAACCGCTTCGTCGGTAACGTTTAGTGTGCGCCATTCATAGAGCGGCGTGTTGCTCAAGCGATTGGCCATGCGCATCGTCTCGATCGCGGAGGCGAATGCCAGCATCGAGAAGTTCGGTACCAGCAGAAAGCCGACAGCGTACGGTCCGCGGTGTAAATCTGTGACGTTGGACATGCGCCGATGTCAGGCTGTGATGCGTTCGCTGATGAATTGCGCCGTCATCAGGTCGAGATGGCCGCCACCAGCGTTCTTGAACAAGGTGATATCTTCTGACGAAGTGCGCCCCCTGCGTTTGCCGCTGCACAGCTCGTAGAGATCGCCTGCGATGTCCTCGCGTTTCAGCGCGCCGTCGCGCACTGGTATCGCGATTTCGCCCACGTCGTCTACCGCGGTTGCATGGCAATCGACATAGATACGACTGCGTTGGATCGCCGTATTGTCGGCTTCACGCATGTCCCGGGTAAAACTTCCCACCAGGTCCACGTGCGTACCTGGCTGCAACCAGTTGCCGTCGATTATCGGTGCTCGGGTCATGGTCGCGCTGCACAGAACATCGGCCGACTCCACCGCCTCGCGCAACGTGGTCGCTGCCTCGGCAGCGATGCCTTCGGCCTGCAGGCGTTCGGTGAGTCGCTGCGCTTTCGCAGCGGTGCGATTCCAGATACACACGCGCTGCAACGACGGCCGCTCCGCCAGATGCGCGCGAACCAGATACGGCGCCATCGTCCCGGCACCGATCATGCTCAACTGCTTGACGTCCTCACGCGCCAGGAAACGTGCCCCGAGCGCGGAATCGGCTGCTGTCTTGTACCAGGTCAGTGCGTCCCCATCCATGCAGGCGCGGGGCTTCCCGCTGACGCCGTCGAATATCACGTAAAGCGCGTTGATCGACGGCTGGTTGCGCGGCAACACCGTGACCAGTTTCGCACCCAGCGCCACACCCGGCTGCCAGGCTGCCCGGAGCAGAAAAGCGTCCGAATTCGCCGCCGCCGTTGTATCGTGCATCAGCAGGTCGTCGCGCTGTGCGGGCGGCTCCTTGTGAGACCGCTCCAGGTGATCGACCAGATCCGGGAAGTTGAGCACGCTCAGTGCCTCGCGAATGTCGATAAATCGCAAACCCGATCTCCGTCGCCGACGCAGTCAGCGGTTTTCTATCTGCTAAAGTTAGCTATCTGGTGATACAACATCTGCGCCAAGATAAGGCATATGACGCAAAAAATCGACGCATACCGTGAGGTACTAGCACGCTTTGCCAGCGGCGTCACCGTGGTAAGCGCGTATCGCGATAAACGCCCTGACGGGGTCACGGTCAGCGCATTCAGTGCCCTGTCTCTGAGCCCGCCGCTGGTGCTGGCGTGCATCGGCGAGGAATCTGACTGTTACGAACTGCTTGCACGCAGCGAGCGTTTTGCGGTGAACCTGTTGTCGAACCGGCAAGCGTCGCTGGCTCTGGCTTTCGCAGAACTCGGTGACGCAAAGGCGCAGGCGCTGAGCGCTTACCCTGACCTGTGGATGAAGGATTCGGCGCCGCTGCTGGCCGATTGTCTCGCGCATGTCGTGTGCCGACGCCACGCAGTGCACCCCGGCGGCGACCACCGGATCGTGGTGGGCGAGGTGATCGAATTGCAGTTGCGTGACGCGGCCGCCGACCCGTTAGTGTACTTCGCCAGCGCATTTCGTCCGCTGGCGCCACCGGAAAAGCGCTGATCCGACCCTGTGACCGGCTGAGCAGCGTGCAACCTGCCGGTTAAAGATGCTCGGCCAGCCAGTTGCGCCAGGCATCGAACAGTGCCTGATCGAGGGCGGAAACCACTGAGCGTGGTTTCAGGTTCGGGGCGAACACGGGCTCACCGAGCAGCGTGCAACTGAAGCCACCGGCTTCCTCCAGAATCAGACTGCCCGCCGCATAGTCCCAGATCTGTTGCCCGCCGTGCAGGCAGATGTTGCTGCGTCCGGCTGCCATCCAGCCCCACTCCAGCGCGCATGACCCGAGGTTGCGCTGTGAACCGAACGGCAGGTGGCGCATTATCGTTTCGCGCACGTCCGCACGCAGACGTTTGTAGTCCAGCAGCGCTACCGCCTGGCGCAGGTCAATGCTCAGCGGCATGCTGCGTAACGGCGCGCCATTGAGCTGTGCGCCCCGGTTCCGCTCGGCAATGAAACATTCGTCGCGGGTCGGATCGTAGACGATACCAAGGGTCGAGCGGCCGTTGCGGATCAATGCCAGGGATACCGAAAACAGTGGCACGCCGGCGGCGAAGTTATTGGTGCCGTCGAGTGGATCCAGACACCAGATCGTCTTGCCGCTCTGCAACAGCGCCTGCTGTTCCGCGTGCGGCATTTCTTCACTGAGGAACCCGACGCTTGGCCAAGCACCGCCAAACTCCTTTTCCAGGCGGCGGTGCATGGCCAGATCGGCTTCGGTAAGAATGCTGCCGTCTGCCTTGTGCTGGCGCTCGACCCGCGAAAATCGCGGCAGCAGTTCCTGACGCGCGGCATCGCGTACCAGGACCGAGACTTCGCTGCTGGAGATTTTCATCGCGCTACGCTGGCTGTGACGGGGGATTTCAACACAGTTTCTATCGGTTTCAGTGGCATTGGATTTTTGGGTGTTAACGGCACGGGTATTTCGCTCGGGCGTATCTTGTTGGTCAGAGTGAAGCAAAGCAACAGTGGTGCCATGCGAGCTGACGTATACTTACCGGTCGAGTGAGATCCGGCAGGAGAAAAGCTATGCAGCGGTATCGTATCGCCCTGTTGCCCGGCGACGGAATCGGCAAGGAGACCGTTCCCGAGGGGGTCAGGATTCTGGAAGCGGTGGGGCGCAGGTACGACATCGAGTTCTCGTTCCAGGACTTCGACTGGAGCTGCGAGCGGTTTGCGGAGACCGGCCGCATGATGCCGGAAGATGGTATCCAGCAGCTAACCGATTTCGATTCGCTGTTTCTCGGCGCGGTGGGTTGGCCTGGCGTGCCGGACCATGTCTCCTTGTGGGGCATGCTGATTCCGATCCGCCGGGAATTCCAGCAGTATATAAACCTGCGCCCGGTGAGGTTGCTGGAAGGTGTCGCTTCGCCGTTGGCCGGGCGCCATCCCGGCGACATAGATTTCTGGATCGTGCGCGAGAACTGCGAAGGCGAGTATTCGGAAATCGGTGGTCGGATGTATGCCGGTACCGATGCTGAGTTCGTATCGCAGCAAAGCGTTTTCACCCGTCTCGGTACCGACAGGGTGATCCGCTATGCCAGCGAACTGGCAATGTCACGGCCGGCCAGACACCTGACCTCCGCTACCAAGTCCAACGGCATCATACATACCATGCCCTATTGGGACGAGCGGTTCGCGGCGGTTACCGCCGGGTATCCGCAACTGCAGACCGACCAGTACCACATCGATATACTCGCGGCCAATTTCGTCCTGCATCCGGACTGGTTCGATGTCGTGGTGGGCAGCAATCTGTTCGGTGATATTCTGTCTGACCTTGGACCGGCTGTTACCGGGACTATCGGCATCGCACCTTCGGGCAACATCAATCCCGAGCGAATCTGTCCTTCGATGTTCGAACCGGTGCACGGCTCAGCGCCGGACATAGCCGGTAAGGGGATCGCCAATCCGATCGGGCAGATCTGGTCGGGCGCGATGATGCTCGAACACCTGGGCGAAAGCGACGCGGCTGCCGCCATCGAGCGGGCGATCGCCACGGCGCTGGTCGATGGAGATGCGCTGACACCTGATATGGGCGGTAACGCCGATACGCGCGCGTTGGGAGAAAACATCGCTGCGGCACTCGACTAACAGCCCGCATGTGGTGTTGTGTTGAGGAATGTACGATTGTCGGGTATCAGGGCGGCAGCGGCGGCGTTGATATGTTGCGTTGCATTTCCGGCCGTGCCCGGGATTGGCGCCGCCGCTCTTCTATGTGTCTCAGACGAGGGCGTTCACTGTTTTACCCCTGAGCACTCCGCGCCGATCTGGCAGCGCCTGCGAGGGCGCACCACGTACACACCCGTGAAAGTCAGCGAACTGCTGATTACCGGCGGCGGCGAGGGCGTGGTGGCGTTCACCAGAGACGGTGCGCGGCGCTGGCAATTGGTCGATTTCGGGCACGCTTTTACGCCCACGGTTGCGGACGACGAATTGTTTTTCGGCACCTTGGGCGGCAGCCTGGTCAGCGCCGGCACCGATGGCTCAGTACGCTGGCAAAAAAACTACGCCGGATGGATGTATTCACCGGCGGTGATCGGTTCGGTGGTCGTCAGCGGGGGTCAATCGGGTGTGCTGCACGCGGTACATCGCGGCACCGGCGACGCGCTCTGGGAGCTGTCGCTGGACCAGGAACTCGTGCACCGCCTGGTCGTGGTGGACGGCAGGCATTTTGTCGCCACCACGTTTGCGGGCACGCTGTTGAAGCTGGAGGCGCAAACCGGGCGCGTCGCGTGGCGTCGCAATTTCAGTGTGCCATCCAAGAGTCCGGCGGTTGCGGGCGGCGTGTTGCTGTGCGCGCTGTTCGACGGACGCGTGGTGGCGATCGCCGGGTCCGATGGTTCCACTCGCTGGGAAACTGCCTTGCCGGCGGACGTAGAGCTCGCACTCCGGCTCGACAAGGTGGCCGCCTACAGCGACGAGCGTCTTTCGGTGTTGCACGCAGGTGACGGGGAGATACTGCTGGATCGTGAGTTTGCAACACCCATCATCGCGGCGCACTGGCTGGACGATCGACGCATCGCAATCATTCTGCGCGACCTGCGGAACCAAGTCCGCCTGGAGACTGTCCATCTGTAAACGTGGCGCTCGCCACACAAAGGAGGCAGACGATGATGAAAGTCTATCGCGTTATGGCGACGGCAGTCGGGGCAAGTATGTTGCTTGCAGGAACTTTGTGGGCACAACCGTTCGGCGGTTCCGAAGATGTCGCCTATGCGAAACAGCTGTGGGGCGCGATGCAGAGTGCCGGTCTGCTGGGTGACGACGGCATCATGTCGACACCGTACAAAGGACAACACCCCCACGGCGCGGTGCTGGATACGATCGAGACCGAACTGAGCCTGGGCGGTAACAACGGCGTGCTGATCGTGAAGCGCAATTACGGCGGGGAAGGCGTCAGCAAATCTGCGGTGGCCGACGATCCTGCCAAGTACCTGAAAGCGGTAACCGTTATGTACAAACGCAAAGGCTACGATGCGGATACCAAGGACTGGTTCTGGGCCAAATACCTGGCCGACGGGTCGCTGGACAAAAACCCCAAGGGCA
>JAOTYY010000367.1 GCA_029861595.1 Gammaproteobacteria bacterium
CCAAAAGTCTGGTGGAGGGGGTAGGATTCGAACCTACGTAGGCATAGCCAGCAGATTTACAGTCTGCCCTCGTTGACCGCTTGAGTACCCCTCCGCGGACACAAGCCGGCTATTGTCTAATCGTCCCAACCAACTGTCAACAACTTACGCGCGGAATTTTGCGCTTTTTTCGGCCCGGCCGCCGTTCGGCCGCGACGACCTAGGGGTCTTTCAGCGACCAATGCCAGGGCTCGTAGGCGATTCCCCAGGGATTATCCCGCGGGTAGGTCATCGAAAAACCGAATTCCACAGCGCGTGACTCAAGCCAGTGAAAGGCATTCGTCGACTCAAACTCCTCGGTCAGTGGCCGGGAGCCTGGCGTGGCGATGTCGACAGCGCGCCCGGTGTGATGTTCGCTGTAGCCCGGCGCCGCGTTGACCGTCAGTATCTTCTCGATCGGCTGGCCCGCCTCGATTTTCTTGCGTATCAGGGCGGCCTGGTAATCGATGCCGCGAAACCCGGATACGATCAGCAGCTGGATACCGACGGATTCCGCGGCGGCAACCATTGCCTGCCATTGCCGGGCGGCCTCCGGCGTCAGCCGCTGCATGCGGCTCAACAGGTTGGGCCCGACATCGATTAACTCGCCCGCCTCTTCGAATTCGGGCAGACCGGTGCTGCGGCCATATCCAGCCGGAATGCCGAGTTCCTTGTGAAGTTCGCGTAGCATACGGGGCGCGATTGTCCCATAACATTCCAGTTCACGACCATGAAAGAAGACAAAATCTACGCATCACAGGAAATCGGCGATGCACCGTTTCGGTTCAATTCCGCTGTCGCCGAGGTTTTTCCCGACATGCTGCGGCGCTCCATTCCAGGATACGCAGCATCGCTCGAGGCGATCGGCTCGCTGGCCGCCCGATACGTCACGCCGGGCACAAGCTGCTATGACCTCGGCTGCTCGCTGGGGGCCGCAACACTGGCCATGCGCCAGGGCATTCGCGCCGCGAACTGCCGGATATTCTCCGTGGACAATTCCGCAGCGATGATAGAACGCTGTAAAGGCATTATTGCCGCAGACCACTCATCGGCCGCCTCGAAGACCCCTGTCGAGGTGACCCTCGGCGATATTCGCGATACCGCGATCACCAACGCCTCCATGGTCGTCCTGAATTACACACTGCAGTTCCTCGGCCTCAACGACCGCGATGAGTTGATCAAGCGCATTGTTGACGGCCTGGTGCCCGGCGGCTTGTTGGTGCTTTCGGAAAAAGTCATCGACAAGGATCCGCACATGCAGGCGCTGCTCGTCGACCTGCACCATGAGCACAAGCGGCGTAACGATTACAGCCAACTCGAGATCAGTCGCAAGCGTGCAGCGCTCGAAGATGTCCTCATACCCGAGACTGTCGCAGGCCACCGCGATCGTCTCGCAGCAGCCGGGTTCGCGCACAGCGGTGTATGGCTGCGCTACTTCAACTTCGTTTCGATAGTTGCCATCAAGTAACCATGCTCGATTTCCAGGAACTCTGGCGCTGCACGGCCGACCTGGGCCTGGACTCGTGGCGCGAGCAATTGCAGACACTTATCGTCGAGCGCCTGCAGGATGATGCGCATGGCGACTTTGGACGATGGCGTCAGACGCTCGAGGAATTGCAGGCGATCGGTACTGAAGATCCGAAGAACCTCAGGAGACTGTTGTTATCGCTTGCACCTTGGCGCAAAGGACCGTTCGAAATCGCCGGCGTCAAAATCGATGCCGAGTGGCGCAGTGACATCAAATGGAACCGTCTCAGGACCAGGATTGCACCGCTGCAGGGCCGCGCCGTGCTTGATGTCGGCTGTGGCAATGGCTACTACGCCCTGCAAATGCGTGCCGCGGGCGCGCGCGCCGTGATCGGCATCGACCCGACACTCTTGTACGTATTACAGTTTCAGGCAGTAGAACATTTCCTCCATGCTGGTTCAGTCTTCGTCTTGCCACTGCGGCTGAACGAATTGCCGGGGCCGGCACGCGCATTCGATACCACGTTCTCCATGGGTGTTCTCTATCACCAGCGCTCGCCACTCGATCATCTCCGGCAGTTGAAGCAGACCTTGCGGCCCGGTGGACAACTGGTCATCGAAACGATCTTTATTCCAGGTGAGGAGTCCTATGCGTGCACTCCCAGCGACCGCTACGCGCGCATGCGCAATGTGTGGTTGTTACCCACCATTGCCGAACTGACAACCTGGCTGCGACGCAGCGGCTTCGTTGATATTGAAATCGTCGACCAGTCATTGACGACGACCGACGAGCAGCGCAGTACCGAATGGATGACGTTCGAATCTCTGCGCGAGGCGCTGAATCCGGACGACCCGGAGCGCACCATTGAGGGCTGGCCAGCACCGCGGCGCGTCGTGGCTGTTGCGAACGCGCCGTAATTTCAATAGATTCTGTCCAAACAGAAATTTGAGAAATACAATGCACTTATCGCCGGCCGTTGAAAAGTATGTGTTGCACTGGGGAGAAATGGGAACGCGTTGGGGTACCAACCGCACGGTGGCGCAGATTCAGGCCCTGCTGTATCTCTCACCCGAGCCACTCCGGGCAGACCAAATTGTCGACGCGCTGTCGGTGGCGCGCTCCAACGTCAGTACCAGCATTCGCGAACTACAGGGCTTCGGACTGGTGCGCATGACGCATGTGCTCGGTGACCGCCGCGACTATTTCGAGTCTCTGCACGACGTCTGGGAGTTATTCCGCGTCATTATCGAGCAGCGCAAGCAACGCGAGTTGAATCCAACGCTGTCGATGCTGCGCACCGCGGCCGATGAAGTCGATCTGGAATCGGATACGCACCCGGTAACCAAGGAACGTATTCACAACATGTTGGCGTTCATCGAGTCCACGAGCGACTGGTACGAGCAGATCAGCGACATTCCGACCTCAACATTGACGAAACTGATGAAACTCGGGAAG
>JAOTYY010000149.1 GCA_029861595.1 Gammaproteobacteria bacterium
GTGAACACTTTATAGGGGATCGGCGAAAACCCCGCTATCAGCACTACCCAGAAGCCCCATTCTCCGAACCACTGCACCGCACGCTGATAGCTTTCCCAGTAATGCGTCGTCTGCAGCCAGGGTTCCAGTGCCGCATGGGCAAAAAAGCCTATCCCGTAACCGAACAGGCCGCCGACCACCGAGGCAACCGTAGTGAGCAACGCGAAGCGGCGTGCCAGGTCGGGCTGGCGCAAAGCCATGGGGATCAACATCACGTCGGGGGGAATCGGGAAGAAAGACGACTCCATGAAACTGAGGCCGGCCAGGTAACGCGGTGCATGCCGGTGTGTGGACCAGGTCAGTACGCGATCGTAGAGGCCGGCGAAAAATCTTCCGCGCATAATTTCGGTGGCTCAGTAATGTTCGTCTATAGTGGGCGTGGCGTCCGCCGGCAGCGCGGCGTTTTAAACGCAGCCTTGCAAAAACGGTACAAAACTCACCAGATCCAACTCGTCCTGTGTGATTTCGTCCCCGTCGCGCACGATGCGCAGCAGGCGCTGGGTGTCGCCGCGTCCGCCAACGGGAATTACCAGGGTCCCGCCGTCGCCGAGTTGGCTGAGCAGTTGCTTGGGTACATGATCCGGCGCCGCAGTGACCATGATTGCGTCATACGGTGCGCCTTGCGTCCAACCCCACTCACCATCGGCATGGACTATTTCGACATTCCGGCAGTGCAATGCGCGCAGGCGCGCACGCGCCTGCTCAGCCAGCGCACTGATACGCTCAACGCTGACAACCCGCCTGACCAGCCGCGACAGCACCGCGGCTTGATAACCTGATCCGGAGCCGATCTCCAGCACCTGCTCGACATCCGGCGAGTACAGCAACGCCTCGGTCATGCGGGCCACTACATAGGGCTGGGAGATCGTCTGACCGTGCCCTATCGGCAACGCCGTATCTTCGTAAGCCCGTGTGGCAATCGCCTCGTCGACGAACAGATGGCGCGGCACGGTGCGCATCGCATCGAGCACGCGCATGTCGTTGATGCCTTTTTCGCGCAGGCGATCGACAAGACGGTCACGGGTTCTCTGCGACGTCATGCCTATGCCACGTATTTGCGCCTCGCTGTAACCGCGCCTCATCCGTCCAACCATTGCTGTATGCGCGGGACCTCGTCGTGGCGGGTGATATCCACCAGAATTGGCGTGATCGATACGTAGCCCTGGCTGACCGCGTGAAAATCTGTGCCGGGGCCCGCATCCTGCTCCGCGCCAGGCGGTCCGACCCAGTAACAGGTTTCCCCATGAGGATCGGTGGTATTGATTATCGGTTCGGATTTGTGTCGGTTGCCGAGGCGGGTCGCCTTCAATCCGCGCAGCGACTCCCACGGCACATCAGGTACGTTAACGTTCAAAATCGTGTCCTGCGGTAGCGGCGTACGCAACAACCGCTGAACCAGCGTTTGCGCAACCCGTGCTGCACAGTCGTAGTGCTTCGGCTCGAATGAAGCAAGCGACACGGCGATTGACGGGTAGCCAAGAGAGCGTCCCTCCATGGCTCCCGCCACGGTCCCGGAGTAGTGCACATCATCGCCCATATTGGGTCCACGATTGATGCCGGAAACGACCATGTCGGGCTGCGCGTCCAGCAAGCCGGTGATGGCCAGATGCACACAATCGGTGGGCGTACCATCTACGGCGATGAAATCGTTCGCTTGTTTTCTCGGGTACAGCGGCCGGTTCAGTGTCAACGAATTACTCGCGCCGCTGCGGTTGCGATCGGGTGCGACGACGTCTATGCGCCCCAGCCCGCGCATCGCTTCGGCGAGTGCACACAGGCCTTCAGCCTGATAACCGTCATCGTTGCTCAGCAGTATGTACACAGCTCGCCCAAACCGATAAAAGCAAAACTATAACCGGCAAGTTTAAACAATTGCTAATTTTTCCGGACAATCGAAAACTCTATACTGGCCGTATGAGTAAATCACGTGGCCCGAGCGACGCCGACATCGAATTGTTTCGCAGCGCAGTCGGCAAAGTGCGCCCCATCAAATCGGCGCAGCGTTTGCACACCGGCCCCAGAGCCAAGCCGGTCCCGCGACAACTCGCCGAGGACGAACGCGCCGTGGTCCAGGAACTGCTGTCGCACGATTATGACGAAGCTGCACTGGAAACCGGCGAGGAATTGCTGTTTCAGCGTCCCGGCCTGCGCAAGACAGTGTTGCGCAACCTGCGCCGCGGGCAGTACGTGGTGGCGGACGAACTCGATCTGCATGGTATGACCGCCGAAGAGGCACGTGACGCGCTGGGGAAATTCATCAAACACGCCAGCGCCCACGGCAACCGCTGCATCCGTGTTGTGCACGGCAAGGGGCGACGCTCAAGTAACCAGGGACCTGTGCTGAAACCCCTGGTGAATCGCTGGTTGAGGCTGCGTGACGAGGTTCTGGCGTTCTGTTCGGCTCGTACCGTGGACGGCGGGACTGGCGCTGTCTACGTGTTGCTGCGCAAACGCTAGCTGAACGATCATGCGGAGCGCGCTGCGCCGGGGGATAGAACCATTCGTTCGCTGTCTTTACAGGAGCAATAATCAGGGCCGCAGGCCAACCCGGGTGTCAATGCAGCTCATCGCCGGCGGCAGCCGCCTGCGCCCCGCTGTCTTGCGCTTGCGGTGCGTCGAACTCAAGTTCCGGATTCATCGACTCGACATCCTTCAGTTCCACTAGGCTGGGTAACTGATCGAGCGATTTCAGGTTGAAATAATCGAGGAACTGGCGGGTAGTACCGTACATCGCCGGCCGCCCGGGCGTATCGCGATGACCGAGTACCTGCACCCACTCTCTCTCCAACAGCGTTTTCACGATTTGAGAGCTCACGCTGACCCCGCGCACGTCCTCGATTTCAGCGCGTGTTATCGGTTGACGATAAGCGATCAGCGCGAGGGTCTCGAGCAGCGCACGCGAATAGCGCGGCGGGCGTTCTTCCCACAGGCGAGCTACCCACGGCTCGAAGGTCTGGCGCACCTGCAGACGGTAACCGCTGGCCACCCGAACCAGTTCCGCACCGCGCGCGCGCCACTCTTCGCCCAGCGCGTCTAGCGCACTGCGCACGTCTTCGTGATTGGGTGATTCGTGTTCGCCCGCCAGCAGTTCGACCAGGTTGCGCGTCGACAGCGGCCTGTCGGCTGCCAGCAGCAATGCTTCGATAGTGGATTTCAACATTTCTTCGTTCATGAGCTCGCCTGCAATTGCCTGTCCGCCGCCTTAACGTAAATGGCGGCAAAAGGTTCGGATTGGACCAACTCGATCACCGACTCCTTGAGCAGTTCCAGTAACGCAATAAATGTCACTACCACCCCTAAACGTCCTTCGCGGGCTGCAAACAAACTCCCGAACTCGACGAACTCCCGCTCCTGCAGGGCGCTCAAAACGAGCGTCATGCGCTCACGCACCGACAGCGCCTCGCGTTCGATGTTGTGGTGGGTGAACATGTCGGCGCGATTGAGAACGTCGCGAAAACTGCGCAGCAACTCATCCAGCGAAACATCCGGAAGCACCATACGGCGTTGAATCTCGGGAAGTTCCGCGGCCGTGGTAAACAGATCGCGTTCCATGCGCGGCAGTGTATCGAGATCCTGCGCGGCTTGTTTGAAACGCTCGTATTCCTGCAGCCGCCGTACCAGTTCCGCGCGCGGGTCTTCTTCGTCCTCCGCTTCCACTACCCGTGGTAACAGCATGCGGGATTTGATTTCGGCGAGTACCGCTGCCATCACCAGGTATTCGGCGGCAATTTCCAGCCGCAACTCTTCCATCATGGCGATGTACTCCATGTACTGCTGAGTGATTTGCGCAATCGGTATATCCAGAATGTCCAGATTCTGGCGACGGATCAGGTACAGCAGGAGATCCAGCGGACCAGCGAACGCTTCGAGAATTACCTCCAGCGCATCGGGTGGAATGTATAGGTCGTTGGGTAACACTGTTACCGGCTCGCCCTGCACGACAGCGAATGGCATTTCCTCCTGCACGGCCGGTTTTGTCGGTTCGTTATCCATCAATAGCCCGTTTCAACGGTACACCACGCCCATCGCCTTGCGCACCTCGTCAAGCGTGTCGCGCGCCGTATCGCGCGCCGCTTCGGTGCCTTCAGCGATGATTTCCCGAACCACGTTCGGATCCTCTTCGTATTCGCGCGCCCGCTCGCGCAGCGTATTTATTTCGGCGATCACCTTGTCGATCACCGGTTGTTTGCACTCCAGGCAACCAATTCCGGCTGAACGGCATCCCTGCACTACCCAGTCGCGGGTACCGTCGTCAGAATACACCTGATGCAGTTGCCATACCGGACATTTATCCGGTTCCCCGGGATCGGAGCGGCGAACCCGTGCCGGGTCGGTCGGCATGGTGCGCAACTTTTTGCTGACGTCTTCAGGGTCGGCTCGCAGTTCGATGGTGTTAGCGTAGGACTTGGACATTTTCTGCCCGTCCAGCCCCGGCATGCGCGCCGCCTGCGTAAGCAGTGCCTGCGGCTCCGGCAGGATGATTTTTCCCGACCCTTCCAGAAATCCGAACAGGCGCTCCTTATCCCCGAACGAAATGTTCTGCTGCGTCTCCAGCAGCGCGCGCGCCACTTCCAACGCCTGCTGATCACCCTGCTCCTGGTAGCGGCGCCGTTGTTCCCGATAAAGGCGGGCGTTTTTCTTGCCCATTTTGGCAATCGCCGTTTCCGCCTTCTGCTCGAAGTCTGCTTCACGGCCGTACATGTAGTTGAAGCGACGCGCGACTTCGCGCGTGAGTTCCACGTGTGCGACCTGATCGTCTCCCACCGGTACATAGCCCGCCTTGTAGATCAGAATATCCGCGCTCTGCAACAGCGGATACCCAAGAAATCCGTACGTTGCCAGATCCAGTTCCTTGAGCCGTTCCTGCTGGTCCTTGAAGCTCGGCACGCGTTCCAGCCAGCCCAGCGGTGTAATCATGGACAACAGCAGATGCAACTCGGCATGTTCGGGCACCCGCGATTGAATGAACAGCCGCGCCGAACCGGGACTCACGCCGGCAGCCAGCCAGTCGATTACGATGTCCCAGGTAGTTTCCGCAATGATGCGCGGATCTTCGTAGTGGGTGGTCAGCGCATGCCAGTCGGCGACGAAGTAGTAGCACTCGTAACTGTGCTGCAGCTCAACCCAGTTCTTCAGCACCCCGTGGTAGTGACCGAGGTGCAGGCGGCCGGTAGGGCGCATTCCGGACAGGACTCGCTGATGCTGCGAGGGAACGCTAGTCACGTGGGTTGTTCTCCGAACAGGCGCTGCTTCACGCGCCGAGATCTTCCTGTGGAAATCGCATGGAGCGCACGGATTTATACGTTTTTACTAAGGCAATCAGATTGTTATGTGGCATTTCTGATTGGGAATCGAGGTATGCCGCGAGCTTAGAGTTGGGGGATTATACGCGAACGCGGGCGTGAGAATAGCGCACTGTCACTCACCTTCGAGGAAGCCTACGTCGCCCTTCCCGTGGCGCACGATCTCCGGCACGTCGCCTGCCATGTTGATGACACTGGTCGGCTCGTAACCGCAGTGCCCACCCTCGATGATGAGATCCACGTGTGCGGACATCTGCTCGCGTATTTCCTCTGGATCGGCGAGCGGAGCAGCCGCGTTTGGCAATATCAGCGTACTGCTCATCAACGGCTGGTCCAGGCAATGCAACAGCGACTGCGCGATGACATTATCGGGTACGCGAATACCGATCGTTTTACGGCGCGGGTTCTGCAACCTGCGCGGTACACCGCTGGTCGCACGCAGCAGGAACGTGTAGGGACCGGGAGTAAGCGCTTTAAGCAGTCTGTAAGTAGCGTTGTCTACGCGTGCGTAACTGGCAATTTCGGACAGATCGCGGCACACCAGGGTAAAGTGGTGGCGATCATCCACGCGGCGGATGGCACGAATGCGGTCCATGGCTTGTTTATCACCGATGTGGCAACCGATCGCATAGCAAGAGTCGGTTGGATACACCGCGACCGCACCGGCATCTATCGCCGCCGCCGCCTGCGTCAGCAACCGGCTTTGTGGATGCGTCGGGTGTACTTTGAAGTACTGAGCCATGGCGCATCGTATAGTCTTTTCCGGTAACATACACCGCATTTCCAGGTGCCTGTATGAAACTTCTATTCGATACTTTCCCGGTGCTGCTGTTCGTCGGAATCTACTACGGTGCCGGCGATCTGTTTCTCGCGACCGGTGTGGCGATAGCCGCGACAATTCTGCAAGTCGCGATTTTCTGGGTCCGGCATCGGCGATTAGAGAAGATGCATTTGATTTCTGCGGCGCTCATTCTGGTGCTCGGCGGGCTGACTATCGTGTTGCGGGACAAAGCGTTCATCATGTGGAAACCGACGCTGGTCAATTGGGCGTTCGCGGTGGTGTTTCTGATTCCGCAGCTGCTGGGTAAAAAAACCCTCTTCGAACGCATGGCTGGCCATGCCATCAAAGTGCCTGACGGCGTCTGGCGACGGGCTAATCTCATGTGGGTCGCGTTTTTTCTGTTTGCGGGTGCGGCAAATATTTATTTTGCCCGTGACTATCAGGCGGCCGAAGCTGAATTGGCCGCTGCACTCCCCGGCTTGAGCGCGCAAACGTTCGAAAAACTCGAGTGCGACAAAGCCGAGTTCGCCAATGCACGGGCGCTGTGCAACAAGACGAGCCACAGCGAACAGTCCTGGGTGAACTTCAAACTCATTCTGATCGGTCTGACGTTCGTCTACGTGCTGGGGATCGGCGTCTATCTTTCCCGCTACATGAAACAGGAAGACGACACTGATTCCGTGCCTTCCGAGGAAAGTTGATGTTGTATGCGATCGTCGCCAAAGACGTCCAGGACAGTCTCGAACGCCGCAAAGCCGTGCGTCCCGAGCACCTGCGCTGTTTACAGGCTTTATGCGAGGCCGGACGCCTGATCGTGGCGGGCCCCAATCCCGCTGTCGATGCCGAGGACCCCGGCACCAATGGGTTTTCCGGAAGTGTCATTGTCGCCGAGTTCGAGTCGCTGGAAGCGGCCCAGGCCTGGGCCGACAACGATCCGTATCGCAACGCCGGTGTCTATGCCAGTGTCAGCGTAAAACCATTCAAGCTGGTACTTCCCTGACTCGCGAACTGTGATTCAAGTGCAGAATCGGCGCCAAGTGCGCGTGCTGGCCTTCGCGTCCGTCAAGGAATGCGCAAACCATCTTACGCAGCAACCCTGTACGCAAGCGCGGAGATCTAATTGAAAACGCGCGACTGGACGGTCCCCGCCTAACAGGCAGCGGCGCGCGACAGCGAGGCCAATCCCTGCTGCAAGTCCTTCTTGATGTCGTCCAGCGACTCCAGACCCACGGCGATGCGCAACAAGCTGGGCGTAATTCCAGCAACGGCACGCTCTTCGTCGCTCAACTTTGCATGGGTCGTCGTGCCCGGATGAGTGATCGTAGTTTTGACGTCGCCCAGATTTGCGGTTATCGAAATCATTTGCGTCTGGTCGATTATCTGCCAGGCCGCTTCACGACCACCGAATACCTCGAACGTGACTACGCCGCCGAAGCCCGACTGCTGTTTCGCCGCCAGTGAATGTCCCGGGTGCTCAGCTAATCCCGGGTAATAAATCCTGCTCACGGCCTGTTGCTGCCGCAACCATTCCGCAAGAGCCTGCGCTTGCTCGCAGTGCGCGCGCATGCGAATCCCCAGCGTCTCGAGCCCTCTGCTGAATACCCAGGCATTGAACGGACTCATAGTCGGCCCGGCGGTGCGCAGAAATCCGAATACTTCCTTGCCAACCAGTTCCGCGTCACCGACTATAGCACCACCAACGCAGCGCCCCTGCCCGTCCAGATATTTAGTAGCCGAGTGCACCACCAGGTCGGCGCCCAGTTCCAGCGGCTTCTGCAACGCGGGCGTGCAGAAGGCATTGTCAACCACCAGCAGTGCGTCATGCCGATGCGCGATTTTGCTCAACGCCGCGATATCGGCTATTTCCATCAGTGGATTGCTGGGGGTTTCCACCAGCAGCAAACGGGTCTTGCTGGTGATCGCATCGCGCCAGGCTTGCAGATCGGTTAGCGGCACGAGTGTCGTGGCTATCCCCAGCTTGGAGAGGTAGTTTTTCAACAGCATGGTCGTCGACCCGAACACGCCGCGAGCGCAAACGATGTGCTCGCCCTGGCTCAGTAACGCCAGACACAATGACAGGATCGCTGACATGCCCGAGGCCGTCGCCACGCACGCCTTCCCGCCTTCCAGCGCCGCCAGGCGATCCTGGAACGAGCGCACGGTGGGATTGGTGAAACGCGAATAAACGTTGCCGGGCTGATCGCCGGAGAACCGCTGCGCGGCTTCCTCGGCCGACGAAAAAACGAAACTCGAGGTCAGAAACAGCGCTTCGCTGTGTTCGCCCTCCGGTGAACGAATATGACCGGCGCGTACGGCGTCAGTCTCCGGTTGATTTCCACTGGCGTGTTTTGCCATTTCTGTTCCCGCTCTCTGTTCGGCGGGCACAAAAAAACCCGCAGTGGCTAAAGCGGGCTTGTGGCGCTCGCTTTAGCAGTATTTGTAAAGCGCCCGCAAGCTGAAACGTCAAATCGGCGCTGAGTGAAACTATAGGTGCAAACCGGACTCGCGTCAACGACTACAGCCTGCACACTGCGAACTCCGTCAGCCGCGCATGCGTTTCCCCTCAGGATCCAGCAACGGCTGCGCGACGAGGTGTGCCGGGCGGCGTTCGCCGAGAATCTCTATTTCCACTGTGCGGCCATCCTCGATCAGAGCACAAGGCAGGAAGCCCAGGGCAACGGAACACTGCACGAAATGCGCATACCCGCCGGAGGTGACAAATCCGACCACTTTGCCGTCGTGCCAGATCGGTTCATCGGCCCAGCAGTCCGCGTCGTCCGCCTCGACTACAAACGTGCACAGACGGCGCTGCGGCGCACGGTGGCGCTCCTCCAGCGCCGCCGCGCGACCGATGAACTCACTGTTGCCGGCGTAGTCGATAAAACGGTCCAGTCCCGTCTCCTGCGCCGTGTAATCCGGCTTGTATTCCCGCAGCCAGGAGCCGAACGATTTCTCCAGTCGCAGACTCATCATCGCGCGCATCCCGAAAGGACGCAGCTGCAAATCCTCCCCAGCTTCTTCGATCGCCAGCAGCAACGCTACCTGCTGTTCGATTGGAACGTAAATTTCATACCCTAGATCGCCGGTATAGGAAAGCCGTTGCACGATAGCACGGCAGAGACCGACCTCCATCTCGCGTACCGACAGGAACGGCAGCGCGACGTTGCTTACATCGCTGCACGTCAACCGCTGGAGCAACTCCCGGGCGCGTGGACCGGCGATCTGCATCCCGACCCGGCTCAGCGACACGTTCTGCAGTCGTACATCAGCCGGCCGGCGTGCCTCGAACCATCGCATGTGAAAGGCCTGTGCAGCGAACGAAGCGGTAAGCTGAAAGGTCTGCGCAGTCAGCCGCGAGATAGTAAAATCACCGATCAGGCGGCCGCGCGGGCTAAGCATGGGTGTCAACGTCACGCGCCCCTCTGCCGGCACCCTCCCGGCCATCAGATAAGCCAGCCAATCGGCCGCCCCCGGGCCGCTGACTTCGTACTTGCCGAAATTGTGGATTTCGTTGACCCCAACCGCAGTGCGAACCGCACGACACTCTTCCGCGGTGGCTGCAAAGGCATTGGAGCGCCGAAATGTCGGTGTCTCGAACAGCGGTTCCCCGGCGGGTGCAAAATAATTCACTGCCTCCATACCGTAGGCTTGCCCGTACACCGCGCGCCTGGCCTTCCAGATGCCATACGCCGGCGTGGTCTGCAGCGGCCGACCGGCTGGTAATTCCTCGTTCGGATAACCGACCGCGAACCGCCGCTGGTAGTTCTCGCGCACCTTAACGCGCGTGTACGTGCGTGTGCAGTAGTCGCCAAAGCGCGCCACGTCCATCGCAAACACGTCACGCGATGGCTCACCCTCCACCATCCACTCGGCCAGGGTCAGGCCGACTCCGCCGCCCTGACTGAACCCCGCCATCACAGCGCAGGCCGTCCAGTAGTTAGCCAATCCCGGCACCGGCCCCACCAACGGATTGCCATCGGGTGCAAAAGTGAACGGCCCGTTGATGACGCGTTTGATCTGCGCCGCTTCCAGTACCGGATAACGTCGGTAAGCGATTTCCAGCGAGTCACCGATGCGCGCCAGATTGTCGGTGAGCAGCTCGTGCCCGAAATCCCACGACGTTCCGTCGACGGCCCAGGGTTCACAGGCCTGCTCGTAGAACCCGATCACCAGGCCCCGCCCTTCCTGACGTAGATAGCTCTCGCCCTCGGGATCCATTACGTGCGGCAGCTCCGAACCGTGATTGTAGACAGCGGCGATGTCGTCAGTGACCAGATATTGGTGCTCCATCGGGTGCAGTGGCAAGTAGACGCCCGCCATTTGCCCGACCTCGCGAGCCCACAGACCGGCCGCGTTCACCACATGTTCGGCAACGATGGTTCCCTGCTCTGTGACCACTTCCCAGTGGCCGTTGTTACGCGCGCTCAGGCTGACTACCTTGTTGCGCAACACGATTTCCGCTCCCTGGTCGCGCGCCGCCTTGGCGTAGGCGTGTGTGGTGCCGGACGGATCAAGGTGGCCGTCCAGCGGATCGTAGAGCGCACCCAGCACACCGTCGGTATTGGTTATCGGTGACAGCTCGCGAATTTCCTCCGGGCCGACGATGCGCGTCTCCAGGCCCATGTAGCGATGTTTGGCGCGCTCGGCTTTGAGAAAGTCCAGACGCTCGGCGTTGCTGGCCAGTGTCAGTCCGCCGACGTGGTGCAGGCCGCACGATTGGCCGGACTTTTCCTCCAACTCCCGGTACAGACCGATGGTATAGCCCTGCAAGGCCGCCATATTGGTAT